>JAUHZF010000317.1 GCA_030426145.1 Polyangia bacterium
ATGTCGAGGCCGTGCTCCACGGACCCGACGAGTGCTCGAGCCAGTCGGCCCGCATGCTCGGCGCTCAACTTCACGCAAGGCCCCGTCAGGTCGAGGACTTCCGCGAGATGGACCTCGGTCTGTGGGAAGGCCGCCGCGAGAGCGAACTGCTCGAGAAGCACCCCACCGTCTACCGCCAGTGGCGCCAGGACCCCACGGCTGTCACCCCTCCCGACGGGGACACCCTCGCCGACACCGAACTCCGCGTGCTGCGCGCCCTCCGCAAGCAGTTGGAAAAGTCGGGGAAGAACGGCGTGGCCATCGTGCTGCGTCCGGTCGCGCTGGGCATCGTTCGGTGCTGGCTGGCCGATCGGCCCCTCGACGAGATGTGGGATGTCGTCAACGAAGCCCCCGAGGGCGAATGGTTCGTTGTCCCCAAGGACCGCCTGAAGGACCTCGCGGTCGAACTCAAAGCCGGCGCCTGATGCCCAGCATCGCGCTGCTCCAAGGATCGTGCGCATGACACAGGCGCAATCGAAACAGACTTCCGACGGCGCCCCCCCGCCCGCGGGCGGCTTGCCCCCGTCCGGGCCCGGGCTGGGCGACGGCGACGGGCTGGGCGACGGGCTGGGCGACGGGCTCGGGGAAGGGGACGGGGTCCCGCCGCCGGGGGGCGGCTTGCCCTCGGGGCCGGGCTGCTCGGCGTCCGGCTGGGGCTGCGGGTCGGGCTGGGGGCTGGGCTGAGGCTGCGGCTCGGGCGCCTCGGACTCGGGCGAAGGCTGCGGGGCGGGCTGCGGGTCGGGCTGCGGGGCGGGCTCGGGCGCCTGTGTCTCGCAATAGAAGCCGGTCGTCGGGTCGACCCAAACGCACGCGGTGCCATACGCGGCGCAGTCGACGCTGCGCACCTCGCCATCGGCGCACCACACCGCCAGATCGCCCTCGCAGCGCCCGTTGAAGTCGAGGCCGGCGCACGGGTCGCCGCCGGCCGAGTCGGGGGCCGTCCCCGGGGTGTCCGCCCCCGGCCCGTCGGCGCCCGGCGCTGCGATCGGCGGCTTGCCGGGCAGCGCAGGCGGCGTCGGCGTCGGGCCGGTGGCCTCGCTGTCGACCCCCACCGCGCACCCGCCGGTGAGCAGCGCGAGCGACGACAGCCATGCGAGCGAACGAACCATGGGACACCTCCGCCCCGAGCCTCTCGCAAGGCGCGTGCCGTCGGCGCCCCGCTCGCTCGCGACGCTGTGACGCGGCGTTCGCGGCCCGCGTGCCGCGCCGAGCCCGAGACGTCGACGCCACACTGAGACATCCGCGCGAGGACGAACGGCACCGGCGAAGCCCGACTCCGTCGTGCCGCATCACCGTTGCTCGCCGCTTCGCGCTCGGCGTTCGCCCTCGGAGATCTCGTGCCGCCCCCGCCCCATCCCCACCCCGAGCGTCGACCCGCACCCCGGCCCGACCGTCGCGCCATCCTCGGCATCGTCTGGCCGATCGTGCTCGCCAACGCCGCCACGCCGCTGCTCGGCCTCGCCGACACCGCGGTCATCGGGCGCTACGGCACCGTCGTCGACCTCGGCGCCATCGCGCTCGGCGCGCTCGTCTTCAGCTTCGTGTACTGGGGCTTCGGCTTCCTGCGGATGGCGACGACCGGCTTCGTGGCGCAGGCCGACGGGGCCGGGGACGAGCCGGCGCTGCGCCTGGCCATCGCCCGCCCGCTGCTGCTCGGCGCGCTGCTCGGCGCCGCGATCGTGCTGTTGCAGCGCCCGATCGAGGCCGCCGCGCTCGCGCTGCTCGACGGCAGCGCCGAGGTCGAATCAATCACCGCCGCCTACCTGCGCACCCGGATCTGGGGCGCGCCCGCCGCGCTCGCGACCTACGCCGTCACCGGCGCGCTCATCGGCCTCGGCCTCACCCGGCGCCTGCTCGTCATCCAGCTCGCGGTCAACGCGCTCAACATCGGCCTCGACGTCGCCTTCGCCGGCCCGCTCGCCCTCGGCGCCGCCGGCGTCGCGCTCGGCACCGCGATCGCCGAGTGGTTCGCGCTGGGGCTGTCGCTCGCGCTGCTCGTGCCGGCGCTGCGCCGCCGCCGCCCCGAGCTGGTGCCGTTCGTCGACTGGTCGGCGCTGCTCGACCCGGCCGCGCTGCGGGGGCTGTTCGCCGCGCAGCTCGACATCATGATCCGCACGTTGGCGCTGCTCGCGGGCTTCGGATGGTTCACCAACCAGGGCGCGCGGTTCGGCGACGTCACGCTCGCCGCCAACCACCTCTTGCTCCAGCTCGTCAGCTTCTGCGCGTTCGTGCTCGACGGCTTCGCGTTCGCCACCGAGTCCCTCGTCGGCCGGGCCCGAGGCGCCGGTGACCGCGGCGGAGCCTCCGCCGAAGGGGTTCATCTCGTAGGCCACGACGGGCACATCGGTGGTGATCTCGAAGGAGACCCCCACATCGGAGCCGACCCCCACGCTGGCGTCGCCGGGTACGGCGGGCGTGATGGGGCAGGGCACGTCGATGCCGCCCGAGTTGGTGGTGCCGCTGAGGAAGAGGATGGCCACCTCGCCCGGCGGAAGACCTGCAACCGGGTCGTAGGGCTGGTAGGTGACGTTGGCGCCGAGGCCCTGCGGGATTCGAATGAACGAGGCCGGGTCGAAGGATTGCCCACCGCGACTCAGCTGGATGTGGGCCGGCGTGTCCCAGGTGTTCGCGACGAAGGCGGCGAAGCAGGCGTCGTCGTTCAGGTTGGCCATGTCGGTGGCGAAGTACTCGCAGCCGATGGAGCGCTTGTTGGTGGCCGCCGCCTCGCAGGCGTTGCTGCACGCGCCGCGACTCAGGTCGCAGCCTTGATCCCCGGTGCAGGTCTGGATGACGTCGCCTTTGCAGTCGAGCACGGTGCGCAGGTCTGCAGAGCACTGCACCGCACATTGGTCACCACCGCCAGCACCGGCGATGGTGATCCCGCCCCCAGCTCCGGCCATGTCGCCGCCGCTTCCATTGGGGCCGTCGACGGCGGGGTCGCTCGTGGCGCAGGCGCCCCAACCGAAGGCGCCGAGGCCAGCGGCGAAGACGGCCGCCCGGATCCCCCACTGAAGAGATGACTTTCCACGATGTAGGCTCATGGCGTTTCTATGCCTACATCGTCCCCCTTGCGCAAGCGGGAGATTCGGAAAAGCGCATAAATCTTAGAAAGTTACGCTATGGGGTGTCGGAATCCTGCGCGCTTCGCGACGCCGAGATGGCGCCCGCGTCCTAGCTCTACGACCTCGCGCGGGGATCGATGCAAGACGCGTCGCGGTAGTAGGGTAGCGGCATGAGGCACGAGCCCGCCGCGCGCACGATTGCCGATCTGGCTTGGCTCACGCGGCTTCGCTGGGGGCTCTACGCCGGAGCGGCCTTGCTTGCCGTGCTCGTGTCTGAGGCCATGCACCTCGCGCTCCCACGGGAGCTGCTGCTGGGCGTATTGGCGGTCGGGCTCGTCAGCAACGTCGTTGTCGTTCTCGGCACGAGGCGGATCACGATGGGCACGGGGTGGACGGCGGCCGTCCTCGTGGTCGACGCCCTGCTTCTCACGGTTGCGCTCTATCTCACGGGCGGCAGCCGCAACCCTTTCAGCTTCGTCTACCTCGTACCGGTGGTGCTGGCGGCGACGCTGTTGGGACGCCGTGCGGGTCTGCTCGCCGCCGGCCTCGCCACCGCGGCGGTGGCTTCTCTCGCGGTGCTCTACCTGCCGGTTCGCACCGACCACGAGCATGCGGTCTCCGAGGCGGCTCACGTGCACGCGACGGGTCACCATCACGGAGAACACCACCATGCGGCGCCGCCCGCCGACGAGCACGTGACCCTGCACGCCGAGGGCATGTGGGTCGTCTTCGCGGCCGTGGGAGCGCTCCTCGTCTACCTCGTGAGCGTCGCCCTGAGGCAGCGAGAGGCCGAGCTGGCCGCGGCCGAGGCGGCGCGTGCGCGCAACGATCAACTGGCGGAGCTCGGGGTGCTTGCCAGCACCGCCGCCCACGAGCTGGGTAGCCCGCTCGCCACCATTGCGGTCATCGCCAAGGAGCTGGAGCGGCGGGCGAACGAAGGGCGCGACGCCGAAGACGCACGGGTGATCCGGGAACAGGTGAGCCGGTGCCGGGAGGTCCTGGAGGAGATGGCGCGCATGTCGCGGCGTGAAGAAGCTCAGCTCGAGTCCTTCGAGCTCGGTCCTCGCCTCGCCGCCGCTCGCGCCGCGAGTGCGGACCCCGTCCGGGTGGTCGTGCAGGGCGATGGGCACACCCATCGCATCGAGGGCTACCCGCGCGCGACGGAGCACGTACTGCGCGGACTCATCGACAACGCACTCGACGCCAGCCCCGATGGTGCGACCGTACACGTGAGCTACCGCGAGACGCGCACCGGGGTCGTGGTCGAAGTGCGCGATCGCGGTCGAGGGCTGACCCGCGAAGAGGTGGCCGAAGCGGGGCTCCGTCCCCTGGGGCCGCGCGACGGGATGGGCCTCGGCATGGGGCTGTTCCTCGGGCGCGCGCTCATGGAGCGTCTCGGCGGCAGCCTCGAGCTTCGGTCGGTGGAGGACGGGACCTGTGCGGTGCTGTCGATTCCCGCGTCGACGGAGGAGACATGACGACCGCGCCGTCCATCCTGGTCGTCGACGACGACGTGCCCCTGCGTACGCACCTCGTACGGGCCTTCTCGGACCGCGGGTGGGAAGCGCGGGGGGCTGCGACCGCTGAGCAGGCGATCGAAGTCGCGGCCGAGGCTTCACCCGAACATGCGGTGGTCGACCTCCGTATCGGGTCCGACTCGGGGCTCACCGTCGTTCGCGATCTCATGCGCATCGATGCCACCACGCGCATCGTCGTCCTCACCGGCTACGGGTCCATCGCGACGGCGACGCGCGCGGTCCGGCTCGGTGCCATCGACTACCTGACCAAGCCTGCCGACTGCGATGACCTCATCGCGGCCTTGCGACAGTCGGAGGATCCTCTCGATCTTTCGGATGGCGAGAGCCCTCTCACGCTTGCCGAGGCGGAGTGGGAGCACATCAACCGTGTGCTCACCGATTGCGGTGGCAACGTCACCCACGCCGCAGCGAAGCTGGGCATCCACCGCCGCTCCCTTCAGCGCAAGCTCCAGCGCCCCCCGAAACGCTAAGGCTCCCGAGGCGGAGGGAAGTGGGGCACGGTGTCGATGATGGCGAGGGACTCGAGACTCACCCAGGTCACGAAGGCGGCGTAGAGCAGCAAGAGGAACCACGACTCGCGCACGCTGAGGAGCATCTGGGTGCGCATCGCGAGGAACAGCACGAGGGTGGCGAGCGTGAGCGCGCCCATCATCGGGATCGCGAGCGAGAAGTTGATGACGGCCGTGCCGGCGATGAGCACGCCGACCGGGATGCAGATGAGCAGGTCGAAGATGTTGCTCCCGAGCACGTTGGCCAGGCTCGTGACCGCCTTGCCGCGGCGGGCGGCTCGCACGCTCACGAACGTGTCGGGGATGCTGGTGGCGGCAGCGATGACCGTGATCCCCCACAGGAAGGATGGGGTTCCGAAGACCTCGCCGAAACCGATGGCGGCCCGTACCAAGCCTTCGACGCCAACCAGGATGATGAGCAGGCTGAGCCCGAGGCGGAGCCACTCGCGTCCCACCGAGATTTCGGTGTCCGCGTCTTCGGCCTCGTACTCCATCGTGTCTTGCCACTGCACGAAGAGGTAGAGCGCGTACATCGCGATGGGGATCATCGCGAGGGGTCGCGTGAGCGTGCCGAGGATGGCGCCGCCGCCGTGGGGGTCGGCCGTGGGGTGGTAGATGGTCGCAAAGGCGAAGGTGATGACCAGCATCGCCACCGCGAGCATGTAGAACTGGGCCTCCTTGTAGACGAGGTCGCGGTTGGCCTCGAGGTGCGTCCGGCCCACCACGCCCGACAATCCGGGGATGACCAGGATGTTGAAGACGGCCGAGCCGACGATGGCCGAGACGCCGAGCTCGAACTCCCCGTGAACCAAGGTGGAGATCACGGTCGTCGACAGCTCGGGGAAGCTCGAGCCGACGGCGACCACCACCGCGCCCGTCACCACGTCGGGAAGCTCGTAGTGAAGGGCGAGGCGCTCCGATGCGGTCTCGAGAAGCTCGCTCCCCTTCCACACGAGGGCGGTCCCGACGAGCACGAGCAGGATGTAGACCGCCGTCGACATGGAATCCGACGATTCAACCACATGGGGGCATGACGCTGCGGCGAATTGTCGCGCCGAGTTGGCGGCGGCCGGCGTTGATGGTGCAACCGAGGCATGTCGAGACGTCTCGGGCGACGGGCCCTACTCGGAGGTGCGGGAGGCTTGGGTGTCTCTGCGCTGGGCTGGGGGCTCGGGTGCGACAGTGGAACGACCTCCGGGCGCCGGGTTTCGTACGTCATCGAAGCCACGAGCGACGTTGCGGAGCGAGGCCCGGTCGAGACGTCGCTCGGCTGGAGCGTGACCCTCGACGCAGCCACCATGGGCCTGTCCCACCTGCTCTTCGTGGAGGGCACTCCCGTCGCCCAGTGGCGCGAGCTCTTGGTCCCGCAGGCGCACGCCCACCCTGGGCACTACGTCGAGGGGCAGATCTTCGCCGAGCTCCTCGCACCCACGGCCCTCGACCTCACGACCTCGACCAGGCTGGCCGTCGTCGAAGGCACCACGGGGGAGATCCGCTCGGCGATCGTCGGCTTCTACGACCCCCGAGCCGAGGTGCTCGACCCGGCCTTGGGCGATGCGGTCGTGGTTCTGTCGGGTACGGCCGAGCGCGATGGAGCGACGGTCGCCTTCACGGCCGAGGCGACCGCGGCCGATGTGCTCGATGAAGCCATCGCGCTTCCCGATGTCTCGGGATGCCCCGTCAGCGGCGACGCTGAGGGAGGTCTTCTGCGACTCGAGGTGTCGATCGGGCTCTGGCTCGACCGGGTGCCTTTCGACCAGCTCGCCGGCGACGCGCCGGCACCCTTCATGCGTGGGGAGGCTCCCCACAACGCTTTCGTTCGAGGCCTGCGCAAGGCTCTCGCTTATCCCATCGAGCACCTCACGACATGAACGACATGACCGACCGCACCGCTCTCCCGCTCCTCACGATCCTCTTTGCCGTCGGCTGTACCGGCGGCGGCGAAGGCGAAGCCCGCTTCGAGACCTGGGGGGAGGAGTACATCGAACAAGAGATCCCCGCCGCCGAGTTCGAAGACGGCTGGACCGTGACCTACGACAAGTTCCTCGTCGTCATCGGCGACGTCACGCTCGCCCATGCCGATGGCGACCAGGCCTCGTTGCCCGATGGTCCTCGTGTCTACGACCTCAACACCACTGGCCCTCACGACGTGGGCGTGGTCGGGGCGCTGGCAGCCGGCGACTGGACCACCGTGGGTTACGCGACGCCCGCGGCCACCGGAAGCACGACCGCCCATGCCAGCGTGAGCGAGGCCGAGCTCCAGATGATGCGAGATCAGGGCTACAGCGTCTTCGCGTCGGGGAGTGCCACCGACGGCACGACCACCAAGTCCTTTGCTTGGGGCTTCGCCGAGCCCGCGACCTACGCGCGCTGCGTCGACGTGGGCGGGGGGCAGGAGATCGACGGCATCGTGGTGCCCGATGGAGGTGTGGTTTCGGTGCAGCTCACCATTCACGGCGATCACCTCTTCTACGACGACCTCCAGTCTTCAGCGGCCGGGCTGCGGTTCGCGCACATCGCAGCGGCCGATACCAACGACGACGGCGAGGTTACGCTGGCGGAGCTCGACGCCGTGGATCTATCGTCCATCCCCACCTCCGAGGGGACCTACGGCGTGGCGGCCACGAGCGTCACCACACTCGGCGGATTCGTCCGCGCGTCGACCCGTACCCTCGGCCATTTCAACGGCGAAGGGCATTGCGACGTCTCTGGCGAATAGCCATCCCGATCATCCTAACGGTGCTTTCCGGCACCGCCTCTGCTCACGAGGTGGTGCCGCCCAAGCCCATCGAGCAGCCCCCACCGGTGTGGCCATCCACGCCGCTCCCCCACGACCTGGTGGTGCCGATGGTGGTGACGGTGGGCCTCGAAGGACGGGTCGAGAAGGTCGTGCTCGAGGCGGAGATCGAGCCACGTCTCGACGCGGCGGCAGTGGCGGCGGTGAAGCGCTGGCGCTTCGAGCCGGCGCGTGACGCCGAGGGCCCGGTGCGCGCGAGGATCCGCGTATTGCTTCGCTTCGAGGGCAAGCCCCGTGCGCCCGAGCGTCCCGCTGACGACGAACATCTCGGCGAGCCGCATCTCGTGGACGACGTGGTCGAGGTCACGGTGCGAGAAGCGGAGCCAGCCCGTGCCGCCTCGCAGACGAGCCGGGAGCGCGACGTGCTCTCGGCGACCCTCAAGCAGTCGGGGAGCGAGATGCTGCGGGCCGTGCCGGGCCTCACGGTCACGCAGCACAGCGGCGCGGGCAAAGCCCACCAGATCTACTATCGCGGCTTCGACGCGGTGCACGGCCAAGACCTCGAAATCCAGGTGGGCGGCCTCACCATCAACGAGGTCAGCAACGTGCACGGTCAGGGGTATGCCGACCTCAGCTTCGTCATTCCCGAGACGGTCGAGCGCATCGACGCCCTGCCCGGTGCCTTCGACCCTCGCCAAGGCGACTTCGCGGTGGCGGGGAGTCTGCGCTTTCGCCTCGGCTTGGCCGAGGAGGGCTTCGCGGCCAAAGGGAGCTATGGCCGTTTCGGTACCCATCGCGCCTATCTCGGCTATCGCCCGTCGGGCATGGAGGGCACCTTCGCTGCCTTCGAGCATTGGGGGACGTCGGGCTTCGGGCCCGCGCGCGGCGCCCGCCGGACCAACGTGACGGGACAGGTCTCGCTCGAGCTCGCGCCTGGCTGGACGGGCACGCTGCTCGGTGCCTTTCACGCGGGGCGTTTCGATTCGGCGGGCGTGGTGCGACAGAGCGACCTCGACCGCGCTGATTTCGACCGATTCACGAGCTACGACCCAGACCAGGGTGGGGACACGACCCGGGCCCTCGTGCGGGCCGAGCTCGGGTACGAGAATGCGTCGTGGCGCGTGTCGCTCGCGCCGTTTGCCCAGCGGCGCACGATGCGCCTGCAGTTCAACTTCACCGGGGCCCTGCTCGACCCCGAACGCGGGGACAATGCCATCCAGCGCCACGACTTCACCGAGGTCGGCGTTCACGGGGCGGCTTCGCGGGCGCTACCCATCCTCTCCGACGACGACCGCCTCGAAGTAGGTGTCTTTGCCCGGCACGACCTCATCGACCAGTCGCACGAGCCGAGCCACGGCGCGGGCCCCGCGTTCGTCGACGCCTCGGTCGCAGCCACCAACCTCGCGGGCTACGCCGACCTCCAGGTGCGTCCGGTGTCGCGACTCCGGCTACGGGGCGGGGTGCGCGTGGACGGTCTGTTCTTCTCGGTGGAGGATCGCTTGGCCGACGACAGCGGGGATCGTGCTGCGGCTGGTGTGCACGTCGGTCCGAAGGTGACGGCTGACGTCGCCATTCTCTCCGAGCTTCACGCCCTCGCGAGCTACGGCAAGGGCTTTCGTTCGCCCCAGGCGAGGTCCCAGGCCGATGGCGAGTCTACCCCCTTCACCGACGTGCACAGCTTCGAGCTCGGCCTCCGGTACGACCTGGGTAGCCTCGTTCTTCTGGGCGCCGGCTATGCATCGCTTCTCAGCGACGACCTCGTCTTCAACGAGACCACGTCGCGCAACGAAGCGGTGCCGGCGACCCTGCGCATTGGCGGCAGCGTCGACCTTCAGCAGCGGCTCGGCGACCTGCTCGTGCACGCCTTTGGGCTGAGCTACACGCGGGCGAGCTTCCGCGGCTCCGACGCCCGTTTCGCCGAAGGCGATCTCGTGCCCTTCGTGCCCCAGCTCATCCTGCGGTCCGACGTCGCCGTCACCCCCGAGCTCACCGAGCTGTGGGGCCGGCCCCTGCGCGCCCACCTCGGCGCCGGCGTCGACTATCTCTTTCGTCGTCCTCTGCCGTTTGGTGAGATCGGCTCCGACATCCTGCTCGTCGATGCGTCGGCCGGCTTGCGCCTCCAGGAGGTGGAGCTGCGCGTGGACGCCCTCAACCTGCTCGACGCCGTCTACAACGACGCCGAGTTCGTCTACGCCTCGAGCTTCGGCACCACGTCGCTCATCCCACGCCGACACGCGAGCGTAGGGGCCCCCCTCACCGTGATGGGCACCATCGGCCTCCAGCTCTGAGTCAGAAGCCGGTGCCGCGCTCGTTGCCGTCGGCGTCGGTTTCGCTCACCGAGAGGCCGCCTCCTTCGGTGAAGCAGGCCTGCTGCGACGTGCGGCTCCCCGGCATCTGCGTCACGCTCCCGCGGCACGTTGCCTCGCCCTTGCGGCTCGTGAACGAGAAGCTGAACAGGCCGGTGCGCGTGACCTCGACGTCGGTGTGGCCATCCGCAGCGAGCGCGGACGCGACCGACCCGCCCATCGGCACCACCACCAGGCCGGCCGCGAGCATGACGGCGAGGGCCACCCCCAGCTTGTTCAGCTTCTTCCTTCGTTGGCGTGCGGCAAGCTCGGCGAGCTCTTGGTCGTCGTCGGGTAGTTTCATGTGGTCCTCCTCGAGAGCGCGGGGTTGAAGGCGCGCTTCGCCCAGAGCAGCGTCTTCGGCGGGCCGATCGGATCACGGCGGAATCTTGCTCAGCGCGTCGGACTGGCTCCAAGTCGCGTCGAGCTGCCTTCCGTCTCGACCGTGGTCGGATGGTGTACCCTAGTACGGCCGCTCTCGGCCGAGAGCCGTACTAGAACCCCAGGAGTCACGACTTTGAAGCAGACCCTCATCACCGCTCTGTTTGCGCTCTTCTCGTTCGGTTGCAGCCCCGGGGAAGGTGATGCCCGGTTCTTCGTTCTCGGCGAGGACTACATCGAGCAGCAGATCCCGGCCGCCGACGTGGCGGATGGTTGGACCATCACCTTCAACCGATTCCTCGTCGTGGTGAGCGACATCGAGATGCTCGATTCGGAGTTGGATTCGGGCCTCGTCGAGGGCCAGCCCCGCATCTACGACCTCACGCAACCGGGGCCCCATCTCGTCGGCCTCGCGGGTGGACTCACCGCGGGTGAGTGGTCCGTCGGGTTTCGCACCCCGCAAGCCACCGCCGACACCGACGGACAGGAGTTCGTGGCGGAGTTCGACCTCGATCTGATGCGCGACGATGGCTACAGCGTCTTCATCCAGGGCAGTGCCACCAACGGCGGGACCACCAAGACCTTCTCGTGGGGCTTCACCGACCCCGTGCGCTACACGCGGTGTGGCGGCGACGGTGCCGTCGAGATCA
>JAUHZF010000318.1 GCA_030426145.1 Polyangia bacterium
TGTTTCAATACACCGGTGTTAATTCCGAACAGTTCCTAACGCAGCCATTACCTCTCTTAGGATGACCTGCGAACCGCTGGACTTGTCGAAGATGCGGAGGGATTACTGATCGCTAAGCTTCTCGAGGAGATCAAGTCATGAAGCGTCGTCAGCTCACCATCGCCCCTGTGGGTGTGGCCATGCTCCTGTCAGCCCTACTTCTGAGTGGCTGCATGACCGACGTGGAAGACGAGTACGCGGACGAGACCGACGATCTCGGCTTCGTGCAGTACGACCTCGACGCCCAGATGCCCTCCGGTGAGGGCGAGGCCGAAGATGACGATCGTGTCATGCTTCCCCTGGGTGCCTCCAACGTCGACGTCCCGGACGAGCAGTTCGACTCGCTCTTCGAGCCCCAGCCTCAGCCGTGGGACGGCGAGGAAGGGATGCAGGAGAGTGGCAACGGCGACCAGAGCGGCGAGTAGCCAAAGCTTCGTCTGCCGGGTCGTCTCTTCATGCATCCGGCCTCGGCGGCCCGCGAGGGTGAGGGCCCCTCGGACGGCTGCTACCGGTACCGTTCCCCTGGCCGTGGGGGCTCGTTCTGGGCGCTGACATCCGTACGCGGACGACGCTCGTATGCGGCGCTTTGGCGGTGGTTCTCGCCGCGAGTGTCCTGCTTCGAGCCAACAAGCTGCGACGGGTTCATTGGCTCTTTGCCGGCTTCTCCGTCGACATCGGACTCTGGTATCTGAGCCAGTCCCTCTTCGGGTTCGGGTTCCAGACGCCCATTTGGGACCGTCTTCGCGTGGCCCTCGCGGTGCTGGTGCCGGTGCTCGCGGTGAACCTCTTCGAGGCCATGCTTCCGAGCGAAGAGGGGCGATCGCGGCTGGGGAGGGTGGCCCTGCTGGCGGCCATTCCCTGCCTCGGTTTAGGGCTCAGCCGCTACGTCGAACTGTGGTTCGTGCGGGTGGCCATCTTCATCTACGCGGTGGCCGTCGTGGCCGCCGGCCTGCTCGCTCTCTGGAACCGTGGCCAGGCGAGTCGCTCGCGCGCCACCCGCCGACGGGTGCGCTTCTTGGTCATCACGGGCGCGCTCGCGGCGAGTTTTACCATCGCGGACTTTGCGTGGGTCATCGGCGACGTACCCCACTTTCCCCCGGTGGGCGTGGTGTTGAGCATCGTCTTCATGTTCATGCTCGCCCAAGCCTTGCGTCACGAGCGCCTGCTCGACCTCTACGAGTTGCTCGGGCGTCTGGTCGTCGCCACCGTGGTGGCCTTTGCCATCGCGGGCCTCTTCTACGTGATGGTCACGGTCATCGGCCAGTTCAACACCATGTGGCTCAACGCCATCTTGGTGGCCATCGTGGTGCTCGTCCTGTTCAACCCGTTGCGCAACTGGGTCGAAAAGCAGATCCGGCGCTACCTGTTTCTGGAGGGAGGGCGGCTCGCGGCCTCCATGTCGCGCGCACGGCGGCGTCTAGCGCACACGTTGGAGCTCGACGACATGGGCGAGATCGTGATGGACGCGCTCGAGCGCTCGCGGGCCGTGACCGACGCCGCCTTGTACCTGATGCTTCAGGATGGCTCCGTCTTCGAGCGGCTCGGGTCCTTGGGGCTCAAGAGCCCTGCGCGGGTGGAGGTGGCGACCGCCACGGCGCTGCTAGAGCGCCTCCGTGAGGGGCCGGTGGTGATGGAGGAGCTGACCCGGGAGGCCAAGGACGCTGGCCAGGAGAGCGCGGCGGGAACGGTCGTGACGGCGGCCGAGGTGCTCGGGCCGCTACGTCGGAACGGCGTGGTCTTCGGGATCTTTGCTGAGGACGGCGAGCAGCTTGCCCTCCTCGTGGTGGCGGATGATCGGTACGACGACGCCTTCTCCCCCGAGGACATCGCCGGGCTCGAAGCGCTGACGGCTCAGCTCGGGGTCGTCATCGAGAACTCCCGCGTCTACGACAAGCTGAAAGAGCGCGACCGTCTCGCTGTCTTGGGGCAGATGGCGGCGGGTCTGGCCCACGAGATCCGCAACCCGCTCGGGGCCATCAAGGGCGCGGCGCAGCTGCTCGCCGACCCCGTCGATGGTGCGGAGGATGCCCCGCCCGCCCAGCAGGAGTTCCTCGGCATCATCCTCGAGGAGGTCGACCGCCTCGATACCGTGGTGAGCTCGGTGCTCGACCTCGCGCGCCAAAGCCCCGAGGGGCCCACACCCGTGGATGTCAATGGTGCCGTGCGGCGTGCGTTGCAGGTGATGGGCGCCGAATGGAACGATGCCGCGCTCGAGGTGAACAGCCATCTCGGAGAAGGAGCCCCGCGCGCGGTCATCGACGGTGACCAGCTCCGTCAGGTGCTGCTCAATCTGCTGCAGAATGCGGCCCAGGCCATGAAGGGTCAGGGCACCATCACCGTGCGCACGCGAGCGCGGCGGCGAGGGGAGCAGACCTGGGTCGCCATCTCGGTCGAAGACGAGGGGCCCGGGATTTCGCGGGCCGCGCGTCAGAACATCTTCTTGCCGTTCTTCACCACCAAGGAGAAGGGCACGGGGCTCGGTCTCGCCATCTGCCAACGCATCGTGCAGGGGGCGGGGGGACGCATCGAGGTTCGGTCGCGCGAAGGGGAGGGCACGACCTTCGATGTGGTGCTCCCGGCGGCGGCCGAGTCGTTCGGCACCCCGACGCCGGCGCCTGTCGATCGCGACGTGGCCGAATAGGGCACTTCTTGGTCTTGATCTCGTTCTCGAGCTCGATCTCATCTCGTTTTCGTTCTCGAGCTCGATCTCGTTTTCGTTCTCGATCTCGTTCTCGATCTCGTTCTCGATCTCGTTCTCGATCTCGATCTCGTTCTCGATCTCGATCTGAGCTCGATCTCGGTCTCGAGCTTGGTCTCGAACGTTGCTCGAGTGGGCGGGGTCAGCTCTTGCGGAGGAAACCGCCGTCCATCAGGGTGAGCAGGCGTCGGGCGACGTCGAGGTCGTCGAGAGGAGACGCGTCGATGATGGCTTCGACTTCGCCGACGTTGTGGGCGAGCTGGAAGAGGTCGAGGTCGAGATCGGTCAGGCTTCGCAGCGGCGCCTTGAGTGGGCGGGCGACCACGATCTTCGAACCGGGGCTCGGGAGTTTCTGGCGAAGCACTTCGAGCTCGTCGAGCTTGAAGAGGCCGTCGACGAGAAGCTCCGGGATCCGGCGGTTGAGGCGACGCTCGGCCGGGTCGGCGAAGGGCCGCAGGCTGAACTTGCCCTTCTGGTAGGAGAAGATTCGAAGGATGACCTTCGCTGCGGGCGCGTCGTCGCCGAGGCGGCGCGAGTGGCAGTCGAGAACGAGCCCGTCGTCGATGTACACCTGAGCGAGATCGGTCTGGGTGTCGACCTCGAGGATGAGCTGCTGTCGGGCGGTGGCGAACATCTCGATGAGCTCGGGCACGCCCATCTGATCGAGCTCGCCGCTCATCACGTCACGGCTCGTGGTCTCGCTCTCCGTGATGGGGTCGTTGGTCGCTAGCGGTGGCGGCTTGGTGCCCACCGGGCTGTTCGACAGCTCGACACGCATGATGGTGGTGCCGATGAGCACGCGGTCGCCGGTGGAGAGCACGCGATGTTTGATGCGCTCGCCATTGACGAATGTGCCGTTGGTGGAGCCGAGATCTTCGAGGGTGAAGATGTTGTTCTGGACCCGGAAGCGCGCGTGGCGTCGCGACACCATGCCCTCGACCATGGCGACGTCGACCTCTTGTGAGCGGCCGACGACGACCTCGCTCGGATCGACCAAGACGAACTCACTTCCCTGGTTCTTCCCGGAGAGGAAGCGGAGGGAGTAGTGCTGTGTGGCGACGTCGGCGTTGGCCATGAGAGAGACGAAAGGGTGAGATTACCGAGGGGAGGGCGGGCGGGCAACCGCCCGAGCACCGCGCCATGAGGCCCAAGAAAAACGGCCCCGATCCGTGAGGAGTCGGGGCCGCTTTCCGAGCCCACCCTAGGGGTGGGCTCTAGTGCGATCTAGGACTAGGTCGGATGCTCAGTAGAGACCCTGCATCGACGGCGGAGCCATGCGGAAGTCCCGCATCGCCTGCCGCATGAAGGCCGGAACCGAGAGGTAGGCCTCGAGCTCCAAGCAGGACAGGTTGTTCTCACACTCGCAGCCGTCGAAGGACGAGTAGTCCGCGTCGTTCGGATCGGGGTCGGGCTGGCAGTCCGGCGGCGGGGGGCCACCGACCTGACCACCCGGGGTGATCCAATCGAAGTCGGGGTCGAACTTCACGATGGCATGACCGTCCTGGATGACCGGAATCGGCCAGGTCTGCCCGGTGTTGGCGTCGGTGAACAGGGTCGTCACGTAGGCGTCCTGCATCACCTCGTTGGCGTATTCGAGGATACGCGCGCCGATACCACGCTGGACCGTCTTGCCGAAGATGTCCTCGGTGCCGTAGGTCCGGGCGATGTAGATGTCGCCGGTGGGTGCGTGGAACTCGATGCGGTTCTCGAAGCCGGGGTCGTTGTCATCACCCAGCGACCAGATCCCCATCATGTTGAGCCACGTCTGCTTCTGGTTCTCCGGAAGGTAGACGAGGGTCATGGCGATGAGGAACTTCTGCTGCTCCCACTTCACCTGCGAGTCGATGGGACGCACGTTGGCGGGCGTACCCGGCTCGAGGCCCGGATCGTCGGTGAAGTAACGGTTGCAGGCGTGGTTGCCTTCGTTGGTGAAACACACCTCGGGCTGCTCGGTCCACCAGCTAGTCCAACCCAGGGGCTGGGTCGGAACACCCGTGTCCGCGTCCACGAGGGGGCGTCCGTCGGCATCAGCCGCGATGAACACACCCTTGAGGGCTTCGTCGTCGGCCAGCATGTTCGCCAGGTAACGGCGGAAGCCGTCGGGGAACAGGTCGGCCATCGAGGTCGAACGGAAGCGGGGGTCGGTGAAGTCGTTCAGGTCGGAGCTGATGAAGTTGTCCACGGACTCGCAGAACAACATCGGGGCCCAGATCTTGTCGTAGTAGGAGCCGGCGTTGAGGGTGTAGTCACGGTCGTACTCACCGTTCTCGTCCGACAGGTAGTTGGCCACCGGCTTGCCGCCGAAGCCGACGCTGTTCCAGAAGCCCTGCGGGCCGTTGGGAACCACGACGTCGCCTTCACCCAGGCCGTTGGCACCAGCGAGGCCGGTGTCGTCAGCACGGATGACGGTGTTGAGGTCGCCACCGATGGCGAAGTCGTCGGTGTGAACACCGGCGTTCGGGCGCTGGGTCAGGCGAGCGAAGTGGTCGAACGCCATGCCCGCCGCGAGCAGGTTTTCGTCCCACAGCAGCGCAGTGCTGATGAAGTTGAACAGCGAGCTGGGCTCGTAGTTGAACTCCTTGGAGAACACGTCGCGGTAGAAGTTGCGCTGGAGGCCAAGACCCTTGGCACCGTCACGCATCTTCTCGTTGTAGCGGCCGAGCGAGCGGCTGGCGGCGCTGCGGACGCTGAAGGAGCTGATGCCACGACGGAAGTTGTCGAAGATGTGGCGGAGCTCCTGCTCGGTGATGAAGAACTCGAACAGCTCGTAGGGGTCGGCGCCATTGTCGTGGCGGTAGACCGCGAGGTTGCCGAGGTCGGCCCAGCTGTCGGTGGCGAAACCGTAGGGGAAGCGAACACGGCTGATGTCGTCCAGCACGGGGCCGGTACGGCCGGTCGGCTGGCTCGAGCCCTGTGCGCCCGCCTGGGTTCCGAAGACGCGAAGCTCATCCCATCCGACGAAGTCCACGCGGTGCTGGAAGCACTTGGTGTACTGGCCGTCGACGGCCACGAGGTGACCATCCATGATGGGGTCCCAGGCACCGTCGTTGGTCTCGTCCCACCAGCCCGGCTTGTAGACGTTCGGGTCGGCGATGGGCTGACAGTCCTGGATGAGGTTGAACTTCTCGTTCAGCTGGCTGTAGTGGAAGCGGTCCGAGAAGGCGTCGCCACCGTCCTGGTAGATGTAGCCGATGATGCCGCCGAAGTTGTCCATGAGGCTGTCGACGATGCCTTGAGCTTCACGGGTACCGGCGCCGTTGTTGGCTCCACCGTTGAACATTTCGGTGTCTTGGAACACCGAGGCGGTCTCGCCGTACATCATCCGCGCCGCGTGGAAGTCGTAGCCACCGAGGCCCAGGAGGTCCTGGGAGATGTCGCCGGCGTACTCCATCGTCGAGGAGTGCATGTACATGTGGATGAGCTGGTCCTGCTCCTCCGCGGTCAGCGGATCGTAGTACCGCGGACCCACGCAGGCTTCTGCCTCTTCCTCGGTGTTGGCGAGGTCGGTGCAGGGCTCGGTCACCGTGCCGTTCTTGGTGCGGAGCTGCCAGTACTGGGGACGGTAGTTGAACGCGTTGGACGAACTCACGAAGTTGTGACGGAAGCCGAAGGTGTGTCCCATCTCGTGGATGATGACCGCCTTGTGCATTCGGTCGGCGAGGTAGCGGCGCATGCGCTCAGCGCGGGCGAGCTGGAGGCTCTCCGGCTGGTTGGCGTCGAAGTTTCCGAACTTGGCCTGGAGTTGCTTCGAGATGCCGGTGATGGCCGTGGGGGACGGAGCCCAGTGGTCGGCGTGGAGCATGCAGGCTCCGCGCTCAGCCATGGCGAGCTCACGCTGGTTGCGCATCTCGCGCAGCATCGTGGGGTTGCTCCAGCCGCGGAGCGGCGAAGCGTATTGCTGCGCCATCGGCGAACCGTTGGTGACCCCAGCGAACTGCATCATGGGAATCGTCGTGAGGTCGGCCTCGGTGGCCGTCCCCTGCGCCGACTGCATGCGCGACAGGTAACGCTGCGTGGTGGTGGTGGGCGCCTGAACGTTGGCACGCACCTGCTCCATCTGACGAAGACGCGGCATTTGCTCGCGCAGTTGCTGCTTCACGTCGGCCGGAACGCCGTGACCAGCCGCCGTGTAGGGCGAGTTGGCCGCACCCTGGAGGGTGGTGGTGCCGGTCTCGATATCGCGGGTGATGCTGGACTTGATCTCGGCGATGCGCTTGTCGTGCTGGGCACGGGTCAGCATCGGGAGCGCCGAGCGTCCGCTCGAAGCAGCCTGGGCCGCCTGGGCGTAATCCGCGACGTACTCGCCGTTGGTCACGTCCTGGACGTCGAGCTCACCCTCGATGAAGCGGGCGAAGTCGATGGTCTGCTGCGAGATGCGGTCGGTCGGGTTCGACCAGACGTTGATGCTGGCCGAGATGCCCTCACCCGTGAGCGGGTCCGCGTAGGTGGGACCGAAGCCCCAGGGGGACGGGGACTCGGGGTCTTCGATGATGTTGACGAGGTGGTGACGGACGTCGCCGATGCGGACCGTGTACGCCGCCTTGCAGGCGTCGCGCACGTTCTGCGGCTGGTCGAGGTCACGACACTGAGCCGCCTCGATGCCGCTGGGCAGGCGGGGCTTGCCGGGGGCACAGAGGGGATGGTCGTCGGCCTGGATCGGGCTGTGGCAGAGCACTACCGAATCCTCGAGGTTCAGGACCGCCTTCATCTGGAAGAAGTCGGCGCTGTCGGCGGCGTAGCCGCGCTCCTCGAGCTTGCGGTCGATGAGGGCCGAACACTCGCCCTCGGTCGTCCAGGTGCCGGCATCACGACGGCAGTAGAAGACCTCCTGCCAGGTGTCGATCATGTCGCGCATCATGGTCATCTGACCGTGAGGCACCGGGAAGTTGCCCTCGCAGTTGGCCGCTTCGTTGCCGCGGTTCACGCGGTGACACTCGGCGTTCTTGGCCGCCTGGGCCGCGATACGCATCGCGATGTCCCACTCGTGGGTCGCCCACTCGGTGGCCTTGAAGTACCGGTAGTCCGAATCGTTGGTGTAGTACCAAACGATGGGACGCACCTCGCGCTGCTGGTAGGGCAGCGTGCACTTCTGCATGAAGGTGTCGCAGCGGGACCCGTTGCCGACCGCTTCGCACTCGTCGTGCGTGCCGTTGCCGTCGACATCGCGGGTGGCCACGTTGCGGGCCGTCTCGATGTCGTCGCCTTCGACGGTGGTCTGGTCGAGCCAGAGGCAGACGTCAGGCTGACCACTGCAGTCGGTGCGGCCGCGGAGACCGGCGCACGTCTGCACGGCACCCTGGTCGGCGCCGTTGATGGCGGCACAGGTACCCGTGGTCTCGGGGGTGAAGCACTCGACCGGCTCGCCACTCTCGTCGTAGTAGTGGCTCTTCTGCCAGATGTTGTACCGCGAGATGAAGCGGTACCAGTTGTCGTCGTGCATCCCGTAGTTCCGGGCCCAACCGCGGCGGTCCTTGGTGAAGGCGCCGGCAGCCTGGAACTTGTAGCCGTCCCAGTGGGAGGGCTCGTAGTCGTTGTCCGGCCGCTTCCAGAAGGAGTGGCGGATGGTGACTTCCTGCGGGTTGCAGTTGTTGACCGGCGCCGTACCGCCCGAGATGACGGGCGAGAACAGACAGGCCGGAACCGGCTGCGTGTAGCCCCACTGCGACAGGTCCATCGTGCCGGGGGAGGCGTAGGACTTCGTCGTGATGTCGAAGTAGCCGTCCTCGGGCTCGAAGTTGGGCGCGTGGGGGTGGTTCGGGTCGTTGACGTAGTACCCGTAGTTCTCCCACTGGATGTCGAAGAGAACGCCGTAGAGCGCCAACGTCTGGAAGTCGTAGGCGTTCGTGACGAGGTTCTTCGACCAGTCGACGCGGAAGTACTCGCGCTCGTTCCACGGGCGGTCGCTGGCGTTCTCCTCGAGAACGTTCAGCTCCTCACCGGTGGAGGGGTTGTAGGCCCGACGAATGTCGAAGTGGCCGTGGATGTGGAAGGCGTAGAGGATCTGGCCATCGTTGACCTTGTCCCCGGCGCCCTTGCCGTCCGTACCCTCGATGCGCTCGTAGGCGAGACGCCCGATGAGCATGTCCTCGTTGATCTCCCATCGGATGATGGAGAGATCGTTCGAGTAGAACGCCGAGAAAACACCAAAGTTTCCGGCGCCGTACCCGATGTCGAGAAGGGTACCGTTTGCATAGAACTCCGGATTGTCCGCGTCGCTGGCGAGATCGTTACCCACGAAGAAACTCTTCGAGAGTGCGTTCGCCTGGACCCGGTTGATCGGGTCCCGCTCCTCGGCGCATCCGGCGCTTACCGTCGCCAGGCCTGCAGCAAGCAGTGCATGACGAGCCAACTTCCAATTCATTCTGAAGGACCTCCTAGAAGACCGCACACAGACACGGTGGTGTCTGAGAACCTATGCGCCCCATATGCACGCGCTGTTCCAGTCTGAGATGCTAAGCATTTCGATAAGTTGAAGAGGCGTGTGCGTTGATTTGTACGGGTGCCGTCAGATTTGTTACTCCGCTTCCGTTAGCGGCAGGCACCCTTGATGGGTTGATGAACGGTGATGTGGGCAAAAGTCACCCAGCAGACACACGTCCGAGGGGGCGCTCCGACATACCCGTACGCCGACCCTTTTACAAGCCTTCCTGTCACCTAGGTGTCGAAGTCGACAGGGGTGCGTAACTTCGCAGCGACGCTATGTCGTGCGGGTCGCGCTCCGAGCGGGGGGCTGAACGGGTGTCAGCTGGTCCAGTGGCCTTCGCGTAGGGCTGCGCCGTCGATGGAGCGGAGCTTGGGAGCGAGGGCTTCCTTGAAGATGTGCTCGTCGTCCGGGTCGGCGCTGTGGTCGGCGAAGCCGGTGGCGACCTCCATGCCCGCGGTGAGGATCTGGAGGAAGGTCGCGAAGCTGGTCGCACAGAGGACGGGTTCGACGTGCCCGGTGCCACTCATGGCCGTCATGACGGGGCAGTCGTCTTCGGCGTCGAGGCGCGTGGTGTCGATGAAGTAGGGGTCGCCGAGGAGTGCGGAGTGGGCGATGACGATCCAGCCTTCGCGCCAACCGCTCATGGCCGGGTTGTCGGCATCTCCAACGCCATAGCCGATCTGCTCCTGCTCGAGCTCGCCGGCAGGGATGAAGCGCACGCGCTCGGGCGGCGTCGCCGTCTCGACGTCGATGGGGTTGGCGTCGCGGAGGAACGAGGCGAAGCGTTCGGTCAGGCCGAGCTTGCTCTTCAGCTCGGCCACGGCCTCGGCGTCGTGTTTGCCGAAGGAGGCGGGGATAAAGCGCTTCTCGAAGATCGCCTTGAGGTCTTCAACCGCATCCGCGAGGTCGCTGTCCACGTGGTCTGCCCTCTTTGACTGCGCGCCGCCTCCGAGGTGGGGCGGGCCTTTGGTCCTTAACGCTTACCCGAAACGGCCCGGGATCGTGTAACGAAAAACCCATGACCGACTCCGCGTATGCACGAAGCCGCTACCGGCCGCCAGAGGTTGAGCACGCCTATGGTGACAGGGTTCATTTGCTTGATGATCCGGTGGCTTGGTCGCTGCTGACGCGGGCTTGTTCCCCCGAGGTCAACCAGCCCGAGCTTGGGCGACTGGTCAATCTTCTTTACCAGTCGCTGGCGCACGCGGTCTTGGCGGCCGAGCTTCCGCGGGAGCGCGTGGACGCCCCGACGCGCATGGCGTCATCCCATCGCGAGGCGGTCTATCGAGGCGTGGCGCTCACGCGGCGGGCCAAGGTGGTGTCGGTGGCCATCGCCCGCGCGGGTACGCAGCCGTCGCAGTGCGTCTACGAATTGCTCAACGACGTGCTCGAGCCGGAGTGCGTGCGTCAGGACCACCTCTTCATGAGTCGCCGTACGAACGAGGCGGGTGAGGTGACGGGCGCCATGTGGCACGACGCCAAGATCGGCAAGGACATCGGCGGTCGGTACGTACTCTTCCCCGATCCGATGGGCGCGACGGGGTCATCGATGATCAGCGCCATCCAGCACTACCAGGAGAAGCTCGAGGGCACGCCGGCCAAGTGCATCGCGATGCACCTCATGGTGACCCCGGAGTACATCCGCAACGTGACCGAGGCCTTGCCCGACGCGGTCATCTACGCCCTGCGCCTCGATCGCGGCCTCTCCACCGAAGAGGCGCTGGCCGCCGTGCCCGGCACGAAAGAGGGCGAGCGGGGCCTCAACGACCTTCAGTACATCGTGCCCGGCGCCGGCGGCGTGGGAGAGCTGCTCAACAACGCGTGGGTTTGAGGGGGGCGGCTCCCAGGGGGCTGCCTCCGCCTCCGCCCCTGACGGGGCGAAGGCGGAGGCAGCCCTACGCCAGCCCAGCCCCTGTTCGCCGCTCAAACCCACCATTCCCTGCGGGGGTTGTTCCAACCCCCGCCCCAACTTCGCTTCGCTCGTTGGGGCCCCACCCCGAGACGCGCTTCGCGCGGCTCTGGGGCTGCTCCCAGGGTGTCGGCTCCGTGTCGCC
>JAUHZF010000319.1 GCA_030426145.1 Polyangia bacterium
TGCTCCGCACCTCCGCACACGGCTTCAAGGTGAACTTCTGCAAGTTCACCAACGAGACGCGCGTCGGGATCGAGGACGCCAGCGCCAACTCGGGGATGCGCTTCCTCGCGGCGCTGAACGGCACCGCGTCGGGCGGTGGCTACGAGCTGGCGCTCGCCTGCGACAAGATCCTGCTCGTCGACGACCGCAACAGCGCCGTCTCGTTCCCCGAGGTTCCGCTGCTCGGCGTGCTGCCCGGGACCGGCGGGCTCACGCGGCTCACCGACAAGCGCAAGCTGCGGCGCGACCGAAGCGACCTCTTCAGCACGCTGGCCGAAGGCGTGAAGGGCAAGCGCGCGGTCGAGTGGAACCTCGTGGACGCCCTGGCACCGCTCTCCCGCTGGGAGGAGCAGGTCGCCGGCATGGCGCGCACCCTGGCGGACGAGGCCCCGCCGCGGGGCGAGCGCGGCGTCGCGCTGCCCGAGCTCGCCGTGACCGACGAGGACGGCAGCCTGCGCTACGGCCACGTCGCGCTGGACCTGCGACGCGACGAGCGCGTCGCCGAGCTCACGATCACCGCGCCGGACGACGCGCCGACGACGGCCGAGGACGCCTTCGCCGCCGGCGCCGGCTGGTGGGCCCTGCAGGCATTCCGCGAGCTGGACGACGCCCTGGGGGACGTGAAGATCGGCCTGATCGCCACGAGCTGGGGCGGCACCGTGGTCGAGGCCTGGACCAGCGAGGCGACCCTCGCCGAGCTGCACGACTTCGACCCCGTGCTCGAGCGCCTGCGCGCATTCATCGAGACGCTTCCGGAAACCTCCGAGAAGCTCTCTCACGGCTCGCCTACCTGGTGGGGAGGGCGAAAGACCTTCGCCTGCTACCACAGCGGCAGCTACGACGAGGGCCGGGAGGCGGTGTGGATCAAGGCGCCTGAAGGTGCGCAGCAGACGCTGGTCGAGGGAAACCCAGCGCGCTTCTATCGGCCCAAGTACCTCGGTCCGTCGGGATGGGTCGGCATGCGCCTCGACGACACCACGGATTGGGCGCAAGTCGAGCTCCTGCTCGTGGAGGGTTATCGCCTCGTCGCCCCCAAGCGCGCCCTGAAGAAGCTCGACGAGGCGCCGTAGGCCCCCCGCATCGGCCGAGCCCAAGGCTCACGCCGAGGCCACGGCGCGGGCTTGGCGGGCTTCGGCGCGCCGACCGCCCTCGACCGCGCCCGCGACGAGAAGCGCACCGGCGATGTGGGCCCAGCCGTAGGGCTCGTCGAACACCAGGTAAGCCCACAGGCTGGCGAGAAGCGGCACCGCCGAGAGCACCAAAGAGACCATGGCCGCGCTCGTGCGCGCGTGCGCCCAGTTCACGAGCAAGTGGCCGTTTCCTGGACCGAGCGCGAGGAGTGCGATGTAGCCCCACTGCCATGGGGCGGGCGCGGTGGGCTCCACGAAGAACAACCCCGGCAGAACCACGAGCAACGCGACAACGAGCGCGCCCCCCGTGAGCGAGAGGGTTTCGGTGCCCTCCTGGCGCGCGCGCTTGCTCGCGAGCAAGTACCCGAGGAACGCCACCACGTTCACGACGGCGAGAAGATCACCGAGCACCGAGTGACTCGCATCCGATGCATTGGCGAAGACCACGAGCGCGACGCCGGTGAGGGCCATGCCGCTCCAGATCGCGTAGGACGGCGGCACGGCCTCCCCTACTGCGCGCCGGCTCACGAGGGCGACCCCCATCGGCATGAGCGCGCCGAGCAGCGTCACGATCGCGATCGACGTGAGCTGTGTGGCGGCGACGTAGAGCAACTGGTGCAAGCCGAAGAACACGCCCGAGGCCACCACCGGCGCCCAACGCACGGGCCGAGGCCGACGCAAGAGCAGGGCGACCCCCACCACCGCCACGGCCCCGATGAGGAGGCGCGCGCCCGCGAGGATGGGCCCGGGAAGCCCGATCGCCTTGACGAGGATGAAGCCGAACGAGAAGCCTGTGGCCGCGACCCCGACCGCAGCCATGCCCCGCCCCGGACGCTCGTCACCGCCAACCCTGGATTCCATCGCCCCCCTCGGTAGCATGTCGCCCGCGACACGCCCGTGACGAGGGCGCAAACCGTCACCAAAGCTCACCCCCAACCGCTCCCCACGACGCCAAGACGGGAACTTTTTCGCTTGTTTGCGCGCACGTCGGACGCCACACCCCCCGCATGCGCATCACGTCTCACGCTCGATTCCTCTTGGTGTTGACCCCACTGCTCGCGGCCTGCGGCGCGAGTCAGACCGGGAGCCCGAACGGACCCTACTGCGAAGGCGGCGCCAAGGGCCGAACGTGCACCGACGAAGACGGCTACGTCTGGAGGAGCACGACCGACAACCCCGAACCCAAACCCGCCCGCGACGAGCCACGACGCCAGATCACGCCGCGGTGAGCGATAATTCTCGCTACATGACTCGCCGCACGTCTAGGAAGCAGGCCCGGAAGCCGCACGTATTCAGCTACTTAGCCGTCGGCACGAAGCCTGCTGTGGTTCACGGCGTCCCCCGCAACGGAGGTGAGCCATGAACGAGCGCAACTACGAAATCCTGACCACGAACAACGACCGTCGGCCCATCAAGGCGTGGGTCCGCGGTGTGCCCGTCGAGGACGGCGCGGTGAAGCAGCTGCGGAACATCGCGTCGATGCCTTTCATCCACAAGTGGGTGGCGGCGATGCCGGACGTTCACGTGGGCAAGGGGGCGACGGTCGGCAGCGTGATCGCGACGAAGGGCGCGATCATCCCGGCTGCGGTGGGCGTCGACATCGGCTGCGGCATGATGGCGGTGCGCACCACGATGACGGCGTCGCAGCTGCCCGACGGCCTCAAGGGGCTCCGGACGGCGATCGAGGCCGCGGTGCCGCATGGCCGGTCGAACGACGGTGGCCCGGGTGACCGGGGCGCGTGGGGCGACGTGCCGGACGCCCCGGCCAAGACGTGGTCGGCCCTCGCGACGGACTTCGCGTCCATCACCGACAAGCACCCCAAGATCGCCAAGGCGAACACGGCGGTGCACCTCGGCACCTTGGGCACGGGCAACCACTTCATCGAGGTGTGCCTCGACGAGGCGGATCGCGTGTGGGTGATGTTGCACTCGGGTTCGCGTGGGGTGGGCGGACGCATCGGCTCCTACTTCATCGCGGCCGCGAAGAAGGAGATGGAGCGGTGGTTCATCCAGCTGCCCGACCGGGACCTCGCCTACCTGCCCGAGGGCTCGACGTTGTTCGAGGACTACGTCGAAGCGGTCGGTTGGGCGCAGCGCTTCGCGCGTGAGAATCGCAACTTGATGATGGCGGCGACGCTGTCGGCGATGAAGGCGCAGCCCGAGTTGCCCGACTTCGAGGTGACCGATGAGGCCATCAACTGTCATCACAACTACGTGGCGCGCGAGAAGCACTATGGCGCGAGCGTCTTCGTGACCCGCAAGGGCGCGGTCCGGGCGGGCGAGGGCGACCTCGGCATCATCCCGGGCAGCATGGGCGCGCGTTCCTACATCGTGCGCGGCAAGGGCCAGCCCGAGTCGTTCTGTAGCTGCAGCCACGGCGCGGGTCGCGCGATGACGCGCACGGAAGCCAAGCGGCGGTTCTCGGTGGAGGACCACGCGAAGGCCACCGAGGGCATCGAGTGCCGCAAGGACGCCGATGTCATCGATGAGACGCCGATGGCGTACAAGTCGATCGACGCGGTGATGGAGGCCCAGCAGGACCTCGTGGACGTGGTCCACACCTTGCGGCAGATCGTCTGCGTGAAGGGCTAGAACTCTCGGGTTCGAGCTCCCCAGATGAGGATGGGCGACGAAGCGATTCGTCGCCCTTTTTCTTTCGACGCCAGTGCGCGAAGGAGCTCAGCCGCCGAATCGACCTCCGAACCACGGGCCGGGGTGGTGTTTTCCCCGTTGGAGCCCGGCTTCCGAACTCCATCCCGTCGCAATGAACCTGCGGCCCGGCGCGCTTGGAGAGGTTTGGCCGAGCCGTGTCGCGGCACCTCGGCCCGCAGAACCGTGAGCCGCCGAGCACACCCCGGCATTGGGGGAGAGCGACATCGGCGATAGGTTGCCCCATCATGTGCACGGAACCCATCGAGATCGATGGCGCTCAGGGAGAAGGCGGCGGCCAGATCCTGCGCACCTCGCTCTCACTGGCAGCCCTACAGCGCCGCCCGCTGCGGCTTCATCGGATTCGCCACCGGCGCGGCAAGCCGGGGCTGCTCCGGCAACACCTCACCGCGGTGCGAGCGCTGGCCGAGATCACCGACGCCGAGGTCACGGGGGCGAGCCTCGGCAGCCGCGAGCTCTCGATCGTGCCCAAGGCCGCGCGCGGCGGCGTCTATCGCTTCAGCATCGGCAGTGCGGGGAGCACCACCCTCGTGGCCCAGACCATTCTCCCCGCCCTGCTCTTCGCCGACGGCCCGAGCGAGGTCACGCTCGAAGGCGGCACCCACAATCCGAGTGCCCCGCCCTTCGAGTTCCTCACCGAGGTGGTCTTTCCCGTGCTCAGAGAGATGGGGGCCGAGGTCGACGCGAGCTTGGAGGTGCCCGGGTTCTATCCGGCGGGCGGCGGACGCTTCGTGATGCGGGTCGAACCCGTCACGTCGCTCGAGCCCGTGCGTCGGGTCGCGTGCCCGAGCACATTCACCCTCGAAGCCGAAGCGGTGGTCAGCCGCCTGCCCCGGCGCGTTGCCATGCGTGAGCTGGCCGTAGTGGAGGCGGCCTTTCCTGCCGCCGCGCGCACCCCGATGACCGTCACGAGCCCAGGTCCCGGCAACCTCACGGCCATCGCCGTGAAGGCTGACGACGTGGTCTATGAGCGCTGCACGGCCTTCGGCGAGCGAGGACGACCGGCCGAGGCCGTGGCGGAGGAGGCGGTCGACCATACGCGACGCTTCCTCGCTGCGGGCGTGCCCGTAGGCGAACATCTGGCAGATCAGCTGGTCCTGCTCGCCGCCCTCGCAAAGCCCGGCAGCCAAGTGAGAACCGTCTCCCCTTCCCTGCACACGACCACCAACGTGGAGGTGGTCAATCACTTCCTCGGCGCGGGAACCATCCTCCTCGAGGAACGGGACGACGGCTGGTGGATCGAGCGGCCCTAGGCCGGCATGACGCTCGACCTCGAGGTTCGAGGTTCGAGGTTCGAGGTTCGAGGTTCGAGGTTCGAGGTTCGAGGTTCGAGGTTCGAGGTTCGAGGTTCGAGGTTCGAGGTTCGAGGTAGAGCACGAGACCGAGAAACGGAACTCCGGGTCGGGCGCAACACTTCGACACATACGGGCGTCACACTGGTCGTGAGAGGCTCGGACGAGCGTCGGCGGCAAAAATCGCTAGTCTCGATCCGTGTAGGGGTGGAATGCGGACTGCGACGATCAGGGCGTTGATGTTGATGACCACGCTGGTGCTGACGGCTTGTGCCGGCGGCCAGCGACGGGCGGAGGCGCCGCCTCCTGAGCCCGCCTGGGAGGATACGAAGGCAGGTCCCGTGTTCCCCGCATGGCTCGGCCTGACTGCCTCGCAGGAGCCCGAGGTGGCCGCTCTGCTCGAGCGGGCGAAGCGGGCCGGCGAACCGCTCCTCTTCGCGGGAGAAGGCGTGGCTCGCGCCCTCGCGAGCTCAGCGCGTCGCTGCGACGTCAACGACGTCACCTTCCTCGAGCTCCGCCTCGAGGCCCTCGTCGCCGCGGGGCAGAACACCTGGAAGGTGGTCATCGACGCCGTGAACGAGCTGCACGCGCTGCTGACACCAGAGCAACGTCGCGCCGTGTCCGCCTACCTCCTCGAGCGCAACGAACGCAACCGGAGCCAGCGGCGGAGCCCCGACCGCGGCAGCATCGGCGATGCGCAGCAGAAGATGGGGCTCGACCTCGACCTGACCTTTGCTCAGATCACCAAGCTGTTGCTCCGACTCAACAGCCTGCGCGGTACCTACGAGGACAAGACCGAGCCGTGGCTCGGCCACTATCGCGCCGCCGTGGCCGCCTTCGCCCAGGACGACTTCGACCTTCGCGAGCAGCCGGTGGCCAAGGCCCCCATCTTCGAGATCGCGCGGGATCTCACCTTGCAGGCCTACACACAGGTCATCACCATCTTCGACGACGCGCAGTGCGAAGCCATCGGCACCTTCATCCAACGCAAGCTCGACGAGCGCGCACGGGAGCAAGAGGAGGACGCCGCGGAGCAGAGAGCCGCAGAGCGGAAAGCCGCAGCGCAGGCACACGACGAGCCCCCGCCTGGTGCGGCGGACCCGGACGTGGTGGGCCCGTGACTACTTGCGCTTGCCCGTGACGACGATCTCACGCAGGCGACGCTTGGCGAGCGCGTAGGGCGCCTCGATCTCCTCGCGGCGCTTGCCCCACACGTTGCGCATCTCTCCCGGGTCGGTCGAGAGATCGAAGAGCTCCTTGCTGGCGCCGCGCGAGATGATGAGCTTGAGATCGCCGTGGATGAAGGCGCGCCGCGCCTCGTTGTAGGGCCCGCCAGGCATGTCGATCATGATGTCGCGCTGCGCCGGCTCGCCGAACCAATCCGCCACGAGCGACTGACCGGAGACGAAGTCGTTGGGGTCGTCGCCCTTGGGCCTTTCGATGTTCATGAGGTCGAGCATCGTCGGCACCAAATCGATGTGGCTACGCCGTGCCTCGACCCGCTTGGGATCGACACCAGGCACGTGAACGATGAGGGGTACGCGAACGAGGGTCTCCCAGAGCTCGACCCCGTGACGCCACATCTTGTGCTCTCCGAAGGCCTCACCGTGATCGCTCGAGACGATGATGCTCGTCTTGTCAGCATCCGGCTGCTGACCTAGCGCATCGAGGAGGCGACCGATCTGCTGATCGGTATAGGCCACCTCGTGGTCGTACATGGCGCGGGCATTGCTGCCGAAGCTCTCGATGCCCTCGTGCGTTTTGTAGTCCGCGTGGGGGTCGAGGTAGTGAACCCAGAGGAAGTAGCGCTTGTCCTTGGGGCGCTCTTTCAATCGCTGGATGGCCGCGTCGGTGAGCTTTCCGCTCGTGATGGTATCGGCCTTCGCCCACTCGGCGTCTTCCGGAGGAGCCGCCGACAGGTCGATGACGTCGAAGCCCCGCTCGAGACCACCGAAGACACCGAAGTAGTGGTGACCATGAATCGCCACCGTATGAATGCCCGCGCGCTTGAAGCGTTCGGCCACGAAGGTGTCTTCGGTGGAGAACTTGTTGAAGTGCCCCCAGTTCCGGTGGGTCTCGCTGCCGTACTTGCCGATGAGCATCGGCCCCACGCTCTTGCCAGTGTAGCTCGCGAGCGAATAGGCCCGCATGTAAGCGATCGACTTGGCCGCGAGGGCGTCGAGCTGCGGTGAGATGGCGCGTTCGTATCCCGCGTAGCCGAGGTCGTAGCGGAGGGTGTCGACGGTGATGAGGACGAGGTTGCCGTCGACGGGGAGCCGGCGCTCTACCTTGGGGTCGGGCGCGGGCGGCGCAGGGGCCGGCGTGAGGCCCTCGAGCGAGAGGTCCGAGCCACTGCAATCTTCATCGATCCCGTTGTCGGGAATGTCATCGGCGCCGGGTCCGATCATGGGGTCGGCGTCGTTGCAGTCGCCACCGCCGAAGTAGGCACTCGCACCATCGCGGTCGCGGTCGCTGAGCCGGCGCCAGAGTTTGAGGGGGCCCTTTCCGAGCGGCGAGCTGCGCTCGATGAGACGAGCCGTGTCGACGTCGGCGTTGAGGTTGGTGGCGGCACGGCCGGCGAGGGCGAGCGGCAAGAGGGCGAGCACGACGCCCTGGTAAGGCTTGAGGGCGCGCAGCCTCGGGGGCGCGAGGTAGACCACGACGGCGAGCGCGAGCAGCATCGCCGGCAGCCGTAGGTCGAGCTCGGGGCGTTTGAAGATGCCGTAGATCCCGAAGAAGCCGCCATTGCCGGACACGTCGCCACGATGGATCCCGAAGGCGAAGAGCGCGACGACCACGAGCAGCGCCACCAAGAGCGTGATCGCCGGGTCGACGGCGGCCCGCGCGCCACCGCTCAGGGCGGCGAGCTTCTGACGAAGGGCGGGGGTGAAGGCGAAGACGAGAACGGCGACCAAGCCGGCGATGACGAGCGCGGCCGCCGTGATGCTCGCACCGACGAGATGCGGTGCGGCGTCGAGTTCGAGCAGAACGCGCGCGACCTGGGCGCTCAGGGTCGCCCAGAAGAAGAGGCCGACCACGACCAGAGGGGCGAAGGCGGCGACGTCGGCGGGCCGCCCCGCCGCGGAGTCGCGAAGGCGAGCGAGCAAGCCACCCACGCTGGGCTCTGCGCGCGGATGCAGGACCCAGGAGCCGAATCCGATGAGTAACCCCAGGATGAGGGTGAAAGGCACCACGACCCCAGCGTCGGCGAAGAAGACGGTACCAAAACCCGGGTCGGGTCCGTCGCCGCCACGCAGCCAGCGGGTGTCGAGCAGCGCCAGCACGAGCCCACCGACGCTTCCGACTGCGGCCCCAAGGGCGAGCCGACGCCGCAGGGGTTCGGTGCGACGCCACCGCAGGTCCCAACCGGGCGGGGGCGCCACCGACGTGGCGGCGGCGGGAGCGGGGTCGGAGGGTGGCGGGGCGCTGGACATGCGTATCGTGCTTCCCGCCTCCGGCCTTACGACGACTCTTCTCCGTTGTCGACCGACCCGCCTCCACGCGAGAAGGGGTGCGCGCGGTCGTAGACGCGGATGAGGCCCTCGATGGAGGTGTGCGTGTAGCGCTGGGTGGTGCTGAGACTTCGGTGGCCGAGCAGCTCCTGAATGCTGCGCAGATCGGCCCCCCCGTCGAGGAGATGGGTCGCGCAGCTGTGGCGGAGCGCGTGCGGGTGCAGGTCGGCGCGACCGGCGCCGAGCACGCCGAAGCGGCGCAGGAGCTGCTGAATGCGTCGCGGCTCGAGCCGACGACCGCGGTAGGAGACGAAGACGGCCGCCCGATCATCGTCGGACGACGTGGCGCGAAGGAGCGCATCCCGCACCTCGAGGTAGCCCGACAGCGCCGACACGGCTTGGCGCCCCAGAGGCACGAGGCGCTCGCGGTTGCCCTTGCCGATGACACGCGCTTCACCACGCCGCAGGTCGAGCCGTGCGATGTCGAGGCCACACAGCTCGGAGACGCGGATGCCGCTCGCGTAGAGGAGCTCGACGATGGCGGCGTCCCGCCGCGTCATGGGCGTGTCGTCTTGGTCCTTCACCACGTCGATGACCTCGCTGGTCGTCTCCGCGTCGAGGAAGGTGGGCAAAGGGCGCACGAGCTTGGGTGCTTCGAGCCGTTCCGCGGGGTTGTCGGTGAGACGCCCGATGCGCTGGAGATGGCGAAAGAAGGTTCGTACGGCAGAGACCTTGCGCGCCACGGTGGCGGGTTTGCGGTCCCTTGCGAGCCGCCCGAGCCACTTCCGAAGCAGCAGGCGATCGAGCCCATCGATCGCGGTCTCGCCTTCGTCCTCGGCGAAGTCTCGAAGCTGGGTGAGGTCTCGCCGATAGGCCGCCACCGTGTTCGGTGAGGCTCTTCGCTCCTCGGCGAGAGAGACGAGGAAGCCCTCGATCGCCGTCTCCACCGTCGCCATGACCTTTCCGGATAGCAGCTGCTCGCCCGACGCCCCAAGTTTCCAGAGGTTCTCGGCTCAAAGGGCGAGAACGAGGCGCGGGAAAGCCACAGGCGAGTTGACGCCTCGCGTCGAGACCGCGCATGTTGCCGAGCATGGCAGCTCCGATCGCCTACACCGGTACTTACACCGCTCTCGTGACGCCGTTCCGGGCGGGGGGTGAGATCGACGTCGATGCGCTCGACCGGCTCGTCGAGGAGCAGATCGAAGGGGGGATCACGGGTCTCGTTCCCTGCGGAACCACCGGGGAAACGCCGTGCCTCTCCAGCGATGAGCAGCTCAAGGTGATCCGTCGCGTGGCCGAGGTGGCCAAGGGGCGGGCACCGGTCATCGCCGGCACCGGCAGCAACAACACCGACAAGACCATCGCCCAGAGTCGCGCCGCCCTCGAGGCCGGCGCCGACGCGGTGATGGTGGTGATGCCCTACTACAACAAGCCTTCACAGGCGGGCATGAAGGCCCACGTGCTCGCGATCGCCAGCGCCATCGACGCGGAGGTCGTGCTCTACAACATCCCCGGACGCTCGGTGGTCGACCTGGCCGCCGACACCCTCGAGGCGATCTGCGAGGCTGCCCCCAACGTCGTCGCCATCAAAGACGCAACAGGCAATGTGGTGCGTTGCCAGGAGACCAAGCGACGCCTCGGCGACCGCATCAAGGTGATGAGCGGTGACGACGGCCTCACCGTGGGCATGATGGCCTGCGGCGCGGGCGGGGTGATCAGCGTGACCGGCAACGTGTTGCCCCAGCGCGTGTCCGAGGTGACCAGCAAGATGGCGGCCGGTGACCTCGATGGTGCCCTCGAAGCTCACCTGAAGCTCCTCCCCCTCCACGCGGCCATGTTCGTCGAGCCCAACCCCGCCCCGGCCAAGGCGGCCCTCCACCTCCGCGGCAAAATGGAGCGGGTGGTGCGGCTCCCCATGGTCGAAGCCAGCGACGAAACCACGTCCCGCTTGAAGCAGCTCCTGACGGACCTGGGCGAGCTGTGACCGTCAAGCTCGCCCTCTATGGCGCGGGCGGGCGCATGGGGCTCGCCATCGCGCGGCTCGCCGCCAGCGACGACAACTTCTCACTGGTGGGCGCGATCGACCATCACGGTTCGCCCAACCTCGGGCGCGACCTCGGTGAGCTCGCGGGCGTAGGTACGCTCGGGGTGGCCATCGATGCCGACGTCACGGGCGGTCTGCTCGGCGCCGACGTCGTCATCGACTTCTCGATCGCCCCCGCCTTCGACACCATCCTGCACGCGGCGACGACGGCCAAGGTCCCCCTCGTGAGCGGCACCACCCGCCTCACCGAAGCCTCGCAGCAAAAGCTCGCCCAGGCCGCCACCAAGATCCCGCTCCTCTGGGCGCCGAACATGAGCGTCGGGGTTCAGGTCCTCGCGCAGCTGGTACGTCAGGCCGTGGGCCAGCTCGGGCTCGGGTACGACGTCGAGATCGTCGAAGCCCATCACAACCGCAAAGCCGATGCGCCCTCCGGCACCGCCACCTTCCTCCAGGAGGCCGCCCAGTCGGTGCGCGAAGGGCTCCGCCCCGTGCACGGACGCGAGGGCCAGGTGGGGGCCCGCAGCCCCGACGAGATCGGCCTGCACGCCGTACGCGGAGG
>JAUHZF010000019.1 GCA_030426145.1 Polyangia bacterium
GTCTGCGACGGCGTCAGCTCCGCCTGTCCTGCAGATGCGCTCGTCGCCGCCAACACCACCTGCCGCGCGGCCGCGGGTCAGTGCGATGCGGCGGAGGTCTGCGATGGCAGTACGCCGACGTGCCCTTCAGACGCCAATGCTGCCGACGGAACCTCGTGTGACGACGGCGACCCTTGCACGCTGGGCGACCAGTGCCAGGTGGGCGCTTGCATGGCCGGCATGGATACCTGCGGCTCAGGTGGAGCGGGCGGCATGCCAGGCACCGGCGGAGCACCGGGCACCGGTGGAGCACCAGGGGCAGGCGGCGGACCGAGTACCGGCGGCGCGCCGGGTACTGGCGGCGCACCGGCTACGGGCGGTGGAACGACGTCGAGCTCATCCGGAACGAGTGATGGCGCGCCCATGTCCGAAGACGGGGGCTGCTCATGCCGTGCGGCTGGCGTGGCGAACAAGAATGACGCACCAGGATGGTGGCTGTGGTTGCTGGCTCTCGTTCCGTCGCTGCGCCGGCGGTGGTGAGGCGGGGTGTGGCTCGCGTCGCCGGTCGTGAAGTTGCGTGAAGGTGCCAGCGTCGGGATTGCCTACTGAATCCGCCGTGGCATATTGAAAACGAAATCTGTTTTCAATATGACCATTCCCTCACCGAAGTTGTCCGAACGGATCGTCTCCATGCTCGCCTCACGGGGCACGGAGGCGACGGTATCTGCAGTTGAGTGCCTCTCGCCGCGAGTGTCGCGCGTGCAGCTATCCAGCCGAAATCTCGAGAGACTTGCCTGCTCTGCGGGAGACAAGATCAAGCTGCACGTCCCGCCCGGCGCACTGCGAAGCTACACGCCGGTCCGCTTCGATCCAGATGCGGGCACCATGGACCTCGTCTTCCACCTCCACGGAGGCGGCCATGCTGCGCGCTGGGCAGCGTCGGTAGAACCGGGCGCCACGGTGACCTTTCTGGGCCCCAAGCGAAGCATGCGCTCAACCGTCGGAACCGCCCCGACCCGAGCGCTCTTCTTGGGCGACGAGACGACGTTGGGCCTCATGCGCGCGCTCATCGACGGTCTTCCGCCGGGCACCCCGGTCCTGGGAGCCGTCGAGATCGCGAAAGAGGATGCACCCGCGGTGAAGGCCCTCGACCTCCCCTTGGTACCCGTTGCTCGCCACGCCCACCAAGGCGCCCACCACGGCCGTCTGGCGGCTCAGGCGGCCTCGGCGGCTCAGACGGCTCAGGCGGCCCAGGCGGCTCAGGCGGCCCAGGCGGCCCACGCGGTTCAGGCGAGCGATGGCATCCGCGCGGGTCACCGCGTCCACCGAAGCGATCGCCTCCACCAGGGCCATCGCGTCGCCGGCACCGACGGCGGCCCCGAGGACCATGGGGCTGCGGGGTCGGCTTGGCTCCGAACCACCGACCTGTCGGATGTCGACGCGGTTTGGCTTTCAGGGGAAGCCAACGCCGTGGGTCGTTGGGTGGAGGAGCTCGTTCAGGCAGGCGTTCCGCGAGAACAGATCAGGGCCAAGGCCTACTGGAGCACGCTCGGACACGAACATCGCAAGCGGGTCGAGCGCCGCTTTCCACGATGAGCTCAGGGTGCCGCCGGAGTGACAACAGCCCGGGTCGGTGCGGACGACACGGAAGAACTGAAATGCGTTGCACCGCACTCCGGAGACGACTCCGCGGAGTCGTGGGAAACCTTCCAACTAGCTAAAATTACTTAACTCTGACAACTCCGCGGAGTCGTCGGGGCTCTTCCTGTGGCGGTTGGTGCTGGAAGTCGGTCTGGTGATGCGCCGGTACGCGCACTCCGGTGACGACTCCGCGGAGTCGTGGGCCATCCTCTCAACCATCTAGAATCACTCAACTCTGACGACTCCGCGGAGTCGTCGGGGCTCTTCTGCGGCCCGAAGGAGGCTCGAGTGGGTGTTCAGAGGCCTCCGTAGGTACTCGGCCTGAGACGGCTGTTCGTAGCGGACGATTTTAATTGACGATGTGTCAGACAATCGTTTAGTTGTCACTTCGTCAGGAAACGACATGGCCCGCCCCCCCGAACCAGAGAAACGCCGTGCGCTCGCCCGTCGCGCGGTTGCGGTGCTGCAGCACGAGGGGCTGGACACGTCGATGAGCCGCGTCGCCGAGGCCCTCGAGGTCAAGCGGCCGACGCTGCTCTATCACTTCCCCACCAAGGGCCACATCGTGGAGGCGGCGCTCGAAGAGCTGCTCACCGACCAGGCCCAGCGTGTGCTGGCCGCCATCTCGGAGCATGAGCATCCGATCGATCGGCTCTTCGCACAGATGAAGGCCGTGCATGGGTACCACCACGGCCGTGAGGGCTACGCGCTCTTCCTCGGGCAGGCCATCGCAGCCGCGAGCCAGGACCGGATCGCCACCATCATCGAGATCGGCAACCGGGTGTTCGCCATCCATCGCGACGCGCAGGCCGCCCGGGTTCGAAAGGGCATCGAGGACGGCATCGTGCATCCCTGCGACGTCGACGCGCTGATGGTCACCCTGCGTGCGGTGCAGGACGGGCTGATCGTTCAGCGCGTCATGCTCGGGCTCGACCTCGAGCCGGTCCACGAATTCATCTGGTCGCAGCTGCTGCGGCCTCTGAAGCGCACAAACCCCAACCCTAGCGACGAGAGATCATCATGAGCGGAGCATTCCCCGAGCGGGGCCGCGGGCGGGACGAGATCCTTGCCGGGCTCACCGACCAGAAGACCCACGACCTGCAGAGCAATGGCCGCGCCTTCGCCTTCGCGTACGACGCGGGGCAGGAGCTGCGCGACCTTTCGCGTGAAGCCTTCGCGTCGTGCATGGGCATCAATGGTCTCGATCCCACGGCCTATCCGTCGTCGCGTCGCATCGAGCAGACCGTGGTCAAGGCCATGCTCGAGTTGCTCAATGCTCCCGAGGGTGCCGTGGGCACGGCCACCGCGGGCGGTACCGAGTCGGTCTTGCTCGCGGTGAAGAGCTGCCGCGACTTCTTCAAGAACAAGACCAAGACCCCGAAGATGCTGCTCCCGGAGACGGCGCACGCTTGTTTCCACAAGGGCGCCCATTACTTCGGCATCGAGGTGGTCCCCGTCGACGTCGATCCCGTCACCTTCAAGGCTGACGTCGAGGATGCACGTCGCAAGATGGACGAGCACGTCATCATGGTCGTGGGCTCAGCCCCCAGCTATGCGCATGGTGTCATCGACCCCATCGAAGAGCTGGCAGCGCTCGCCCAAGAGCACGGCGTGAACATGCACGTCGATGCTTGCGTGGGTGGGCTGCTGCTTCCCTTCATGCGCGACAATGGTGAGGACGTACCGGCGTTCGACTTCTCCATCGAAGGTGTGACGAGCATGTCGGCCGACCTGCACAAGTACGGTTTTGCGCCAAAGGGCGTGAGCGTGGTGCTGCAGCGTCGTCGCGAACTGCGTGACGCGCAGTACTTCGCGTGCGCCAAGTGGAGTGGTTATGCCATCGTCAATGCCACGACCCTCGGCTCCAAGTCCGTCGCCGCCATGGGCGCGGCTTCGTCGGTGATTCATTACCTCGGTCGCGAGGGCTACCGCGAGCGTGTCGGACAAATGTGGGACGCGACCAAGAAGCTCGTCGCCGCCATCGACGCAATGGATGGCGTCGAAATGGTGGGGCGACCCGACGCAAACCTCCTCGCTTTCCGCACCACCGAGGGCGACATCTTCGAGTTGTCCGATCGCCTCACCGAGGCGGGCTGGCACGTGCAGCCGACCTATTCCTTCGGGCGGTCGCCGACACACATTCACCTCAGCCTCGACCCCGGCAATGCCGCCAACGTCGACGCCTTCATCGCGCAGATCAAAAAGAGCATGGTCGACCTGCCGGCACGACAGGAGCCGCCGGCCGGGATCTCGCAGATGCTCACCGCCCTCGCCTCCGACACCAGCGGCGACATGGACGCGAGCGCCCTCATGGGCATGCTCGGGATCAGCGACGGCCGCCTCCCTGAACGCGCTGGCGCCATTCACCGGCTCATCGAGGCCGCGCCTCCCGAGGTGCGCGAGAAGCTCCTCGTGCTCTTCATCGGCGAGCTCTTCACATGATCCGGTTCAAGCCGCTACGCACCGGTCGGGGCGGGCGTGCGCTCCGCATCGGCTATGGGCGCATCTTCCACGAGGCCTGCGCGCATTCGCCGCTGCCGACCGACCTGGATGCCTTCGACCGCCTCCACCGGTTGCAAGGCGCCGCGCTCGCCGAGGTATCGACGCTGTCAGGCGGGGCCGAGCTGGCTTCATTCATGCCGCATGCGGAGCTGACCGGGTTCTGCCAGGCGGCACGAATGGCCGGCAACGTCACCACCATTCCCCTCGCCTCTGCACTCGCTGTGCCCGGCGGACCGATCCCCCACGCCACGTTTCGCCGATTGCTCGACGACCTCGTGAACGCCACCAAAGCCGCCGGGCATCTCGACGGGGTCTACCTCGCGCTGCACGGCTCGATGCAGGTCCCCGGGCTGGACGACGCCCCCGAGGCCGTGATCATTCGCGAAGTGATGGCGGCCGCACCGGGCGCCCGCATTGCGGTGAGCTACGACCTGCACGGCAACCTGTCGAAGAACATGGTCGAGCCTGTCGACATCATGGTGGCCTACCGCAGCAATCCCCATTGGGATCTCGCACCCACCGGTTTTCGTGCCGGCAATCGCCTCATCCGGGCATTGCGGGATCAGGTTCGCCCGACCCATGCGTGGCGCAAGCTCCCATTGGTGCTCGGCGGCGGCATGACCATCGACTTCCTCGCACCAATGCGCGGCGTCTTCGGGTGGATGAAGGACCTCGAGAAGGACCCGCGGGTGCTCTCGGGCAGTCTGTTCATGGTGCATCCCTACACCGCCGCGGACGACCTCGGTTGGGCCACGCACATCTGCACCGACGGTGACCAAGACCTCGCCGATCGTCTGGTCGACGAGCTGTCCGATCGCGCTTGGGCGCAGCGCGATGCCGAGCTGCCGCCCATGCGCAGCATCGACCAGGCGCTCGACGAAGTGCGGGCCGGCATGTGGCGGAAGCTCGGGCCGACCATCCTCGTCGACGTCGACGACATCGTCGGGGCGGGCGCACCAGGCGGGAACACCCACTTCGCGCAGGTGCTCAGTCAGAACGACCGTGGACTGCTCTCCTATCTTCCAGTGCACGACCCCGCCCTGCTTCAAGCGCTGTGGGACGCGCCGACCGGCAGCACCCACCGCGTGACCCTGCGCGGCACGCCCGGCTACGAGATGCCAGCGGTCGACCTCTCCGTCGAAGTCAGCACCAAGGCCACCATCAACGGAGGTCGCACGCTGCGACTCGACGCGGGCCAAACCAAGCTCGCCATCTGCGAAGCGCCGCCGCTGCCCATCCACCCGAGCTTCTGGACCAGCCTCGACCTCGACCCTCGCCGCGCCGACGTCATCGTGCAGAAGAACTTCTTCCACTACCGGATGTTCTACGCGGCCACGGCCGTGCGGCATCTCCCGGTGGTGAGCGAAGGGGCGACCAGCCTGCGACGTCTCCGCGAGCGCGACTACCCGGTGCCCATGCACCCCAAGGATCACGTGGCCGATTGGCGGGATTCGGATCGCACCCTACGCGAGCGAAGCTGGCGAAAGCAGAGGGAAAACACCCCCGTCGCCCAGGCTGCGACGGCCTAGCCCCGCCCCCCAGAACGGTGGCCGCAACCGACTTGTACCTGTCGGTGACGGGCTCGCTCGAAGCCGAGGTCAGCAAGAGCGGCTCGGTGCCGGTTCCGCCCCCCCCAGAAGCACGAACCCACATGTCGGTTTTGGTTGCACAGAAACCGACCCTCCCGTAGCAAGTGGGCCTCGCTACGTCGGCAAGGGAAGATCCCCGACCGAGCCGCCGTATCGAAACGCACAACATCCAACTCGTGTTGCGGTCCGGAGCTCGCCAGCAAGGCAGGGCTCTCGGGTCTCCCCAAAAAGAACGGGAGCCCAATCCGGAGAATACGTCGAGCCCGCAGCCGACACTCAACAGGAGTTAGGACATGCGTAAGGCCTTCGGATTCGTTTCTCTCGCGCTCGTGCTCGCCGGCTGTGCCAGCGACGACCGTGACATCGCCTCGGGCACCTTCGACGCCATCGCGGAAGGTTCACCCGAGGCCGCCGCGGTGCTCGCGCTCGTCAACGACCCGGCCGTGGACCAGACCTTGCTCGACGACGAGGTGGGGCTCGACAAGCGCGCCGCCACCAACATCATCGAGCATCGTGACGGCCCTGACCTTCTGGTCGGCACCGCCGACGACGACCTCTTCGACAACATCGCCGAGCTCGACGACATCTCCTACGTCGGCCAGAGCGCGCTCGCGAAGCTGCTCGCCTACGCGCAGGCCAACGGCTACGGACCCGGGGCCGATCCGGGCGAAGGGCCCACCGAAGCCCAGATCAACGCGGGCGTGCTCGCCCTGGTGAACGACCCCAGCGTCGACCAGCCCCTGCTCGACGACGATGTGGGCCTCGACAAGCGCGCCGCCACCAACATCATCGTGCACCGCAACGGCCCCGATACCCTGGTGGGCACGGCCGACGACGACCTCTTCGACGACATCCCCGAGCTCGACGACATCTCCTACGTCGGCGAAGCCGCGCTCCAGCTGCTGCGGGACTACGCCATCGCAAACGGCTACGTCGAGACCGCGCCGCCCGCCACCCAGGGTCGTCCAGATCTCGCCTCCCCGGTTCAGTACGAGAACCCCTGGTGCACCTACGCCGACAGCCCGCCCTACGTGGCGAGCGTGAACTGGGCGCACCCCGACGTGCAGGCCGCCATGGCCGCGCTCACCCCGGGCTTCCGCAGCACCTTCTCCTACAGCGAGTGGCGCGTGGCCTACGGGCTCGAGAGCGAGAACGTCTCCACCGAAGCCGACGAAGCCATCGCCAAGGCGCGCAACTTCATGCGCGTGCTCTGCGGCGAGCACCGCGACTACCCCGACATGATCGGGGACAAGCTCGCGGTCATCGGTCAGCACACCCACGCGGCCGGTCCCAACGAGATGACGCCGGTCAACGACCCCGACCACCTCTTCGACCACCTCACCTACCCCGCCTACGTGAAGCTGGTGAACGTGATGCGGGCCATGCACACCGCCCGTTCGCAGGCCGGCTCGCTCGACGGCTACCACTACGGCTTCCAACAGTTCGGGCACGGCAGCCGCCGGGTCGACAACGCGGTGGCGCCGATGACCCACTGCGAGATGCGCTTCGTGTTCGACCACTACCTGGTCGCCGGCGCCCCCTCTTCGGTCATCCCGAGCCAGTACGAGGCCGCCTACGCCACCTACGCGCAGAACCAGTGCACCAACGACGACTTCGCGTGGATGTACAACTTCCGCGGCCACGTGAACTTCCAGCCGCTGTGGCTCGAGTCGAACAGCTTCATCCACAACTCGCGGCGCGCCCGCGGGGCTCAGATCAGCACCGACGCCTACGACAGCTACCTTCGGCCCTTCGCCACCCGGCACCAGAAGGCCAAGGAGCTGCTCGCGAGCTACCTCTTCCACCCCGACGCCGACCACCCGGACATGATCCAGGCCAGCGAGTCGGGCGGCGGTCCCATCCTCTACATGACCGACCGTGATCAGGACGGAGACGGGCTCGCCGACTACCGGCTCTTCAACCAGCTCGGCTGCGGCGACCAGGGCGTGGGCCTCGCCGTGCCCAGCCAGAACTGCAACATGGTCGACTGGACCACGGCCTGGAACACCGCCGACACCACCGGGCATAGCGCGAGCTGGAACCCGCTCTGGTGGGAGAGCCCCGACATGGGCTTCATGAGCGCCTTCACCACGTTCCAGCAGCGCATGAGCCGCTTCAACCAGGCCCTCGACCGGCACACCAACTGGGGCCCGACCGGCTACTACATGCTCGAGGCGAGCACCCCCGGCGACACCAGCCCGCGGTTCTACGGCGCCTACTCGCCCTTCGTGGCCGCGAGCTACGACGTGAGCGCAAGCGACTTCTTCGTACGGCGTGACTACCCGTCGACCGACAGCTTCGAGCAGGGGCGCGCCAAGTGGCTCTTCGTGATGCGCTTCCCCACCGCTGCTTACTACGACGCGGCCAACCTCGCCGCCGGCAAGCCCGTCGACTTCGACAGCCAGTACTTCAACGAGACCGCGCTCTCGAACGACTACTACGACGAGCGGGCGCTCGACCACTTCGGTTACGTCGAAGGCGCCGAGATGCACGCCCAGGTCTACCTGACCTACGGCCACCGCGGCGAGAACCCGCCCGCGCCCCTGACGGTGCCGGCCCCGTAAAACGAAAAAAATCCACCGAGGGGGGAAGGTTCCGGCATCACCGCCGTACTACCCCCCAAGACACCACATGTTGCGGTCCGGAGCGCGATAGTGCTCTCGGGCGGACTCCCTACCGAGCCTGCCCAATCCGGAGAACCTATTCGAGCCCGCAACTTCACTCTGAGGAGTTGAAGATGCGAGGACTCGGTTTTCCCGTTCTGTTTGCCCTGACCACCCTGGCCGCCGGCTGCACCGACGCTGGCGATGTGGAGGTGGCCGACCAGGCTGGCTACATCAGCGCCGGCTCGCCCGAAGAGGCGGCCGTGCTCGCCCTGGTGAACGACCCCGCCGTCGACCAGGCACTCCTCGATGACGACGTGGCCCTCGACGCCCGCGCCGCCACCAACATCATCGCCCACCGCGATGGCGCCGACACCCTCGTCGGCACCGCGGACGACGACCTCTTCGACACCATCGGTGAGCTCGACGACATCAGCTACGTCGGTCAGAGCGCCCTCGCCAAGCTGCTCGCCTACGCCCAGGCCAACGGCTACATGCCCGGTACCGCGGCCCCCACGCAGGCCGAGCTCGACTACGTCACCCTCGCCGTCGCCAACACCCTGGGCGAGACCGACCTCGACGACACCGTCGGCCTCGACAGCCGCGCCGCCGGCAACATCGTCACCTGGCGCGCCGGCCTCGACGGCATCGACGGCACCGCCGACGACCGCACCTTCATGCGGCTCGCCCAGCTCGACGACATCAGCTACGTCGGCGCCACCGCACTCGGCAAGCTGCGCGACTGGGGCGTGGCCAACGGCTACCTCGACACGGTCCCGGCCCACGTCGCCGACACCATCTTCTCGCCGCAGCCCTATCACCAGAGCCACAACGTGGCCGTGGCCAACCTCATCGATCAGGCCCAGCACAGCCTCGACATCGCGATGTACTCGTTCTCCGACGCGGGGATCTACGACGCGCTCGAGGCCGCCGTCCTACGCGGCGTCACGGTGCGCTTCATCTTCGAGACGGCCAACGACGACCGCAAGAAGACCGGCACCTCCCTCGACAACTCGCGCTCGGCCCGCCTCGAGAACATGGGGATCGACGTTCGCTGGGTGAACAAGATCATGCACCACAAGTTCGCCATCGTGGACGGCCCGCGAAACAGTGTCGCCCAGGCCGCCGACGCATTGGTGATCACCGGCAGCGGCAACTGGAGCTTCGGCGCCGCGACCAAGTACGACGAGAACACCCTCTTCCTCGAGGGCGACGAAGAGGTCACGCTGCGCCTCCAGCAGGAGTTCAACCACCTCTGGGACCACAGCCGCGACTTCGCCTACAACCCCAACGTCGTCACCCCGAGCGCCATCGCCATCAGCGACAACGACATCCCCGACGGTGACGCGAGCCACGCCTACTTCACGTCCGACAACTTCAACGTGAGCGGCGACACCTTCAGCGTGAAGTCGAACAGCAACACCGTTTCGGACGCGCTCGTCGCCGCCATCACCAACGCCACCGACGCGATCTGGATCGCCTCCGGCCACCTCCGCAGCCGTCCCGTGGCCGAGGCGCTCGAGGCCAAGAAGCAGGCGATGCCCGGCATCGACATCCGCGTCTACCTCGACGGCCAGGAGTACATCAGCAGCTGGTACCACCAGACCCAGCTCGACGAGCTCGACGACTGCATGGCTGCCGCCGGTACCAGCGTGAGCAAGCAGCGCAAGTGCCAGGATCGCGGCTTCTACTTCGGCTACCAGCTCGGCCAGGCCGGGGTCGACGTTCGCTACAAGTACTACGCCTTCCGCTGGGACTACGCCTACGCGGCGCAGATGCACAACAAGTTCCTCCTCATCGACGGCGATGAGCTGTGGACCGGCAGCTACAACCTCTCCGACAACGCGGAGCACAACACCTTCGAGAACATGGTGCAGCTCCGGGGCCTGCCCCACGCCGAGACCATCGCCGCCTACGAAGCGCGCTTCCTCGGCCTCTGGGAGACCGAGCGCACCACGGGCCGCTACGACCAGCTCATGGCCTCGGTGCAGAACGACACGACCTTCCCCATCGTGTTCGACCCCATGGCCCTCGACCACGCGGAGATCACCGCCCTCAAGAGCGCCATCGTGAGCGCCTGCCCCCAGGTCTACAGCCAGGCGTTCAAGGACGACCCGCCCGCCCACCAGACCTGCACCGTCGGCAACTGACCCCTTCTGCGGAGACCCTCACCATGACCGCGAAGATCACCTCCTGGGGTGCCGCCGCAGCGGTGGCGCTCGCCTGCTCCACCGCTCAGGCCAACCCGCAAGGGCCCGACCTGACCATCTCCAACGCGACCACCAGCGCCACCACGGCCCTGGCGGATCAGCAGGTGGCGGTGAACCTCGACGTGCTCAACGCTGGCGACACCTCCGCCGGCGCGAGCCGCATCAAGTACTACTTCTCCGCCGACGCGACCTTCGACGCCGGCGACACCTACCTCAACTACGACAACGTCGGCGCGCTCGCCGCGGGCGCCACCGGGGCCGAGAACGCCAACGTGCGCGTTCCCGCCAGCACCCCCGATGGCTACTACTACGTGTTGGTCGTCGCCGACGTCGACGCCGAGGTGGCGGAGTCGGACGAGGGCAACAACGTCGTCGCGCTGCCCCTCACCGTGGGCGCCCCCGCCGTGGGTACCGACTTCGCGCTCGCCCAGGCCCAGCTGTCACAGAGCCAGGCCGACCCCGACGAGGTGGTGAGCATCACGGTCGACGTGCTCAACCTCGGCGCCGTCGGCAGCGGGATCGAGACCCGCGTGAAGTACTACCTCTCCACCGACGACAGCTACGACGCCGGTGACACCTACCTCAACTGGGACGCCGTCCCGGCCCTCGCGACCGGAGCCGCCAGCACCGAGACCGCGAACCTGCGCATCCCAGCCGGCACGATTCCAGGCCTCTACCAGGTCCTCGTCGTCGCCGACCAAACCGAGCTCGTCGCAGAGACCGACGAAGACAACAACGTCGTCGCCCTTCCCCTCACCGTGGGCAACTACACGCCCGCGGCCGAGCTCATGGTGGGCAGCGCGTGGCTCGACGCCACCCTGGTTCGCACTGGCACGAGCGTGACCGCCAATGCCGTCATCGACAACGTGGGCGACCTCGCGTCGGTGGACGCGAAGCTCCGCTACATGCTGTCGACCGATGCCATCCTCGACCCGAGCGACAAGCAGCTCAGCTGGGACAAGGTCGATGCGCTCGCCATCGGCGCAAGCGGCGCCGAGTACGCCAGCCTCAACATCTCCACCGCGACCCTGGCCGGCAGCTACTACGTGCTCTTCGTGGTCGCCACCGACCCCACCGCCGATGAGCACCACGAGGCCGACGACGTCTACGCCGTGCCCCTCGACGTCACCCGCGATAACCCCACCGCTTCGCTGGCCGACCTGCGGGTGACGGGCAGCCTCGACGCGGCCACGGTCGAATCCGGCCAGACCGTCGGCGTCACCGCCACCGTGAGCAACGACGGGGTCGCTCCTGCCGCCTCGAGTCGGCTCAAGTACTACTTCTCGACCGACACCACCTGGGACGGCGCCGACACCTACCTCAACTACGACGCCGTGCCGTCGCTCGCCGTCGCGGCCACGAGCACCGAGTCGGCCACCCTCACCGTTCCCACCGTCACCGACGGCCCCGCTTACATTCTCCTGGTCGCCGACGCGGTCGACGACGTCGACGAGCAGTACGAGAGCGACAACGTGGTCGCGCTCCCCTTCGCGGTGGGCAACACCACTGAGACCGGCCCCGTCGACCAACCCAGCCTCGACGCCCCCGACATGGTGGTGCAGAGCGCCTGGGTCGACGATACCGAGGTGCGGGCCGGCGACCGCGCCACCCTTCACGTGGTCGTCACCAACCAGGGCACTCAGCCTTCGCCGCAGACCCGCGTGAAGTACTACCTCTCACGCGACGCGCAGTGGGACCCGACCGATCGCTACGCGAGCTACGACAACGTCGACCCGCTGAACCCGGGCGCCACCTCGAGCGAAGACGTGCAGCCGCTCATCCCCGAGACCAGCGCGCACGGCAGCTGGTTCCTGCTCGCCGTCGTCGACGCCAACGAAGACGTCACCGAGCCGTACGAGAGCAACAACGTGCACGCGGTGCCGATCACGGTGGTGGTCGACGATCCCAGTCTCGACGCGCCCGACCTGCAGGCCACCGCGGCCGCCCTCAGCAAGAGCACGGTCGAACCGGGCCGCGTGCTCGACCTGAGCACCCAGGTCAGCAACGACGGCACGCAGCCGTCGGTCGCGAGCCGCCTCAAGGTCTACCTCTCCGACGACGGTCTCGTCGACGGCAGCGACATCTACCTCGGCTACGAGAACGTCGAGCCGCTCGGCGTGGGCCACAGCACCACCGTGACCTCACACCTCCGCATTCCGGTGGAAGCGGTGATGGGCAGCGCCCAGGTGTTGGTGGTGGTCGATTGTGACCGCGCCAACGTCGAGACCTACGAGAGCAACAACGTCGTCTCGTCGGCCATCACCGTGGGCACCGAAGCCGGTAGCGACCCCGCCTACCCCTACGCTTGCCCGAGCCACGTCTTCACCGACCCGGCCCTGTTGAGTCTCCCCACGGTGGCCACGTTCAACGCGCTGCACCTCGGCTGGAACAACGCCAAAGACATGCTCGCCCTCGCCTGCGTGGTGAGCCACTTCGACCTCGTGGGCCTCGTCGAAATCGACGACCCGCAGGGCCTGGTGGATCTGGAAGCGGAGCTCGAGCTGCTCACCGGTGAGCTCTGGTCGTCGCACGTATCGCCCCACGCCGTGGGCAACGCCAATGGCACCGAATACTACGGTTACGTGTGGCGCGACGCCGAGGTCACCATGACCGGCGCCCTCGGCTTCTTCGACGACCCCAACGACGACATCAAGCGCGAGCCCTACGGCGCCAACTTCCAGATGGGCAGCTTCGACTTCACGCTCGTCGTCTTCCACCTGCAGTACGGCCAGACCATCACCACCCGCCGCGCCGAGGCCCAGCAGCTGGTGAACGTCTACGACTACTTCCAGAACCTCAATGGCGCGGAGCAAGACGTGCTCATCGGCGGCGACTTCAACCTGCCCGGCGACGACGCGGCCTTCACCCTCGTGGACGACCGCAACGTAAGCTTCATCACCGACCCCGAGCAGAAGACGACCCTCAGCGGCAGCGGCTTCGCCAACAGCTTCGACAACATCTTCTTCCCCGCCACCCACACCACCGAGATCGTCGACGCCGGCGCCTTCGACTTCACGCAGGGCAACTACCCCGTCGTGAGCGACACCGTCAGCGACCACATCCCGGTCTGGGTCGAAGTCGACACCTCGAGCGACGACGACTGATCACGCGCTCGTCTTCATTCGTCGTCGTCAGCCATCGTAGGCCGTCCGCAGATGGTCTCGAGCGCATCGACGCCGGCCTGACAGGAAACCGCGAGGGCTGCCATGGCATCGGGGTTTCCTCGGGCGGTCTCGACGGCCTTCAGAAAGGCTTGGTGGCTCTCCTCCATCGCTTTCTTGGATGAGGGCGGTAGCTGCTCAGCGCACCGCTCCCAGAGGTGAAAGTAGCGCTGGCAGATACCAGGTAGTTCGCTCGGGTCCGCCGGTAGAGGCTTGGCGTGACGCTCGGGGGGGACGACGACCGTCTGTAGCGGGGGCGCGGGCGCCACGAGCGCTTCACGCTCGGCCTCACGCTGCTTCGCCGCTCGGAGTTGTGCCCAGCCGCCGACCAAAGCGACGACGATGACGGCCCCCACGCCGGCCGCGGCGAGCCCGTTGCGGAGCCGCCGCCTGCGCGCCGCATCCATGCGCGCGCCGCGGTCTTCGTCGTTCGCGTGCGCTTGGGCCAGCTCTTCGCGCACGCGCTGAAGCTCCTCCTCCAGCCGTTCGTTGCGCTGCCGCAGCGCCTCGCGCTCGTCCCGGTAGGTCGTCATCGTGGTTTCGCGCTCCCATCCTATCAAGCGGACGCTCTGGCCCCGCCGCCCTTGGACCTCAACGCCTGAGAGAACCTGAAACTTCGAATCGGGCCGTCGAAATCCTGCAACGCCGCCGCCCCCTGTCGCGCCCCCGGGGTGATGGATGCGCGCAGATACATCGTGGTCACGAGTCTGGTCCTCTCCGCTTGTCGTACCGACGACGTGAGCCAGACATCACAGCATCAGGAAGAGGCCGACGGGACCTGGATGCGACCCTACGCCATCGGCGAGCTGCCCTTTCGCGGGGAAGGAACCACCATCGGCGGCGACACCCAGGTCGACGTCTACGACCCCTGCGCGCCGAGCACGAGCGAAGCCGGGCCCGAGGTCGTGTACCGGGTCGAGGTGACCGAGCCTGGGTTCCTGTGGGCCCGGGTCGACGACGCGCCCGGTGATCACGTCGACATCGACGTGCACCTGCTCGCCGAAGCCAATCCTGACCTGTGCATCACGCGCGACAACAGCGACCTCGGCGCCCCCGTGCAGCCGGGGGTCTACTTCGTGGTGCTCGACACGTGGACCGATGACACCTTCGCCGGCCCCTACACCCTCGAGATCGACCTCGTGACCGAAGCGGCGGAGGCCTGCAACCGCTCGAGCATCGCCTGCGACGGCATGGTCCCGCCCTTCGTGAACGTCGACTTCGTCGAGGCGCCCGGCGATCCCGGGTGCCTACCGGGCATGGTGCGTGTCGCCGACTTCTGCGTCGATCGCTTCGAAGCCATGGTGGCCGAGGTGACCGACGACGGCCTCCGTCCCGTCTCCCCCTACGCCACCCCCGACCGCAACCTGAGCCTCATGGCGCTCAGCGTGGAGGGTGCCGTGCCTCAGGGTCACATCTCTCAGGTGATGGCCGCCGACGCCTGCAGCATGGCGGGCAAGCGGCTGTGCACCGACGCCGAATGGCAGCGCGCCTGTCGCGGGAGCCAGGGCTTCACCTACCCCTACGGCAACGAGCGCGAGCCTGGACGCTGCAACGACGCCCGCGCCTGCCACCCCGCAACGCAGACCTTCGAGTCGTTCAGCAATTCCGTCTACTCGAACCTCGACCACCCCTGCATCAGCCAGCTGCCCGAGGGCCTCGCCGTCACCGGCGCGCACGCCGACTGCCGCACCGAAGACGGCGTGATGGACATGATGGGCAACCTCCACGAGTGGACCTCTAACCCCGGTGGGGTGTTCCGCGGTGGCTTCTACGTGGACACCTACCGCAACGGCGACGGCTGCGAATACGACACCGAGGCCCACGGTGTGTTCTACGACGACTACTCCACCGGCTTCCGCTGCTGCGCCGACTTCACCGAATAGAGCGACTGTCCTCGCCACCGCGGTCCAGCTAGGATCGACCGTCAAGTTCCCCCGTTGCCAGCCGTTCACGGCAAGGGGTGGGATACGTACAAAGTCTTTGATGGTCCGCAGCTGGATACAACTCGTCGATTCGATCGTTCCCGTCGCGGCCTCCGACGACCGGGACCGCGTGCGACGTACCCGGCTGGCCGTGCTCCTTTGCCTCGTCGTCGTAGCTTCGCTCTTCGTCCTCGGCACCTATCATCTCTTCACGCCCAACCCCCACGACGGCTTCATCATGCTGGGCATAGGCGCGGTGTGGATGGGCGCGCTCGCCCTGCTTCGCCGCACGCAGTCGCTGGCCCTGTTCGGCCACCTCGTGTGCGGCATGTGGCTCTTCGCGATCATCGGCGCACTGATCGACGTCGGTAGTTTGGCTGGCCACGACCTGATGGCCATCTCGGTCGCCGCACTCTTCGCCACCTTCTTCGTCAGCGTGACCGCCGGCGCCATCTGGACAGCCGTAGAGGTGGTGGCGATCCTAGCGGCCGGTTGGTGGGTTGGAGCCACCGCCGACGAGCTCCTCAACGGCATCATCACTTCGGTCTTTCTGTTCGCCCTCGTGGCCGCCTTCGAACGCACGCGACGGATGTCGCTCGACGAGCTTCGGGAGAGCGAAGCGTCGCGCCGTCATGCGCAGGAAGAGCTGGCCATGGCCCGGGCCGACCGCATGGCGGTGCTCGGTCAGCTCGCCGCGGGTGTCGCCCACGAGGTGAACAACCCCCTTTCGTACGTGCTCGGCAACCTCGTCTTCCTCCGCGATGAGCTCGAAGGAGATGCAGAGCCCGACGAGGAGTGGTCGGAGGCGCTCACCGATGCGATCGATGGCGCGACGCGGGTCAAACGCATCGTCGGAGAGCTGAAGACCTACTCGCGCGTGGACGAGCCGCAGACGGTACTCCTCGATGTGACCGGGGTGCTGGAGAGCGCCCTGAGGTTGGCCGACACCGAGCTCAGCCACCGCTGCAAGGTGATCCGAACCTTCGACGACGTCCCCCAAGTGCTCGGCGACGAGGGACGCCTTGGTCAGGTCTTCGTGAACCTGCTGGTCAACGCCGCCCAAGCCATGCCCGAGGGGGGCGGCACCATCGACGTGGGCGTTGCCCGTCACGGCGACCAGGTCGAGGTCACCATCGCCGACGATGGCAAGGGCATCCCCCCGCACCTGCTCGAGCGGGTCTTCGATCCCTTCTTCACCACGAAGCCGGTCGGCCGAGGCACCGGGCTCGGTCTATCGGTGTCGCGCAATCTCGTGAAACGCCTCGGAGGCGACCTGCGGATCGAAAGTGAGGTGGGACGGGGCACCGAGGTCACCATCGCCCTGCCGGCAGCTCCCACCTTCGGCGCCGACCGCGTGCAGACCTCACGTCCTCCCATCGCGGTCGCTGCGCGTCGGGTTCTGGTCATCGACGATGACCCCCTCGTGCTGCGTGCAGTGAAGCGCCAGCTCCGCGGCCACGACGTGGTCTGCGCCTCGGGCGGCGAGGCAGGACTGGAGTTGCTCACGACCGACGACAGTTGGGACGCGATCCTCTGCGACATCATGATGCCCGGCATGTCGGGCCCCGAGCTCTACCGAGAGCTCTGCGATCGCAACGAAGAGCTCGCCGCGCGCATGACGTTCATCACCGGCGGCGCGGTCACCAACGAGAGCCAAGTCTTCGTGGAGGACGAGGCCCACCGCGTGCTCCGCAAGCCGCTCGACCCCGAAGCCCTCCAGGCCGTGCTCCAAACGACGATGACCGGCCCCGGCTCCGAGCGAATCGCCGAGTTGATGCCGCAGAGCTCCGACCTCGGCGTTTGAGCTGTTGAGGGAACCCGACTGGCGGTGACTCAGGCGGGATCGGCATCACCGCGGGCGAGGTCCCACTCGCAAGAGAGCTCGAGCTCGGCAACCCATCGCTCGAGGAAGCGATGCAGCGAGGTCGTCGGTCATGGGTCGATGAGCGGTCGGCCGGGGTAGACCTTCTGCCACAGGTCGTCGCCCCAAAGCAGTCGCGCCAGGGCGAGCTCTACCTGCTCGTGGTCGTAGTCGGGGTGGCGATGGCGGATCCCGGCCCGCATCATCTCGCGTGAGAACTTGCAGAGCTTGGCCCCTTCCTCCACGCGCTCAGCCGGTGTCATCCGGCGCAGCCGCTCGCGAAGGATCTCTGCCACCTCGGGCGGGGTGTCCCCATGCCAACCCATCGCGGGTGAAGGTAGCACGCCCTCAAGTCCCGTCGTGTTCCGTCGTTCCGGAAGACGGGCATGGATTTGCACGAAGGCAGCATCGTGGCCGAGCGCTTCCGGTTGGAAGAAGAGCTCGGTCGAGGGGGGATGGGCGCCGTCTGGAGGGCGACCCATCAAACGCTCGACATGCCATGTGCGGTCAAGTTCATCCATGCGCAGGCTGCCACGCGCGATGAGCTCCGCGACCGTTTCCGGCGAGAAGCGCAGTCGGCGGCCAAGTTGCGAAGCCCCTTCGTGGTGCAGATGCTCGACTTCGGCATGTGGGAGGACTTCCCCTACATCGCGATGGAGCTGCTCGAAGGGGAGAGCCTCGGCGAGCGCCTTGGTCGCTTGGGTGAAATCTCCCTCGCCGAGACCGTGGCCATCGCACACGACGTCGCGCAGGCGCTCGAGGCGGCGCGGAATCACGGGATCGTGCATCGCGACCTCAAGCCCGACAACATCTTCCTCGTGAACGACACCGCCGGAGTCGTGGCCAAGGTGCTCGACTTCGGCATCGCCAAGATGGGCGAGGGCATGCGGGCCTCGCAGCTCACCCGGACCGGCGCATTGCTCGGCACGCCCCATTACATGAGCCCCGAGCAGGCCCATGGCGCCAAGACCGTCGACCACCGTTCCGATCTCTGGTCGCTCGCGGTGGTGATCTACCAATGCATCGTCGGCCGTCGTCCCTTCGAAGGTGAGGCGCTCGGCGAGCTCATCTGCAACATCATGGGCGGCGAGCTCCCTACGCCGAGCGAGCAGAAGCCGGGCCTGCCCCGCTCGTTCGACGCGTGGTGGCGCCGGGCTGCGGCGCGCGAGCCCAAACAACGATTCAACACCGCGCCGGCCATGGTCGACGCTCTGCGCGCGGCCCTCTTTCACCAGAGCTCCGTCGACACCGCGCTCACCGGGAGCCGTCTCGCCGATCTCGGGGGTTGCGACACCGACCCACTGCCAGACGCGACACCGGCCGCGACCGTTCACCTCGAGGTGGGGCCCATTCCCACCGTGAGCGCGGTCACCCTGGGCGAGATCAGCGCTGAGGGCACCTTCGAAGGCACGACCATGCCTCCGTCGGAGCCGCAGGTGGCGGTCCCCCCACGTCGGCGGTGGCCCCTGCTCGCGGTGGCCGCAGTGATCGGCGTTGGGGCCGGCCTGACCACCCTCGGCTTCACCAGCCCGACCGACAGCCCCAGGGCCCCCGCGCAGGTGGTGGTGCCGCCGGCAGAAGCCGAAGCGCCGGCAGAAGAACCGGAAGCGACCGCAGAACCCGATGCGCCTTCCGTCGACAGCGCGCCGGCGCCCGCGGCGAGCGCATCGGCTTCGGCGGCACCGTCTGCAGATCCTCAGATGACCCCGCCGGTGAGCCCACCTCGCGTGGCGCCCAAACCTCGCGCCACGCCCAAACCTCGCGCCACGCCCAAGCCGCGCGCCACGCCCAAGCCGGCGCCTGTCTCGGACCCCCTCCTCGACCCTGGCTACTGATGTCTGCTCGTTCCTTCGCCTCTCTCGCTCTCCTCTTCGGCGCCGGCAGCTGCGCGCTGATGGGGTCGTTCGACGGTGACTACCAGCTCGCCGACACCACCGGCCCGGTCACCGACGACGACGGAAGCGACGGCTCCGGCGGCGAGAGCGACGGCAGCGGCGGCCAGGACGCGACCGGCGCGGGAGGCAGCGGAGCCGGCGAACCCGTGAGCTGCGAAGCCTCGTGTCCCACGGGCCGCTGCGTGCAGGACCAATGTGTGCCGTGGTCGGTCACCTACAGTGGCGGCGGTTTCGTTCGCGCGGCCGGGGTCGGCACCAGCCGGTCGGGTGAGGTGATCGTCGCCGGCGACTTCGACGTTCAGGTGGTCATCGGAACCCAGTCGATGTCGTCGAACGGCATGAACGACGTCTTCGTGGCGCGGTATGCCCGCGACGGCGAGCTCCAGTGGGCGAAGTCTTTCGGCGGCGCCGACTTCGACGAGCTCGGAGGCCTCGCTGTCGATGAGGACGGCGACAGCTACCTCGCCATGCGCTGCCAGTACGTGAACGTGCCCGGCTTCGGAACCATCGGCACCGGCGGCGGCGACGACATCTGCGTCGTTCGTCTCGGCCCCGGAGGCGACGTGGTGTGGGCAAGGAGCTTCGGCCAGGGCGGCTGGGAATCGGTCAACGACATCGCGGTGAGCGGCGACGGTGTCTTCATCGCCGGCCGCTACGACGGCTACATCGACTTCGACGGCCACTACCTCTCGGGTGGGAGCTCGAGCGGCTACGTGGTTCGTGTCGGCAAAGCCGACGGGCAGGCCGTGTGGGCCGTGGACATTCCGTCCCCCGTCTACGCCGAAGCCACGGCGGTCGACGCCCGCGACGGCAAGGTCGTGGTGGGTGGCCGCTACGGAAGCTGGACCGACATCGGCGGCTTCATGCTCAACGACGACGACGGGATCGACGACCTCTTCGTCGCCGCCCTCAATCCGCAGAGCGGCGCCACCCAATGGGCGCGGCGCCTCCACAACGCCCCCTCCGGCGGCTGGGCCGAGCTCACCGACGTCGCCATCGTCGGCAACGACGCGGTCATCACGGGTAGTTTCCAGGGCCCGTGGAACTTCGGTGGCCCGCCGGTCTCGAGCCAGAACAGCGAAGGCTACGTGGCCCGCATCCATGCCCAGGGTCGGGTTTGGTTCCACGCCATCGAGGGCTCGTTTTTCTCGGAGATCACCGGGGTCGACGTCGACGCGAACGGCGGGGTGGTGATGACCGGCACCTTCGATGGCGACATGAGCCACATGGGACCGTACGCGCTCCAGACCGAGCCCAACATGTTCGGCGCCTTCTTCGGCCACATCGACAAGGATGGCGAGCTGCTCGGTGCCGAGGCCCTCACGGGAGCGGGCGCCGAGTACATCGCCGCTCCCCACCTTCACGACGGCAACGACAACCTCCTCATGGTCGGCGACTTCGACGGCACCCTCAACCTCGGGGGTACCCAACACGTGGCCAATGGCTGGGACGGCTACCTGGTGAGCTATGGCGCGTTATAGAAGCATCCTCGCGGCCCTCTTCATCACCGCAACGTCGGTGCCCGCGATGGCGGCGCCCACCGACGCCGACAAGGCAACGGCGCGCACCCTCTTCTTCTCCGCGGCCGAAGCGAGCAAAGCCGGCGACCACAAGAAGGCGGCCGACCTCTTCGATCGCTCGAACCGCCTCTATCCCGCCCCCACGGCCGCCCTCGGTCTGGCGCGGGCCCTGGAGGCCACCGGCAAGTGGGTGAAAGCGACCGAGACCTACTACGCCATCCTGCGTCGTCGACCCGAAGCGGATGAACCCGCTGCCTTCGCGCGCGCCACGGACGCAGCCCGTGCCGAGCTCCGTGAGCTCGAGGCCCGCATGCCCAAGCTCGTGCTCATCGTCGAAGGTGCCGCGCCCAATGCGGTGACGGTCACCGTCGACGGCACGGTCGTGCCCACGGCCGCCCTCGGTGTCGGCCGACCGACCAACCCCGGGCCCCACCGCGTCGAGGTGGCTGGCCAGGGCTACGTGGCCACGCGCCGAAGCCTAGACCTCGAGGCGGGCAAGACCGTCGAGGTGAAGCTACCCGTCGAGGCCGAGGTTGCCCCGGTGGCCGAAGCGCCGGCGCCGGCGAAGAAGAGCACGCCCCCCGAGAAGGTCGAGCCAGCCCCGGTGCCGTCGGCCCCCGTCCCCATCGAACATTCTGCTCACGATGGAAGCGCCCTCCGGATCAGCGGCTTCATCGTCGGTGCGGTCGGCCTCGGCGGCTTCATCGGCGCCGCGGTCACCGGCGGTCTCTACGTGGCAGCCGAGCAGACGGTGCAGAACGAATGCACCCCGGGCCCGAGCGGCAACCTCTGCTCCCAAGCCGGCCTCGACGCCGTCCAACGAGGCCGAAGCCTCGAACCCATCAACACCGCCATGCTCGCCGTAGGTAGTATCGGTGTCGCCACGGGCGTGGCCCTGCTCATCGCGGGCTACGTCGGTGGCGATGAGGAGGACGTGGTCCTGACACCAAAGGTGAGCCCCACGGAAGCGGGCCTGGGTCTGCACCTGCGCTTCTGAGGTCGCGGGGGTACCTGGGCCCCAATGCGGTTCGGATGGGGAACCTCGGTCTCGTGGGCGGTCTCGGCCTCGGTCTCGTGGGCGGTCTCGGTCTCGACTTCGTGGAAGACCCCCAGTTCGAGGTTCGAGGTTCGAGGTTCGAGGTTCGAGGTTCGAGGTTCGAGGTCGAGGTTCGAGGTTCGAGGTCGAGCCCGAGCCCGAGAACGAGCCCGAAGCCGAGGGCCCGACGGCTTGTTGCGAGCGGGGGCCGATGCCAGCCGACGGCAGACCTCACACCGGAGCTGCCCTACCCGAACGACACCAATTCTAGGCTTCGACGGGGTACGGGAACCCGCGCCACTCGGTGGCGTCGCGGGCCAGCCAACCTACGAACGCCGTGGTGTCGGGGAAGCGGTCGGGACGCGGGGCGGGGTTGGGGTCTCCTTCGTCGACGACGAGGGTGATGGTGCCGTCGGCGGCGATGGCCCAGAGGTGGTCCCGGGCGAAGGCGATGGGTACGCGATCGTGGCGGGTGAGGTCGGCGCGGCCGAGGCCGGGGTCGGTGAGGAGGAGGCTCGCCGCGCCGAGTAGCGCCCTCCGGCCGTCGACCCAGAAGGCGATGCCGCCGTAGTCGCGCTCGAAGGTGAAGGCGGCGTCGAGCGACGGCAGGCCGCGCGCGAAGACGAGGGCGTCGAAGTCATCGCGGGCAAGCGTGAGCGCTGGGTCTCGAGCTCCGTCCACCGACGACAGAGGAGGTGGCAGGCCGGTCGCGGCGACGTAGACGGTGAGCTTGCTGCCGCCGTCGCGGAGGAAGGCGTGGCTGCGCAGGGCGCCCGCGCGTTCGGTCCATTGGTGGAGCACCGGGTCTTCGCCGACGATGGCCTTGGCCGCATGCCGGACGAGGCCACCTCGCTCGACGGGTCGGAATGCGACCGTCGTCTCGACCCGCCGCCCCGCGGATTCGCCCCGAATGAGCTGGGGCCGGTAGGGGCGCAGGCGGAGCGCGACGTCGGCGTCGTCGAAGCAGCGGCTCGCCGCACGGACCGAAGGAAAGGTCGCGATCAACTCTCCGTGCTCGTGCTCGACCAGCACCCCTCGTCCCTTGGGGATCACCCACGTCGTGCTCAATGTGTCGCTGGCGGGCTCGTCGCGGCTGGCTTTCGTCGCCGCCACCATCGCCGCCACGTCGGCGCCCCAGGCGTGCACGGCCAACGCGTTCTCTTTCTTGCGAAGGGGCACGCACAAGGCCTCACGCTCGAGCCATACGTCCATCGACGCCGCTTCGAGCCGGGCACGCCCCTCGTCGACCAGCACCACGTATCCGTCGGGACGCATGAAGATGGGCTCCGGGGTGCGCCGGCCCACGAGCGCATGACCGGGAAGCTGCATGCCAAAGCGCGACATGGCCCCCACGCCCAACCGAAGCCAGGACCCCACCCAACCACCATAACGGTGCTCGAAGTCGACCAGGGCCTCGCTCGGCTCGAGGTCCTGGTCCATGAGCAGCAGCTCGAGCTGCTCGTCGTCGCTCATCGACTGTCGCTCACGAATGGCGCTCGCCGACTTCAGCAGCGCGAGCACGCGCGGCGACGGGCCGTCCGTCATCGACGTCGGGTCTGGTTCCGGCGTCGACGCGCATTGGCGCGCGCGCGCTGGTTGTAGGCCGGGTGGTTGCCCTGTTGGCGGACCATCGCGTTCGGGTCACGGGTCTGCGGGTAGCTGTCACCTGCCCCCGGGTAGCCCGGTGCAGCCGCATTCGCCGGCAGGCCACCGTACATGCGGCGCATGCGTGAGAGCATGCGACTGCAATTGGGGCATGGCGCCATCGGCTGATCGCGCGGGTACGCGCCGGTGCGACCGCGCGCCTCGGTGCGAATGCCGTCGGGAGGGATGCGCGCCAATGCCTGGCCGATGTTGCGTCGCCCGCCGTGGGTGTTGGGGTTGAGGTTCACCGGCGGCGGTCCTCGTTCGACGCTGTAGAGGTAGTTGCTCAGCGCGTTCGGCTCGCCACATCCTCCGAGGGGACCGGTTTGCCCATTGGGGTTCATGCCGCCGTGCTGCTGCGGGAAGGCGGCCGCAACCGCTGGATGCGTCTGACGATTGGACGGGTTTCCGCTACGCCCGGTGGCCAAGGTGTTGCCATTGGCGTCGACGATGGTCGTGTGGGCATAGACCCCGAGCGGGTCCATCAGCTCGTGGGGTCGACTCTCGGCGTAGGCGTAGGGGTGAACGCCGCCCTCGGCCCCCGCGGGGTCGGGCGAGATGTAGCGCCCGAGGGTGGGGTCGTAATGGCGGTGGCGGTTGTAGACGAGTTGGGTCTCTTCGTCGAAGTAGTGGCCCGGTAGCCCCACCGGCGCGCGCATGCCGCCATTCCAGGTGGCCTCGCCCCATAGGGTGGTCTCCGCTTGGCTGACGACCCGCGCCTTGCCATCGAAGAGCACGTCGGGCTGCGCCGACGGCACGGCAAAGGCCCACGTCGACCCCTCGTCCTCACGCATGGCGAGCAGCGTGAGATCGTTGTCGTCGAAGACGTAGGTTCGAACCTGCTCGGTCGTGCCCCGGGTGACCACCTCGTGGGCGACCGCGTCGCGACTCCAGACGAAGCGGCGCTCGACCACCACGTCATTCTCAGCGTCGTAGACCCGCTGTGCGACGCGACGCGCGAGGGCATCGTAGACGTTCTCGACCCGGTGACCGTCGGGTCGCACCACCTCGCGCAGCCGTCCCGCCGCATCGTAGGTGTAGCCCCATTCCTCCACGCGCTCACCGTCGGCCTCGCGGTAGCGCGCGATGAGCTGCCCGTCGGCATCGTATTCGAACTGCTCGTCGCCTCGGGTGAGCAGGCGCCCACCCGGCCCATAGGTGCGGCGCGGTGCCGATGGATCGACGGCGTGCACGTCGCCGGACAGGCCGTAGGCGTAACGTTCGTCGCGTCGCGGCGAGCGGCGCTCGGAGATCCGACCCGCCGCGTCGTAGCCGAAGTCGGTCTGACCCAGCTGGCTGTCCACCCAGGTGGAGACCTGCTCGAGGCTCTTGTAGTCGAGCTTGCGGAACCACGCGGCCGACGCCAAGGCCTCACCGATGCGCTCGGGCTCGGCGCCGTCGGGGGCCGTGTGTCCCCAGAGGGCGTCGTGGGCCACGGTGCCATCGGGGTTGCGGGTACGCCGGAGGCGCGCGTCCCCCACGTCGAGGCCAGCGAAGAGTCGGTTGCCGTCCCAATGCAGCTGGGCCCGCGTGTCATCGTCGAGGGCGAGCTCGTGCACATCACCTTCGCGATCGCGCGTGACCTCGACCTTCAGCCCGCGAGAGCTCGTGACCTCGCTGCGGCGCCCCTCGGCATCGTAAACAAAGGCGACGTGCTCGGCGCGCCGGTTCCATCGCTGCTCATCACGCTCGACACGCCCAGCGCGGTTGCGTGCAAACGAGACCTCGACCTCGCCATTGCTCGCCGCGAGCAAGCGACCGAGCTCGTCCCATTCGAACTGGTCTTCGGTCCCGTCGTCGTAGATGCGGCGCAGCAGCCTTCCGCGCGCGTCGTACTCGAACTCGGTGGCCATGCCCGAGGCCGCGACGAACCGGGTCAGCGCCCCGTAGGCATTGCGTTCGTACTGTATCTCGCGACCGTCGTAGGTGGTCTCGCGGGCGATGTGTCCGTGGGCGTCGTAATGGTTGATGGTCTCGCGACCATCTTCATCGATGGTGCGAACCGGCCACGCCTCGCGGTTGTAGCGGTGGCGCACGGTGCCTCCGTCGGGCATGCGCGCCTCGGTGAGCATGTGCAGGCCGCCCCACGCGAAGTGGTAGGCGAGGCCCGCCACCGTCTCGAACGTGACCATCCTGCCGCCGGCATCATAGGTGCGTCGCTCGGTCGCGGTTCCGATGTGCGTGGCCACCAGCTCGCCGCGGGCCGAGTATTGGTAGCGGTAGTGCTTACCCGCCGCGTCGGTGAGCGCGGTGACCCGGCCGAAGCCGTCGTACTCCAGCGTCTTCGTGGCGCCGTCGGGTTCGATGATCTTCGTCGCGTTGCCGTGGGCGTCGCGTTGGATCTGGGTCACACCGCCGCGCGGCATCACCGCCTCGATGAGCATGCCCCGAGGGTCGAGGCGATACTCGATGAGCACGCCGTCCTGGTTGTGCACCGAGATGACGTTGCCGCGCGCATCGCGAACGTAGACGACGAAGGAGCCGTCGGCGTGCTCCACACGCGTCAGCGCCCCGGTGTCGTCGTAGGCGTAGTGCGTGAACTCCCCGAGCGGATCGGTGGTCGACGTCATCCGCCCGGTGACGTCGTAGGCGTAGGTCCACCGCCCGTCGGTCGGGTCCGTGAACGACGTCATGTTGCCGGCACCGTCGTAAGTGCGGTCGTACACACCGCCGTCGACCACGGCTTTGTCGACCTTGCCGCGGTCGTTGGTGAAGTACCGCTTGAGGCTCACCGAATCGACGAGCTCGACGTACTCGTCGTCGAAGACGAGCTTGCAATGGTAGATGCCCTTGGCGGCGGTGCGATCGGCAAGCAGATCGGATGCGTCGTCGTCGAGGAAGGCCTCACCCTCGGGAAGCTCACCCCACGTTTCACGGCAGCGCCCGGCGCGATCGTAGACGTAGTGGAACGTGAGCCCGCTCCGCAGGCGCTGGCGCACCATGCGATGGCGGTCGTCGTAGGCGTAGACGATGGGGTAGCCGAGGGCGTCCTGCGCCTCGACGAGGCGGCCGGCGGTGTCGTAGCGGTACGAGAAGAAGGCGTGACCCGAAGATGCATCCGGTCGCACCACGAAGCGGATGATGTGACCATCCGCGCCGCGGGCCACGTCGATGACCCGACCGACGGCATCGGTGATGCGGGCGAGTCGATGCGCGTCGTCGTAGGTCAGCTCGATGGTGTTGAGGTTGATGTCGACGACGGCGGTGAGCAGGTAGCGCCGCTCGTGGGCGGCGCGCTCGAAGTAGCGACGAAGCCCATCACCACAATCGAGCACGAAGCCCTTGTCGGTGCGCTGCATCAGCCAGCCCGGAGGGCCGTCGGCCAAGGTCTCGTCGAGCCACGAGAGGCGGTGTTTCACGCCGTCGCCGGCCAAGACCTGGATGCCACGACGCCCGAGCCGGACCTCCCAGCTGAACGAGTGCGACCAGCCCCATCCGAGGCCGACGTCGCGACCGAGGGCGTCGCTCCGGTAGAAGCGCTCCAGGACCAGCGGCAAGGGTCCGGGCAGGGCCACCTCGAGGGAGGGCGTGGTGTAGACGATGCCGGTCGCGACATCGACGGGATCGCCGGCGGCGACGTGGCCCCCGCCGTTGTGGGCGCCGGGACAGCCCGCGGTGCCGCCGGTCCCACAGGGGCCCGCGCTTCCGCCACCTCCCTCGGCGTCGTCGCCGCCGCCTTCGCCGTCGGCCCCTTGGTCGCCGCCCGAGCCGCTGCCGCCCTTGCCGCTTCCACCGCCCCCGCCACCGCCGCCTCCCATGACGAAGATGCCCGGGTTCATCCCCGGAATCGCCGGGATGTTGGGTACGGGCGCGGTCCGAGCCATGCACGATGACTATCCCCACCGCCGAGGGGCGACAAGACGCGGGACCATGCTCCCCACAAGGGAGGAGCGGGTGCCTCAGGCGGCGCTCTTCTCGCGGTCGGTGACCACCTGGAGCGGGGCGGCGTCGTCTTCGTGGCGGTGGTAGACCACGCTGCGCGGGAAGGGGATCTCCACGCCAGCGTCGTCGAGGGCGGCCTTGGTGCGTCGGCGGAGCTCACGCTCGTAGGCCCAGTGGTTGCCGTCGGCGACCACCTTGATCACCAGCCGAACACCGACGCTGGAGTCGGCGAGGGAGAGCACCCCCTGCGCCTCCGGCGCCTCCAGGCACACGTCGGGATGCTCATCGGCCCAGGTATCCCCCACGTCCTGCAGGACCCGAAGTCCCGCGGAGACGTCCTGCTCGTAGGCCAGCCCCACCTCGACGACCGATCGCACCCAGCCCCGGCTCAGGTTGCCCACGACTCGGATCTCGCCGTTGGGGATGTACCAGAGCTTGCCGTCGAAACCGCGCACCTGGGTGATGCGCAGACCGACCTTCTCGATGAGCCCGAAGCGGTCGCCGACCTCGACGTAGTCACCCACCGCGATCGCGCCGTCGAGGATCAAGAAGAACCCCGAGAGCCAATCTTTGACCAGGGTCTGGGCACCGAAACCAACGGCCAGACCGACGACACCAGCACCGGCGAGCAGCGCCTTGATGTCGAAGCCGAGCTTCTCCACCCCCATGGCGACGCCCACCCCGGTCCCCAGCACGACGATCAACGTGCCCACGATGGGCGCCAGGGTGTGGACCCGCTCGTCGCTCCGGGCGCACAGCGCCCGCTTGGCCAGCCGCGCCGCGATCCGCGATGCGGAGTAGGCCACCGCGACCACCACCACCGCCAGCAACAGGTCGAGGCCCCACTCGGCAACGTGCGAGCGTACGTAGTTCCAGATTCGGTCGAGCATAGGGCGGCCATGACGGCAATCGACATGCCACGCGTCATTACGCCACCTTGCGCCGACCGATGACGGCACACCGCAGTGCGCCAGCGCCCAGCTGGGGCATCTCGCCCCACCCGATGCGTCAATCAAGCCAAAGGCACTCCAGGGGTCTCGTACCTTCACTTGCCGGGGTCGGCCCAGGGCGTGGCGGTGCGCATGGCGAGGACGATCGCGTCTCCGACCAATGGCGCCGCGAGGTAACACCGCCCGCCCGTGCATGGCGCCGTGAAGCCGGCGCCTTCGGCGGTGCGCAGCAGGCCGCGTAGTCTCTGCGTGTCGCCATCGTGGCGCGCCGCGGCCATGGCGAACCCCGTGCCCGATGGACTCAAGCCCGCCACGAGGGGGCCGGTGTCGACGTCCCCGAAGTGGGTGCCGCCGTCGGTGTATTCACGCACGCCCACCGCGTTGAACGGCAAGGTCACGTAGAGGTGCTCCCGCATGCGCGCGCGCTGCTCCCGCGCCAGCTCGGGGTGCACGAACGGCAGGTAGAAGCTGTTGTAGCCCGCCGCCGAGCCGCGACCGCGCCCCAGAGGTTCGCCCTGAGCCGAGACGCCGAACACGATGAGTCCATTGCTCGGGTCGAGGAGGTGCTCGCGGGTGTAGCGGACCCACGCGTCGATGAGCGCGCGATGCTCGCCGCCGTGTTGCGCGTCCCACAGGGCCAATGCCGCCACCCCCACGCTGTTGTCCGCGGTGTAGCGCTGGCCGGGGTAGGTCTCGACATGAAACGCGGGCGCCACCATCCGCCGGGCAATGGCGGTCGCGACGTCGCCCTGCAGGCTCTCGTAGTCGCGCACCCCGAGGGACCGGCAGGCGGCGAGCGCAAAGCCGAGGTGGCCGAGGTAGCCGATGTGCCCATCCGGCCCGTCCAGCGCGTCGAGCGGGTCCGAGCCCCACGTCTCGCGCTCGAAGGCCCGCACGCCGGGGGCGAGGATCTGCTCGATGAGCTGAGCACACGCGACCGCGTGCTCGGCCCGCAGCTCCGGCCACGTCTGCGCGAGGTTGGCGAGCGCGCCGGCCGTCATCGATAGGCTGACCAGCTTCCACTCCGACGCGAAGATCCCGCCCGGGGTCAGCTGAGGGTCGTCGACGAACGACGCCGACCGCGTACGCTCCAGCAGATGGTCACGGCGCGCCAGCAGCTCGTGGCGGTCTTGCGAGGACACCCCCGTGGGCGCACAGCTGGTGAACCAGACGACCTTGACCAGCACGACGACCAGCGTCCCGACCAAGACCCGTTTCCAGCGCGTCTTCATACTTCGGTCGTAGCGCGCTGATATCCAGCCACGGCGTGGACTTCGTGGAGACTGGATGGAGATTGGTGGCTTCGCGCCACCAGATTGTCGGCAAGCCAAGCCGACGGGCAGGGGTGCTAGCCTCATGCGGCCTTGGCGAACCCCATGGACGCATACGAGCCTCAGCTCGTGGCCTTCGCGCAGCGCGAAGGTCTGGTCGCCCACGTCGGGCGCGCCCAGGCCGTCATCGCGACCCTCCCGGGCGAGCTCGCACCGCGGGACGTGGAGGCGAGTGTGATCGTGGCGGGGTGCCTCGCCGACGACGGTCGGGCCCAGAAGCTCTTCGAGACGCGCTACGTGGCGCCGGTGCGGCCCTCGCTGCGGGCCCTCGGGCTCGACCAGGCCGCGTTGGACGACGTGCTGCAACGGGTGTGGTTGAAACTGTTCGTGGCGGAGGAGGGCGCACCGGTCGTCGGCTACCTCGGCCGGGGAGACCTGCGCGCCTTCGTGAAGGTGGTGGCCACGCGGCTCGCCCTGAGCGACAAGCGGGCACACAAGCCGCAGGTGAGCGACGAAGGCCTCGTCGAGATGGCCCACGGCGCCACCCCTCAGGGGGCCTACCTGCAAGCGGCGACCGGTCACTCGATGCGCCAAGCGGTAGAGGAGGCCGCCGCGACCCTGTCGCCCGAGGAGCGTGTTCTCCTCCGCATGTCGCATGTCGACGGGCTCACCATCGACGAGATCGGCGCCACCTACGGCGTGCATCGCGCGACGGCCGCACGCCGGGTTGCGCGTGCGCGGGCGCGCCTCATCGAGGGGGTGCGCGATCACCTCAAGCGGCAGCTCGACCTGGCCTCCGGCGAGCTCGACAGCGTGATGCGTGACGTGCACAGCCAGCTCCACGTGAGCATCTCCCGCATTCTCTGCGGCTGAACCCAGGGCGATGACGCGACAACCTCGCGGGTCGTGCGTTGTACAACGAGAGCCCACCGCCGCATGACCTCTGCCCTCGTCGATCCCTGCCTCACCGACCTTCAGCTCGCGCAGTTGATGGAGGACGGCGCCATGGATCGGGACGCGCTGTCGGAACATCTCGACCGGTGCGTGAGCTGTCGACAGCTCGTCGCCGCGCTGGTGCGCGATCCAGAGGTGACACGGGTCGAACCCTCCCGCGTACAGCCAGCCCTCGACGCGGATCAGCAAGTCTTCACGGGGAACGACCGCTACGACGTCATCGGCCTCCTCGGGGTCGGCGGCATGGGGGTGGTCTACGAGGTGTACGACCATGCGCGGGAGGAGGTGGTCGCCCTCAAGAGCTTGCCCACCCCCTCGGCCGCCGCCCGGGCGCGGCTCAAGTCCGAGTTCAGGGTGCTGCGCGAGCTGCGCCATCCGCACGTGGTTCGACTGCACGATCTCGTGCAATCCGACGAGGGCTGCTTCTTCACCATGGAGCGCATCTACGGGCTGCCTCTCGATCGCGCCCTGGGGCCGCTCCCCTGCGTGGAGGAGCGTCGGCTGCGGCGGATCTTCCGGCAGCTCGCGGCCGCGGTGAGCGCGCTGCACGAGGAAGGCGTCGTGCACCGTGACCTCAAGCCCAGCAACGTGCTCGTCACCGCTGCCGACGACGTCAAGCTGGTCGACTTCGGCCTCGCGGTCACGCTTTCGCACGACGACCCACGGGCTCGCATCGCCGGCACCCTCGCCTACATGGCCCCGGAGCAGCGCCAGGGCGAGGCCCCCTCCCCGGCCACCGACTGGTTCAACTTCGGGGGCTGCCTCTTCCACTGCTTGGTGGGTGCCCCTCCCTTCGGTCCCGAAGCGCCACCTCTGGCGCACCGCGACGGCGAGCTCGTGGCCCTGTGCCGCGCCCTGCTCGCCCCTCAGCCCACCGACCGGCTCACCGGAGCCGAGGTGCTCGCGCAGCTGGGCGCAGGCTCCGCCGTTCCCGCGCTTCCCTTCGTGGGCCGCGCCGAGCAACGCGCGCGCCTCGACGACGTCATCGAGGCGAGAGGCGCCATCATCGTGGTGGGTGCGCCAGGCATCGGCAAGACGGCCCTCGTGCGGCACATGCTCGCCGCGCGCTGTGCTTTGGCCAGCCGCTGCCGTCCCCAGGAGCACCTGCCGTTCAACGCCCTCGACGGCCTCGTCGACGCTCTGGAGACGCATCTCTCGTCGCATGCAGACGAGCGTCTGGACCAACCCCTCACGGCCCTCGCCCAGCTCTTCCCCTCCATTCCCTCCGAGGCTCGGCTCGCGTCGACCTCCCCTCTGCGCCTGCGCCACCGAGCCCTGGACGAGCTCGCAGCCCAGCTCGATCGCGTGGCCGCCCATCACGAGCTGACCCTCTTCGTCGACGACCTGCAGTGGGCCGACGACGACAGCGTCGAGGCCTTGCGCGAGCTGCTCGCGAAGCCCCGACGATGGGCCTTCGTGGCCACGGCGCGCACCGACGCCGACGCGCGATCGCTCGCCCCCGAGCTCCCGAACACCACCACGATCCTTCTCGGTCCTCTGTCGCACCACGAGGTCGCCGAGCTGATGGGCGACGGCGTCGATGCCCATGCCGCCGGCGGCCATCCGCTCTGGCTCGAGCGCATGGTTCGCCATCCCTCGGCGCCCCCCGAGCGAAGCGTCGAGGCACTGATCGGCCAGCAGCTCGAGCACCTCGACGGCACCGCACTCCAGGTCCTTCAGGTGCTCTCCATGGCCGGGCTCCCCCTCACCGTCGACCGTCTCGCGGCCACGCTCGAGACGACCACCGGCGCCGCCCGGCAAGCGCTGGAGCTGCTGCTCGACGAGCAGCTCGTACGCTCCGAGCCACCGGCACAGCGCCCTCGCCACGAGCCGTTCCACGACCGCATTCGCGAGCTGGTTCACGGCGCGATGGGCGACGTTCCCGCCGAACTGCATCTCGCCCTGGCCCGCGCGCTGGTGAGCGAGCCCGAGACCGCCGCCACGCTCTTCGCATGTGCCGACCACGCCAACGAAGCGCTGCGGCGCGGTGTGGTCGCCGACCCCCTCACTTTCGCGCGCATCAACCGAGCCGCATCTCGGCGGGCGCGTGGCGCGACGACCCTCGGCACCGCGGCCGAGTACGCCCGCATGGGCATGGCCTGGCTGGAACACGCCGACGAGCAGGCCGAAGCGCTGAAACGAGAGCTCGCCCTGCTGGAGATCGAGGTCTGTCGACTGGCCGGTGAGGACGACGCGGCAGAAGCGGCCTACCGCCGCGCGACCCGAGGGCTCCCGCCGCACGAGCGGCTTCCCTTCGCCCGGCAGCGCATGCAGCTGAGCCTCTTGGTCGATGGCGCCGAGCCAGCACTGGCCTGCGGTCGCGAGGCGCTGGATGCGGTGGGCGTGCACGTGCCCGCGCCCCTCGGCTACGCCGACCTCGCCGCCGTAGTGGCGCGAACCACGTGGTCGCTCCACCGGCATGGCCTCCCTTCGCACACCTGCAGCGACGCGACGCGGGAGACGATGCGGTTGATCGCGGAGCTTCTTCCGGTCGCGGTCTTCTTGGGCGACGACACGCTGTCGGCGTGGCTCGCGCTTCGTTGTCTCGATCTGACCCTAGCGCATGGCGTGGCCCCCGAGTCGGCCCTCGGGATCACGGGGCGCGGCAGCGTGATGGCGATCCTCGGTCGCTACACCACGGCGCGCGACGCCCACGCCGAGGCCACGCGGCTGCTGGAGCGATTCGACGACGAGGCCCCGGCCATGGCCCACATCGCGGCCGCGGGCTGGCTCGCGCCGTGGGCGGAGCCTTTTGCGGTCACCGCCGCTGCGATGGCCGAACGCGAGAAAGTGCTGGAGCGGCGAGGCGACGCCTATGGCCTGTCGATGATGCGAACCATTCGGCTGACCGCGCACCTGGAGGCCGGTCATTGTCTCGACGGGCTGAGCGCCTTGCCCGAGAGCGTGATCGATCTCGTCGAGCGGCACGACCTGCGCTTCGACGAGCTCACCGGCTTCAGCCGGCTCTCCATCGCCACCCTGCGACGCCTGAGGGAAGGCCCCGACCTGCCCGCCGCACCCGCCCTGCACAACCCCTTTGCCACCTTCATCACCCACCTCCACGAAGGCCTCGTGCGCGCCTTCTGGGGCGACATCCGAAGCGCAGCCCTCGCCTTCACCGAGACGCGACGGCTGGTGGTGGCGGCGCGCGGCCAGCCCCTGCTCGCGCGCCTCTACTGCTACCTCCCGATCGTGGGCACCGACGTCGCCGAGGACCCCGCCCTGTCACGCGATGCAGAGCTTCGCGAGGTGTCGAGTCCTCGCGCCTGCCTCCTCGCCGCCTGGGAGCTCACGCGCATGGCGCGCGCCTGTCCCGAGAACCACCAGCCGCGGGCCGACCTCGCCTGGGCCGAAGTGGGTCGCCGCCTCGGGTTCGCACGCACGGTGGTGATGCACCGTTACGACCGGGCCGTGGCTGGTGCGCTGGCACAAAAAAACCTCGAGCTCGAAGGCCTCGCGCGCTGGCGACGTCTCGGGTTCCGACAAAACCTCGGGCAACCCCTGGATCCACCCGAGATCGAGCGTATGCGGCTGGCCGTCCACCGCTGGGGCAGCCCCATGCGCGCCGACAGCCTCGCGGCCGCGCTGCGCGCTTCGACGACCTGAACCAAAAAAATACACCTCCCGCTGCGACCTCGACCCCGGCGCTGCGTTGAAGGGGTGGGATGGTTCAGGCCAAGGCAGATCCAACCGGCCGCGAGGTCGCGGCTCGCTTTCCTCCGGGCGACGGCGACCGTTACGACCGCTTCGCGGCCCTGTGGGCCGTCGCCTTCTACGCGCTCTACGGAGCCTACGTGGCCGAATGGCTGCCCGGCTTGGCCTTCGGCTTGCTCGGTGTCTGCGCCTTCGTGCGCAACTTCAATGCCCTGCACGAGGGTTTTCACGCGCGTCGAAGCACCGGCCGATGGCGCTGGGCGCGCCACCTCTTCGTGGTCACGAGCCCCTTCATGCTGGGCTACCAGCCCCTGCGACGAAACCACGTCGAGCACCACCGACACGCACAGTGCCCCGAACGCGACCCCGACGCCTACCTCGCCTACGGGCCCTGGTGGAGCGCCCTCATGGGCGCCATCACCCAGCCCGAGCAAGGCTTCGTGCGCTACGTCGCGCGCCACGGATGGAGTCGGGAGATCTGGAGCCGCCTCGTGCTGCACGCGGCCGTCTTCGCCGTCGTCATGGGCGCCGGTGGCGTTCGGGGGGCCATCGCGTGGCTCATCGTGACCCGCATCGCGAACACCGCGAGCTGGTTCATCTTCGACTGGATCTTGCACCGGGGCTGGGCCTGGGGGCGCAACGGCGCACCGGGTCTCCCTCGACCATTGCGGTGGACGTGGTCGCTCTTGCTCGGCGAGGACAACCTGCTCGGCGTCGAGTACCACTTCGTGCACCACCGCTTTCCCTTCGTGCCGGGACCGAAGCTCCCCGCGCTGAGCGCAGAGTTGGCGACCGATGGTTGAGCGCGGCGTCGCCCTCGACGCGGGGTCCCACCAAGCGTGGGACCTCCACCAAAGGGCCGCCGACCTCGCCGCGGCACGGCGTCGGTACGGGGCTCGCGCCGACGAGGTCGCCCGGCTCTTCTTCGTTGGCGACGAGACGTGGCCCCTCGCCGATGCGCCGACCACCGTGACCCCGCCACCATGGCTCGATGTCGCCCGATGCCATCGCGGTGGACTCGCCCTGCGCCGCCACGGCGTGCTCACCGCGACGGTGCTGCGCAGCATGAGCCTGCCGCTGTCGTACACGTCGGCCATCGGCGTCCGGCCCCTCGTGGCCACGGGTGAGCTCGTGCACGACGCGCCCGAGCGCCTGTACCGCACCGCCGACTTCGTTCGCACCACGCAGCAGGCCCACGCCATGAGCGTCGGCGGCGAGGGCTGGCGCGCCGCCGCCTCCGTGCGCACCATTCACCAACGGGTTCGACTGCACCTGCGCCGAGCCGGCTGGCCCACCCATTGGGGAACCCCATTGCCGCAACCCGACGTCGCCGCCACGGCGCTTCTCTTCGGCCCGGTGCTCGTGACCGGACTGCGGCGCCTCGGGGCCCAGATCGACGAGGTCGAAGCCGACGACGTCGCCCACCTCGCCCGCGCCATCGCCCATGGCCAGGGCGTGCTGCCCAGCCTCCAGGCCGACCGCCACCGAGAAGGCATGGAGCTCTTCGCCCTGATCACCGCACTGAACCATGGCCCCGAAGCCCCGAGTCGAGCCCTGATGAACGCGCTGCTCGACATTCCGAATCGCCTCGCCCTCAGCCCCGCGGATCGACTGCTCGCGGCCGTCGTTCGCTCCTTCTATGGTGGCCTCTCGCGGCACCTCCTCGGACCCGACACGTCGCGCGCGTTGGGCATCGAATACCCCGACACCTGGGGCCGCCTGCTTCAGAAGGCCGCGCAGCCGTGGCTCGCCCACCCTCGCTTCGCCCACGTTCACGACCGTTTGGTCGACGCCGTCATGGCGCGCGGTCGCCGTCGTCTTTCCCAACTGCGCCAGCGCCCCATTCCACGAAAGCCCACCTCATGCACACCCGACTTCCTTCCCTCTTCGGCCTAATCCTCCTCACCGCGTGCTCGTCCGGTCCGCCGCCCGAAGCCCGCCCCGCAGACCAGCCGCCGTCCTCTCAGGCCGATGCGTCGGCTTTCTACGACGCGTGCCTTCAGGGGGGTCTGTCCGAGCAGGCTTGTCGCTGCGCCCAGCGCGAAGCCGTGCCTGGCCTCGGGGCGCCATTGCTCGAGAAGATGGCCGCGGCGCCCGCAGACGACGACCCCAAGCTCGCCGAGTACTACACGGGCGAGGAGGTGCAACGCATCATGAGTTGGGTCGACGCCACCTCCGAAGCTTGTGACGTGGAGGCGCTCTGATGCTCCGGTCATGGTATCGCCTCCCGTTCCTGCTCACGGTGACCCTGAGCGTGCTCATGGGCCTGCTCCTGGTATCGCCGGCTCGGGCCAACTGTTCTCGTTGCAAGTCGTCCTGCAAGCAGGGCGTAAAAAAGTGCAAACGCGCCGCGCCAAAACGACTGTGTCGTATCCCCGGGTTCAAGGGCGTGTGCAAGATGTACAAGAACGTGCAGTGCAAAGCCGCGGGCTCCATTTGCGTGGACACGCGCTGCAACACCGGACCCTGCAATCGTCCCAAGAAGAAGCGCAAGAAGCGAAGAGGTGGCGGCCGAGGCGAGCCGCATCTCTACACGTTCGATGGAGTTCGGTACGACCTTCAGACCATTGGTGAGTACGTGCTCGCCCGCTCGGCCAAAGCGCAGGTCGAGGCGCACGCGCGGTTCGTCCGCTACAACGACCACACTTCATCCATCGGCGTCGTCGCGCTTCGTGTGCACGGCCATCGAATCGTGTTCGCGCAAGACCGAGAGGGCGTCGTGCTCGACGAAGCCGAGGTCAATCCGTCGGAGACTGGGCTCTTCGTCTCACAGGACGTCTTCGTCCAACGCGTGGGCCGCCGCATTCTCGTCGCAGCGGGCCCCCATCAGATCTGGGTCCAGGTCGCCCAGCGCCACATCGACGTCACCCTGGTCCCCGACGTCTCGGCGCATGGGACCTGGGAGGGCCTGCTCGGCAACGCCAATGGCGACCCCACCGACGACCTCCGGCGAAGAGATGGAACGACGCTCGACATCGCAGAGCTGAACACCCACGCCCTCGCACAGCGCTTCGCGAGCGACTGGCGCATCGGCCCCGAGACGTCGCTCTTGCCCTACGCCCCCGGCGAGACGACCTCGAACTACACGGACGACACCTTCCCCGCGAAGCACGCCACCATCGGCGGCCTCTCCGACGAGACCTACGCGCGGGCGCACCGCACATGCATCGACGCGGGCGTGTGGTGGGGCGAAGCCCTGCGCAGCTGCATCTACGACGTCGGGGTCACCGGGGTCACCTCCTTCACCGATAGCTATCGCGACGCGCCCCTCGACGAGGCCGACATCGTGGTCCCGACCGAAGGCGACCTCAGCCTCCGCACGGCAGGCACGGTCACCGAAGGCAACCGTTGGCCCATCTTCTGGGTCGGCGCGAAGGGTGCGGCGACAGCCAAGGTGCTCGCCGGCCAACAGACGGTCGCCGAGGCTTCCTCCACCGGCTCCCCCATCTATCTCGAGGCTCCCAAAGCTGGCACCTACCGCGTGGTCCTCGAGCAGGCGGGGCGGTCGGTGCAAGCGTCGGTCGAGGTGAAGAAGGCGACGGCCACCCTGGAGGGACCGGACCGCGTGAGTGGAGGCTCGGCCTTCACCATTCGCTGGTCTGGCCCCCACGGTGGAGACGACGTGCTCGCCTTCGTGGCCGCCGGGCAGACCGACCCGACATCGCGGCTGGCCACGGGCTGGTTGCGCAGCGACCGCAACGCACGTTTCGTGGCTCCGACCACGGCCGGTTCCTATGAGGTCTGGTACCTCCGCCAAGGCGCGACCGAGCCTCTGGCGCGCAAGGCGATCACGGTGACCGCAGTGGAGGCGAAGCTCACCCTCCCGTCGACGGTGAAAGCGGGTGAGGTCTTCGCGGCCCAATGGCGAGGACCGACCGCCGAGGGCGACTACCTCGAGGTCGCCGACGAGGGAACGCAGCGAGCGAGCGGTCCGCGACACGCAGCCGACCGTGCGTACGAGGGGGGCATTCGCCTTCAGGCCCCGAGCCAACCCGGACGCTACGTGGTGCGCTACGTGTCGGCAGCGGGCGCCACCCTGGCGACCACGGCTCTCGTGGTGAGCGACGTGTCCCCATCGTTGGCGGCGCCGGCCACCGTGGGCGCCAGTGCGGCGTTCACCGTGACCTGGACCGGCATCGCGCGCGCGGGTGACGTGGTCGCGATCACCCGCCGAGGCGAGAGCAACCCCCTGCGGCGCCTCAGCTACCGAAGCACGTCGACCCAGGCACGCATGGAGCTGAAGGCGCCCCCTGAAGCCGGCGCGTACGACGTCATCTACATCATCCACGGCGGCGGGGGCCGGCGCATCGTGGCCCGACGCGCGCTCGACGTGAGGTGAGGCAAGGCCGACGTCACCGATAGGCGGACAGCTCCGCCGCCTCTTCTTCGGCCAGGGCGCGAACCTCGGCCTCGGGGTCTTCGGCGGCGGCGAGCAACACGCGGCGCCGTTGGTGCTCGTCGTCGAGCAGCAGCCGGTAGTGGCCCCGCCTGACCCTAGGCTCGGGCTCGTGGTCGGCGGTCTCGAGCAAGCGGTCGAGCTGCGCCGGGCGCTCGGCGGGGATGTCGCCGAGCGCCGCCGAAAAATCGGCGATGCGATCGAGCAGCTCGGGCATCGCCGGCAGGTGCTCACCGTCGAGGCGAAAGTGCAACGTGCCCCACGCGACCTTCAGCTCCGTCGCATCGCGGGCGAGCGCCAGCAGCATCGCCCGCGCTTGGGCCCCGAGGGCGAGGCGCGCCGCGAGAACCGGACCCCCGATCGACCACCGTCGGTCGAAGTCCTCGTCGCCGAGCGGCAGCCCCTCCCCCGCGGGCAACAAGCGCAGGTCCTCGGGCCAGCCATCGAGGTCGGCCTCGATGAGGGCACCGTCGTGCAGCATGGCCACACGTACGGGCTGCCCGTTCCAGGTGCCCCGCACGCGATCGTCCTCCCAGGGGTCGTAGCCTTCTTCGCCTTCGGCCTCGGGAGCCGGCCAATCCTGGGCGTCTTCGAGTCCGGCACGGACCCGTTGAAACATGCGGTCGCCGAGCTGAACCTCACGCCACATCAACCACAGCGCGGCCGCGCTCGCTCCCGCCACCACCGTGCCGCCGAACCAGGCCAGCCCTGCACGGTGCAGAAACACGCCGAGCACCACCGCGACCAGGGCCAGCAACCCGTCGATGCCATGTGCGCCTCGAGCGAGAGGCTGATCTCTCACCGGGTGCCGATGGCGTCGACGCAACCCGCTCCATGCCATGGCCACGCCCCCGGGGACCCCCGCCAGCGCGAGCCCGAGGAAGAGCGGGAACGGAAACCAAGACACCAGCAACCCCAGGGCGACGAGCGCGGCGAGCCCACCCATGAGCACGCGCCCCGTGGCCCAGAATCGGGCACCGAGGGCCGCAAACTGCCGCGCCAACAGTTCCTGCAGGACGTGCAAGAGCGCGAGCATCGCGATGGCGCCAACGATCCCTGTGAGCACCGCAGAAGCATAGCTCAGCGCCTCAGCTTCAACGGCGCGGGTCTAGCTTCGACGGCGAGCATACGATCACGGAACCCCGAGGCAGTCGGCGAGCGTGTCGCCAAGAGCGGCGCGGGTGAAGTCGGCTTCGGGCGCGTGCCCGAATGAGAAGGTGGTGACCCGGGCTGGGGTGTCGGCGACCTCCACCGCGCCCGAGCAGTCAGCCTCGGTGGAGCGCACGATCTTGAAGTTGGGCGAGCCGGTACCCGCGAGACAGACACCGCGCCCCTGATGGTATTGCCGGCCGTCGACGGGCCCGGACAGCCCGCTGTCGAGGTTGAGCACCACGCTGCCGGCGCCGGTCTGGAACACCTCCCAGGTCTCGCCGTCGGTCGAGCGATGCCAGTTGTCGTCGTCGGCCCCGGCCACGAAGTAGCCGTCGCGGAAGACGAGCGAGCGCATGTGGGTGCAGCCCATGCCGAACTTGGGGCCCTGGGTCCAGCTGACGCCGTCGTCGGTGGAGATGGCGATGCGGCCGCAGCCTCCCACCGCCACCCATCGGCCGTTGCCGTAGGCGGCACCACCGAACCACTGCCCGGTGGGACTCGGCGCGAGGTTCGGCTCTTCGTTGGTCGCGTGCAGCGCCTGCCAGTCGTAGCCGTTGGTCGAGGTCCAGATGGCGCCGTTGTTGTTGAGCCCCGCGTGCGCGCCGACCCACAGGCCGTCGTGGTAGCCGCCGCCACGGAAAAGGTCGTCGTGGCCATCGACCATGATCCCGACCTCACACCAGGTCTGCCCCTCGTCGATCGACAGCACGCGCAAGCCCTGCCACCCCACCCCGGCCACGATGGGCAGCCCCGTCGGCGCCGCGCCCCCCGCGCCGCCGGCCGACGAGGTGCTTCCCCCGACGCCCATCATGCCGCCCCCGCCGGAGGTGGTGGTGGTGCTCGCTCCCCCCGCCGATGCGGTGCTTCCGCCCGCCCCCGAGGGCGTCACCGGCTCTTCGCCTCCGCACGCCCAAAGGGCACTGGCCAGAAACAGGGGCGCGAAGACGATTCGGCTGGTCACGGCACACAGAGCCCCGAGGCACCTCTCGAAGCTCACATTTCCCCTGAGGCCTCCGCGGCGGCGCTCCCGCATGCACGCCCTTCAAATGGTTCTGCGAACGTCACGAATCGACCATGTCATGACGGTGTGACGGTTCACCACAGGGCCCCCGGGTAGCTTCCACGTCGCACCATGGCGACCAAAATCCAGCGCCCGATGACCGTGGCGGAGGAGATTGCCCACAGCCTCACGCACGGCTTCGGGTTTCTCCTCGGCCTGGCCGGGCTCGTGATGCTGCTGGGCGTCGCCTCCACCGAAGGCACGCACGAGCACGTGCTCTCTGCGGTGCTCTACGGCAGCACCATCGTGGTGCTCTACGCCTCATCGACGCTCTTCCACGCGCTGCCACGGGGGCGCGCGAAGCGGATCGCGCAGTCGATGGACCACGCGGCCATCTTCCTGCTCATCGCCGGCACCTACACACCCATCACCCTGCTCACGCTGAACGGACCGCTCGGTTACACCCTGTTCGCGCTCGAGTGGACGCTGGCCGCGATCGGGATCGTGCACGAGGTCTTCCGAGGCCACGGCGGCCGGAGACTCCAGCTGGTGCTCTACCTCGTGATGGGGTGGGCGGTCCTCTTTGCCCTCGGCCCCCTGTCCAAGGCCATGCCTACCGCGGGCCTAGCCCTCCTCATCGGGGGCGGCGTCGCCTACTCGATCGGGGTCATCTTCTACCTGCGGCAACAGCGGCGCTGGAACCACACCATCTGGCACCTCTTCGTGCTCGCGGGCAGCATCTGCCACTTCCTCGCCGTCTACTGGTATGTGATGCCGGTATGAAGGTGGACGCTGAAGCTGCCCTGCGCTGTGTGCACGAGGGTGTCGGCTGCCTCGATGGCGACGATGTCGCGGGCGCCGGCGTCAAGGTCGACGACGCGCTCGCCCTCTTGAGCGCTGAGCTCGACGACGACTGGATGGATCGGCCCGGCGCCGACTTGCTGCGCGCCCTCCGCGATCCGGATGCGGGGCGGGCCCTGGCCCGGGCCTTGTGGCTGGGCTCGACCGTCGATGAATTCCACGGCAACACCGATCGTGCCCGGCTTCGCTGCCTCCGGGCCATGGAGCTCTACGCGCGCCTGCGCGGCACCAGCGAGGCCGTCGACATGCGGGCCGCGCGCGAGCTCGGGTCGGCGAGCGCTCGCCTCGGCGCCACCGCCTTCTCCGCCGCCCACGGACGCAGCTAGGATCCATCGGCGCCCGGGTGGCGCGGGGCGCTCAACCGAAGATGATTCGCCACCAGGCGTAGGTGCTGAGCGTGCCCATCACGATGGCGATCTGTCCCCCGCGGATCACAGCTTCGGCCTCGCGGGCCTTCTCCGCGATGGCGGCAGGGGAGAAGGTGCTGATGCGAACCACGCCCCCGGGGGGAGGCTCCATCGCGACCCGACGCACGATCTCGAGACCACGGTAGCCGACGGTTCCTTGGGCCTCGACCTGCGTCACCGACTTCACCTGGCCGGTGACGAGGCATTCCGCGTCGCCCTCGAGCCAGCGCTCGCCATACTGCGAGCCCTTTTCCTTCAGCGCCTCGCGCTCTTCATCGGAGAGCGGGGCGTGCACGGGCGGCACCCCGTCGTACTGCAGGGTGGTTTGCGTCTTGTCCGAGAACAACGACCACGGTCCCTCGATGGCGACTTGCGCGCCCGACTCCGTGCGCACGAGGAGGTCGCCGCCGAGCTGCTGGGTCCAGTTCGGCACGGGGTCTTGCACCGACTCGGCGACCTCGTCGTCCAGCCACAGCTCGGCCAGCACGGCGTGGTTTCCGAGCGGCGTCTTCACCGCCTCCTGTGAGACGACGCGTCCGCAGAGCGTGACCGTATCGCCGACCGACACCTTGGCGGCCAGCGCTGGCGGCGCGTCGATCCGGTGCTTCAAGGCCTCGATGCGCTCGTGCCGACTGCCCTTGATCCAGATGACCGAGAGCACGGCGACGATGACCCCGGCGAAGGGGATGAGACAGAGCAGGCCGAGAAAGACGACCCACCCGACGAAGCATCCGGGCGCCATCCCCGTGGGGTCGATGATCTTGGTCGATGCGCGGGCGAGCTTGTTCTCGGAGCCTTCGGCCACAAGGCAGCGTTACACCACCAAGAGGCTGACGATGATGAGATCCGCAGCCACGTGCGCAAACCACGGGGTGAGCAGGCCGCGGGTGTGCATGCGGAGGGCACCGAGGGCTGTGCCCCAGAGGCCGGCGAGAACGAAGCCGGCCGGCCCACTGGGAACGCCGTTCCAATGGATGGCGCCGAACGCCACTCCCTGAAGGATGACCGCGGTCGTCGGGCAGAAGAGGGCGTGCAACCGGTCGAGGAGCCAGCCACGGAAGAGCAGCTCCTCGAAGGTGGCGTTGAGGGTCGCGAAGACGAGAGCGCCGAACAGGATCAACGGCGTCGCCACGTCGGGGAGCAGGGCGCGGGCGGCCGAGAGGTCGGGTTGCAGGAGGAGGCGCCATCCCCACAGACCAACCGCGGTGGCGGCGATGAAGGCGCCCAGCCACGGCAGTGAGAGTCGGCCTCGCGCGCGCCACGTCGAGCTGGGTGCGAGCTCGGGTCGCCACCGCACGATGGCCAGGGCCACCGCGGTGCCGAGCACGAAGTTGAGCGGCCAGCCCAGCCAAGGCGTCGCGAGGATCGCCCCCCCGAACAGGACGACGAGCAGCGTGACCGAACGGGCCGGTGGGATCATCGCCCATTGTTGAACCATGGTTCGACTTTTTCACAAGTTGACACATGGTTCAACTTTGTCGACGCTGCGGCGGTGTCTGACCTCGAACCGCGTCGGTCGCCCAAGCAGCGTCGCGGACAGGCGCGACGGGACGCCATCCTCGAAGCAGCCGCCCAGGTCCTCGAGGCGCGGGGCTATGCGGGCGCGACCACCAAGCGCATCGCCGCCGCGGCCGAAGCGTCGGTCGGCGCCGTGTACGACTACTTCCCCAACAAGGAGGCCGTCTTCGTGGCGCTGCTCGAGCGCTACCAGCAGCAGCTCGGGGCGGCCCTGCTCGAAGCGATGATGGCGGCCGAGGGGTGGGAGGCGCAGCTCGATGCCGGCATCGACGCCTTCTACCGGTTCTACCGCGACACCCCCGGCTACCAGACCTTGTGGCTCGGCACCCAGCTCGTCGACGTGCTGCGCGAGGCGGGCCGCGCCTACGCCGAGAGCAGCGGCGGCCTCGTCGCCACCGTCATCGCCCAGCAGGCCCCGCACCTGCCGCCCGACGCGCCGCCGCGCATCGCGACCATGCTCGTGCACCTCGTGAGCGCGGCCACCACCGCCGCCCTCAATGGCCCCGATGAGCAACGCGACGCCACCATGGCCGAGGTGCGTTGGCTCGCTCGACTCTATCTGCGTGAGCGGCTGGCCCCGGGCGTCGAGGTGTCGCAGCGGGCGTGAAGCGTCGGCCTGAGGTACAACGCGTGACCGTGACCGGCCCGGGAACGATCCAGAAGCTCGACCCCAAGGTCGCGATGCAAATCGCGGCGGGAGAGGTCGTGACGCGACCGTCGAGCGTGGCCAAGGAGCTGCTCGAGAACGCCGTCGACGCGGGTGCACAACGGATCCGGGTCGAGATGGACGGTGGTGGCGTCGAGCGGCTGGCCATCATCGACGACGGTCACGGCATGTCGCGAGAGGATGCCGTCGCCTGCATCGAGCGCCACGCGACCAGCAAGCTGCGCGTCGTCGACGAGCTGATGAGCCTCGCCACCTTCGGCTTTCGGGGTGAGGCGCTGCCGAGCATCGCGTCGGTGAGTCGACTCCGGATCCAGACCCGCCTCGCCACCGACGACGAAGGCACCGAGGTTCGCATCGAAGGCGGCGGCGAGCCCGACGTGCGCCCCTGCGGCTGTGCCGTGGGCACGACCGTGGAGGTGGCCGATCTGTTCTACAACGTGCCCGCCCGCCGCAAGTTCCTCCGCGCGGCATCGACCGAAGGCGCCCACGTCACCGAGGTGCTGAAGGCCGTCGCCCTCGCCCACCCCACCGTGCAGGTCGAGCTGCACCGGAGCGGTCGACGTGCGTTGCGCTACCTGCCCACCGACGACCGCGGACAACGCACCCGTGAGGTGCTCGACGGTTACCCCCTGCACGACGCCAGCGGCCGTCGCGGCAACATCGAGGTGGAGGCGTTCCTCTCGTCCCCCGACCGCTCCCGCAGCGGGGCCGGTGGGCTGCACCTCTTCGTGCTCGGCCGTCCGGTGCGCGATCGCGCCCTGTCCCGCGCGGTGGCCCAGGCCTATGCCGGCGCCCTCACCCCCGGTCGCTACCCCGTCGGCGCGGTCTTCATCACGGTGCCCGCGGCCGAGGTGGACATCAACGTGCACCCCCAGAAGTCCGAGGTGCGTTTCGCCCGCGAGCGCGACGTCGTCGACGCCGTCTTCCAGGTGGTGGGCGATGCCATTGCGCCGCGTTTCGTCGGCAAGCGCGCGCCGGCCGAGCTCGACGCCGATCGGCGGGCCAGCAAGCCCCAACGCGCCCTCGACTGGCAGCAGGAGCGCAAAGAAGAAACGAAACCCGAAGACACGACCTGGACCGCGCCCGAGAGGAACACCCCTCCCCCGCGCCCGGAGCCCCCTGAGGTCGAAGCTCCTCGACAGCCGCGACTCGCCTTCGAGCCAGCGCCCGACATGCCGCCGCGGCACGAGGCGCCCAAACCGCCTCCGCAGCCCAAGCCGCTGGCCGAGTCGAGTGCGCAGGCGCAACCAAGTCCGCAGGCCCAACCAAGTCCGCAGGCGCCACCAAGTCCGCAGGCCCAACCCAAGGCGCAGCCGACGCCACAAGCACAGACGCAGCCGCATGTGCAGCCTGTTCACCGATGGCTCGGCACCGAGCAGGGGGTGTGGGTGGTGGTTGGGGTCGGCGCGGTTCGGCTCATCCCGCGCAAGCCGGCGGTGACGCGTTGGTTCACCGAGCGCGCGCGCCGCCAGCTCGACGCCTCGAAGGCGCTGCTCACCCGTTCGCTGCCGCCGCTCGAGCTCCGTCGCAGTCCGGCCTTGTGTCAGAGCGTCGCCAAGCCGGCCACGTTGGCCGCGGCCAAGACGCTGGGCCTCATCGTCACGCGATCCGGCGAGGCCACACTCACGGTCTTGGGTCTGCCCGCGCTGCTCTACGGGTTGGCCCCCGAGCCGCTGGCCGACGTCATCCTCCAGGAGGCGCTGCGCGCGCCCTCCACCCCTTCGCTGGAGAAGCTGGCGACCCACGTGGCGCAGGCCGCGCTCAGCGATGAGCGTTTCGACGAGCAGGTCGTGCGCGACCTCGAGGAGCTCGGACTCCTGGACGAGGTCACAGAGCAGCGCGTGCCCCTCCGAAGCTAGAGGCAACACCGTTCGGACGGGCCAGAGCGACCTCGCACCTCGTACCGCGATCTCGACCTCATCATCGAACTCGGCATCGCCATCGAACTCGCACCTCGAGTGGCTTCGAGAACGCGGCAACCCGGCGCTCGAGACATTTTTGTCATACCTCAGCCCCGTCGCGACGCCGGGATCGCCATCGATTCACCAAGGCCTGATGTCCCTGGGACATCGCTCCGTGGCACGGGGTAACTGCCGGCGCCCGAGATGCATCTACGCGCTGTTTCGCTGGCACCGTTATTGCTGAAGTGAGCGGCGATATGAGGTGGCCACTCTTATTCGCTTTCCTTTTCGGAACGATGGTTGCGTGCGGTGACGATCAGACATCATCGCAGGGCGGGACGGGCGCAGGTGGGGGAACCGAGACGGCCAGCAGCAGCAGCAGCGGTGGACTCGCCGGCACCGGTGGAACCGGGGGCATGACCGGCACCGGTGGAACCGGGGGCATGGCCGGCACCGGTGGAACCGGGGGCACGGCCGCCACCGGCGGAACCGGGGGCACGACCGGCACCGGTGGAACCGGGGGCATGGCCGGCACCGGTGGAACCGGGGGCACGACCGGCACCGGTGGAACCGGGGGCACGACCGGCACCGGTGGAACCGGGGGAGGTGGGGCGCCACCTACCACCGGACTGGCGGTCTGGGGCTCGTCCTTCAGTGGAGGAGGGGTCTCAGAAGGCCACGAGCTCGTGGTCGACTCAGCTGGGCAGTTGGTGATCGGGGGGCACTATCGTGCAGGCCTCAACCTGGCCGGCACGTCCCTTCCCGGGACAGGGCTCTACATGGCCAAACTCGATGCTCTGGGGCAACACATCTGGAGCCAATCCTTTCCAGTCACAGGATCGATCGAGTTTGGCATCGAAGCGATGGATGTGGCTTCAGACGATAGTGTAGTCGCGGTGGGCTATCATGCGGGACCGGTGGACTTTGGTGGCGGTCCCTCAGCCGCTCCCACGGGACGAAGCTTCTTCGTGGTCAAGGTCAGTTCCTCGGGGCAGGTGCTGTGGAGCAAGACGTACCAGCCTTCTGGACAGGCCCTGGCTCATGATGTTGCGGTGGATTCCCTGGGCAATGTCTATGTCGTGGGCGAGTTTGATGGGACCGTCGACCTGGGCATCGGGCCGCCACTGACAACCAATGGCATGAGGGACCTGTTCGTGCTCAAGCTCGACAGCAGCGGAAGCGCCGTGTGGCGCGAGGGAATGGGCGGTGCGGGCGACGATCGGGGGAAGGCCGTTGCGGTCGACCCGGCGGACGCAGTCGTCATTGCGGGATCGGTCTCGAGCTCGGTGAGTCTCTTTGGTGGCCCTCCCGTGCCGGGGCTCTTCAACAACGCCTGCCTCGTCAAGATCGATGCTTCAGGCGCCCATCAGTTCAGCCTGGGCGCGACGAAACAGAACTCATCAATCGAGGCGCTCGTCGCAGGCACCCCCAACCGGATCGTCGTGTCGGGCATGCACGGAACGGGGCTCGACCTCGCGGGAGCCAACCTTCCTCTCTCAAACGATGGCCATCGCGATCTCTTCGTCATGACGATCGATGGATCGGGCGTTCTCGGGTGGGTGTACAACGTGGTGCTCTCGAGTGGTTTCGAGATCGGGCACCTAGCGGAGGGCCCCTCAGGCGACCTGTTCGTCGGCGGCTCTATGGGTGGCACGGTCGACTTCGGCCTGGGACCGCACACCGCCCTTGGGTTCTTCGACATGTTCATGCTGAGGCTGGACGGCATCAGCGGTGGCACGATGTGGAGCCGCAGCTATCCGAGCTCGGGCCTCGACCACATCGGAGGCGTCGACCTCGACGCCAACGGATCACTATTCGTCACGGGCAACTTTCAGTCGTCGCTAAACCTCGGACCGGTCACGCTGATGGCCACTACCGTCAGCGACGCAATGGTCGCCGAGCTCCTTCCCTAAAAGCATTGAAACAGGTCGAGTCGAGCCAATGCGTGTCATGACGAAAACGAAGACACTCCACTTTACAGTTGCCGCTGTCCTTGGTGCTGTCGGGTGTGGCAATTCCGTCTACGTCGACAGTAGCGACCCAGTGTTGGAGGAACCCACTCCGGAGCCATGTCTCTGTCCCGAAGGCACGAGGTATACGACGAATGGCGAGGGGTCCGGCTTCTGCCTGGTAGAAGCTCCCCTTCCCAACGGAGTCGTCGAGCAGTGTGATACCTTGGCCGCGGGCCGGCTCGGGTTTGCCTGGTCGCTCGCCGAAGACCCCGCGTACCGTTGCCCCACAGGGGGCCAGCGTGAGGCAGACGGTGACACCGCAACCTGCACCTGGCTGATCCCGGATGCATTCGACTACGTGGCCGAGCCCTATTGTTTCGACATCGACGGGGACTATCTCGGCTACGCGTGGTCCTTTTGCGATGCTCCGCAGGGTACGGCTGTGGAGCAGCCCGATGGAAGCGTTTCCTGCCTGGACGTGAACGGTGTCGTGACCGAGACCATCGAGCCCCCTGGTTGCTGATGTCCTCATCGCCATCGAGAATGGCGATCCAATCGTGATGCATGACCTGCCATGGCATCGAGGCGGTCGAGCGAGAGCGATACGAAGCTAGAGCAGATCAAGCAGCGCGTCCGTGAGCGCTTCGATGGCGTGCCCGAGGTGGCCGGTCGGTGTTTCGAGCGCCTTCGACAGCTCTGCCCTCGCTCGCTCGGCGGCCGCGAGCGCGCCCGCATCGGTGCCGGCCTTTCGTGCGCGGTCGATGGCTCGCTCCGAACTCTTGAGCATGGCCTTCCCGCGTTCGAGGTCGCCGGGCGAAGGCGCGGAGGATGAGACCGCGGGCTCAGCATCTGCGCCGCCCTTCACCAAGCGAAGCTCGACGACCTCGCGCTGCGCCTCCTTGCGTTGGCGCGCCGTCAGACGGTAGGGCGTTTGGGCGATTCGGGCCTCTCCTTGTCGTCCGCTGGGCACGTGGAGCACCGATACGTTCAACACCCCAGACAGGTCGAGCCGAAAGGTGACCTCCACTGGCGAACCCTCGGGGCTCGGTGGCAGTCCCATGAGCTCCAGCATGCCTAGATGGGTGTTCTCCGTCACCCGCTCTCCCTCGCCCTGACAGATGGGCATCACCACGCCCTCCTGCTCGTCGCGGGCGGTGAAGTACGTGCGCTTTCGCTCCGCTGGCACGACGGTGTTCCGGGGAATGACGGGCGACGCGAGAAGGTCTTCTTCCTCGTCCCTTCTCCAGGCGTCGTCTGCGACCCCGGCCGAAAGGGTGTGTGGCGTCAGGTCGACCAGCACCTGCTCCACCGCCTTTCCGTCTGCACGCCCGGCGAGCATGACCGCACCCGTGGCGACCGCGGTGTCGGCGTCGAGATCCCGTTGGGTAGGTAGATCGAGGTGATCCTCCAGGACCCGGGCTACCAGGGGCATCTTGCTGGCCCCGCCGACGAGCAGCACCCGGTCCAGGTCACGGGGCCGGATCTTCGCATCACGAAGCGCCTGATCGACATGCTCCAGGGTGCGCTTCACCCACGGCGCGGCCACCGAGTCGAGGTCGTCGCGTGTGATCT
>JAUHZF010000320.1 GCA_030426145.1 Polyangia bacterium
CCGAAGCGGAGGGCGCGCCCTTCGACCATGGCCCCTTCGAGCTCACCACCGAACCATGGCCCGAGGCTTCGCGCCCCTGGGCCGAGTCGCTCGCGCAATGCACGCCGCGCGACACCCGCGCGCTTCAGCGCTTCATCGAGGAGAATGGATGCATCGACTGATCCCATGTGATGGCTGCTTCCGCCACGTGTCGAGCCACGACGCCGCCTGTCCCTTCTGTGGACGTCGGCGCTCGCTGACCCGCCGGCAGCTCGGCCTGGGTGCGGCCGCAGCCGCCGTCGGCGTGGCGGCTTGCCAAGACAAGCCGCCCGTCGCGCCACCTACCGACCGTCCCCCTGGACCCCCGCCCGAGACGCCGCCGGAGGAGCTGCCGCCCGAGCCCGGCCCCGAAGGTCCGCCGGACCCGCCGCCGATCGAGCCCACGCCAGAGCCCGCGCCGAGCGCGTCCACCACCCCGCCGGATCCCGAAGGTCCCGAGCCGCCACGGCCCAAGCCCAAGTACGGCATGCCGCGGCCCAAGCCCAAGTACGGCATGCCGCGGCCACGCGACCCGGGTCCGCCCGCCAAGACCATGTACGGCATGCCGCCGCCCGATCCGGCGGATCAGTGACGCCCCTACGGCCAGTGCACCTAACGCTCGGGCGCGAGCAGTGCCGCCGCGAGCAGTCCCTCGGGCACCACCGGGCCATCACTCGGCACCGGCATCTCGTCGGCCGCCGGCTCTACGAGCTCCGTGGCCACCGGTCGTTCGTCGGTCATCATGCGAACGAAGCCGCCAGCGATGACGATCGCGGCGGCGATGGTGAAGTAGCGATGGGCGGTGGTGACGGGCTCGTTCATCGACGAGACGAAGCGTCTCGCGAAAACCACCTTGGGTCAAGTTTCACTACGTAGACCTACATTGCCCTACGTCGCGTGATAGACCCCACGCTACTCGCTGCTCTTCTTCAGGCGTCGCTTCGGGGCTGCGCGGCTGGCTTGCACACGATTCGTGGCCTTGCGGCGCGTGGTCTGGAGGCGGCGCGCAGCGGGGGCCGTCCGCTTCAGTGAAGTCGCCTTGCGCGCGGTCGGCTTCACCCGGCGGGGCGCAACCTTCGCGGCGCGCGGCGTGCCGCGGCGCGGCGGCTGCACGCGACGAGCGCTGGGCTGGCGCGTGCTGGGCTGGCGCGTGCTGGGCCGGCGCGCATTGGGCTGACGGGCGGCGGGACGCCGGTTTGGCGCTACGTATCGTCCACCTGCGGGCCAGCGGTAGCGTGGCTGAGCCGAGAAGGCAGGCCGGTAGGAGAGCGCAGGGGTTCCGTTCGCCGACCACGAAAGCTGCGTGACACCGGGCTGCAAGACGATGCGCTGGTTGAAGAGCATCGTGCCGCCCCGCGTGGCCGTGACCCCGTAGGCGACGCCCGGCTGCAGCGTGACCAGGGCCGACGTCGTGTACCACTGCAAGGTCTTGTTGTTGCGGTGGAGCATCACCATGCCGCCGCGGGGCGGGGTGATGTGCAGGGTCGTCGCGGACGGGTCGGCTGGCGTGCCCTGGAGGGGGCCGGCGACCTTGCCCGGAAGGATCTGCGGACCGCCGTTGTAGGGCATGGGCTGGGCAGCAGCCGCAGCCGGCCAGGCGATGGCCGCGAGGAGGACGAGGAGGGCGAGGTGAATGCGGGGCTTCTCGAGCACAGGATCGGACAGACGACGCCCGGACCCCAGCGATTCACCTTTTCGTCGTCTTTTTTTGGGACGTGCCCGGTCCGCCGGATGTGGCAAGCTGCCCCCATGGCTTGGGTGCGGGGTGGCTTCTTGGTGGTTTTGGCTCTGATCTCGACGGCTTGCGGTGGCGACCCGTGCGCCGATCTGGCTGAGGTCTGCGCTGGCTGTCCCGACGACGACGAGGGACGTCTCGCCCGCGCGTCGTGCGAATCGGCGGTGGCGACGGAGGACGACCTCACGTGCGAGGACCGCCTCGACATGGACAGCTACGTCCCTTTCGGCTGCCCACGCCTCTGAACCACGACATCTGTGCCAGACCCCATCGGTCTGGCACATGGGTTCGGACGGCCAAACCGTCTAAAACCTGCAGTTTCGGGGTGGTCTCCCCTTGGCACGCTGCCTGCTACGCTGCGGGCCTATGAAGCGACTCGCCTGCGCTGCCCTGGCCTCCCTCGTCACCCTCACGGCAGGGCCTCGGCTGGCCGACGCGTGCGGGGGCTGCTTCCACGTCCCCGCGGAGAACACCGTGGTCACGGGTCACCGGATGGTGGTGAGCATCTCGCCCGAGCAGTCGGTCCTCTGGGATCAGATCCAGTACTCGGGCAACCCCTCCGAGTTCTCATGGGTGCTCCCGGTCAAGCCTGGCGCACGCATCGAGGTCGCGTCCGACGCCTTCTTCGACGTCCTCGAGGCGGCGACCAGCATCTCGGTGAGCGCCCCGCCCGAGGGTTGCGCCTTCGGCACCAGCAACGACTCGGGCTTCGGCTGCGGAAGCGCCGACTTCGCCACCGCCGACGAGGGGGGAACCGGCGGCCTCGCCGCGCCTCGGGCAGGGGTGGACGTGATCAGCGAAGGGTCGGTGGGTCCCTACGACACGGTCACCCTGAGCGCTGAAGATCCCCAGGCGCTCAAGACTTGGCTCGCCGACAACGGCTTCGTCATGCCCGACGAGATCGGCCCCACCGTCGACGCCTACGTGCAGGAGGGCTTCGACTTCATCGCCCTCAAGCTCTCCCCCGATCAGGGGATCCAGCAGATGACCCCGGTGCGGGTGGTGAGCCCGGGCGGCTCGGTGACCCTGCCCCTCCGCATGGTCGCGGCAGGCACGGGCGCCCAAACGGACATCGTGCTCTACGTCATCGGCGAAGGGCGCTACCAGGCGCGTGACTACGACAACGCCGCCATTCCCCCCCAGCTCGTGACCTGGGACTTCCGCAGCGACGCCACCGACTACGGTGAGCTGCGCCTCGAGGCCCTCGGCGCCAACGACGGCCGTACTTGGCTCACCAGCTATGCGCGACGGGGCTCGCTGCTCGGCACCATCTCCGACGACCAAGGGCAGGTGGGCTACACCATCGGCGGCGACGGCTTCGGTTTCGGGGGCGCCTTCGCCGACACGATCATCGACGCCTTCTTCCTCCAGGGCGACGCCCGAGGTCAGGCGCGACCGGACGACGATGGCACGTTTAACATCGCCGAGTGCGTCGGCCGCACCCTCGACCTCGCCAGCTCGATGGGGGTGGTCACCGACCTCTGCGACGAGAACGGCGAGAACTGCCTCTCGCCTGCCGGGGACGAGATCGACGCGCGCGACCTGACGTGCGGCAAGCTCGACGACATCGCGGTCGCCATGCTGGGCCTACACCCCGCGGATGTGGTGCTCACGCGAATGGAGGCGAGCCTGCCCCAGTCGGCCCTCAGCGCAGACCTCGTGCTCGAGGCCGCCCCCGAACAACGGGAGATCGCCCACCGTTTCACCGCCGGTCTCAAGGCCAACGCGTGCTGGGACAGCGAGCCCGCCTCCGCCATCCCGACGGCGGGCGAGCCTCCGCGACTGCCGCCCGGTCTGCTCTACCCCTTCCTCTTCGGCTCGCTGGGCGTGCTCCTCGCCTCGCGTCGCCGCCGGTCTGAACCGGCACGTGCTTGACCTCCATCCTGCTCGCTCGAACTTCCTGGGAATCGACATCATGAATCATCGCTTCGCTTGCCTCGCCGCCACGGCCGCCCTCGTCGCCACCACCCTCGTCGCCCCCGACGCCGACGCTTGCGGTGGCTGCTTCATCGCGCCGACCGAGAATACGGTCGTCACCGGCCACCGCATGGCCGTCAGCATCTCGCCCGACCAATCGATCTTGTGGGACCAGATCCAGTACTCGGGCAACGCGGCCGACTTCAGCTGGGTCCTCCCGGTGAAGCAGGGTGCCGTGGTCGAAGTCGCTTCCGACGCCTTCTTCGACGTGCTCGAGGCCGCGACGCAGGTCACCGTCACGGCGCCGCCCGAAGGCTGCGCCGTCAACAATGGCGGCGGGAGCGGGTTTGGCTGCGGCGACTCCGAGTCGTTCGCCGGCTTGGACGCTCGCGGCGAATCCAACACCGGAGGGGTGCAGGTCATTCACGAAGGCACGGTCGGCCCCTACGAGACGGTGACCCTCCGCGCCACCGAGCCCAACGCGCTGCGCAACTGGCTCGATACCAACGGCTACGCTCTACCCGACGACGTGGCCCCCATCGTCGACGCCTACGTGGAGGAGGAGTTCGACTTCATCGCCCTCAAGCTCGCTCCCAACCAAGGCGTGCAGCAGATGCAGCCGGTGCGCGTTGTGACCCCCGGAAGCTCGGTCGCGCTTCCCCTGCGCATGGTGGCGGCAGGCGCGGGCGCCACCGTCGACCTGGTGCTCTACGTCATCGGTGAGGGCCGATACGAACCGCGCGACTACGCCAACGTGTCGATCGACGCGGGCCTCGTGACCTGGGACTTCCGCAGCGACACGACCGACTACGCCGAGCAGCGGCTTCAGGCCCTGCAAGGCAATGACGGACGCACGTGGCTCACCGCCTACTCGCGCACCGGCACCATGCTGTCGCAGGGAGGCGTGAGCCTGCAGGTGGGCAACGGCTTCGCCAACAGCATCGGCGAAGGCTACTTCCTACAGGGAGAGTCGTTGGGTGAGGTATCCAGCAGCGACCTCATGACCTGCCTTCAGAAGCTCCAGGGCATTCAGGGCTCGATGGACGTCGTCGTCGACACCTGCGACCCCGAGACCGAGACCTGTGGCACGGCGGGCGCGGGGGAGATCGATGCCCGTGACCTCGCGTGCGGCGACCTCGACGACCTCGCCCGCGCGATGGTGGGGCTTCACCCGGCGGACGTGACCCTGACGCGGCTCGAGGGCGCGCTGCCCCGCGAGGCCCTCGACGGTGATCTCATCCTGGAGGCGGGCTCGAATCAGAACCAGGTCTCCAACACCATGACGGCCGGCCTCAAGGCCAACGCCTGCTGGGACAGTGAACCGGCGGCCGCACCCACCTTCCTCAACCCCGGGCGCGGACCCAAGCTGCCGCCCGGCGCCGCGCTCGCCATGGTGCTCGGCGCCGCAGGGGTGGTGCTCGTGGGTCGCCGCCGCATGCGCACGGCGTAACAAACCGGGTCGACCCCCTCAGGGGTCGGCTTCGACCTCGCCCTCGACCGAGCAGAGAATCTGCCATCGAGGCGCCGCGAGCACGCATGCTAGCCTGCGTGGCCATGCAGCCCAGGTCGTGGTCCGTGCTCGCACTCTTGCTCACCGGCTGTCAGGAGCCGACGGCGATCCGGGTGGAGGTCTCGGTGCAGGCCGATTGCGCGGGCCCGGATGCCACGAGGTCGGTTTTGCGGTCGACGGGGTTCGTCATCGGTGGGGCCGACCTTCTCGCTTCGCGGCCTGCCCCCTTTCCGGTGACCGAGGCCTGCACCCAGGGCGACCCGATGAGCCGGGTCGGCGATCTGGTGGTCACCCCGGGGGACGGTTCCGACGGTCGCATCGGGCTGAGGGTCTTTGCGGGTCTCGACGACACCACCGCCGAGGCATGCGCCGCCCAATGCGGTCCCGGCTGCATCGAGGTCTCGCGCCGGCTCTCGTTCGTCGACAACACCACGCTGTTCCTGCCCATCGAAGCACGCCGCAGCTGCGTCGGCGTGTGTTGCGAGGACGGCGAGACCTGCCAGGACGGGGAATGTGTGAGCGACACCATCGACGAGCCCTGCGTCGATGGCGGCGACTGTGACGACCCTCTGCTCCCGTTGGCCCTCGACGTGGTCGCGACCGCCAATGTGAACTCGGTGCGCAAGGTGCGGGTCCTCGGGGGTATCCCCCCCTTTGACGTCTCCATCACGTCCGGCGGAGGGCAGCTCGAGGGATCCGGCCGCACGTATGACGTCATCACCGGTCCCACTCACAGCCTATTGACCATGAGCGTCGTCGACGGCGCGGGCAGCCAGGCATCAGCTAGCGTAGAGGTTGGAGGAAGTCAGCTGTTGCTCCTGGGCGGCTACGAGCTGACTGGGCAGGACGTCATCGGAAGTGTGAGCACCATTCGTACGACCACCGACGGCCGTTCGTGGTCGGAGGGTGGCGCACTCCCGTTGCCCCTATCGGGTCTGCGTGCCGTAGTCTGGCGCGACGAGATCTGGTTTGTCGGGGGCACCGAGGAAGGCGGCAGCACCACGTCTGCCGTTGTCTACTCGAGCCGTGACGGAGCGACCTGGACGCCTCGCCCCGCTCTTCCCGAGGGACGGCAATCCGGCCATCTCTGGGTCACCCACGATGGCCTCGTCTACGCTGGAGGCACGCACCCCAGCGTCACCGCGCCCCGAGCCACCGTCTTCCGGCTGACCGACCGAGACGGGACGTGGCAGAGCTTGGCCAGCCTGCCCGGGGCGATGTCACACGGTGCATCGACGACTTGGCGTGACGAGCTGTTCATCGTTGGAGGAAAGGGTAACCCGGCGATCCTGAGTAGCCCCGATGGAGGAGCATGGACCACCCTGGAGCTGCCCCTTCCCGGTGATACCGGTCACATCGAATCCAATCGGGCGGCGGTCTTCGACGACGCGGTTTGGATAGCCGGTGGTCACAGCGCAGTGAACTCCATCGGGTCGAGCGCCCTTCATCGAATGGACGATCCTGGCGGGTCATGGACCACCATGGCCCCTCTGCCCGAAGGGCGACACAGTGGTGCGTTCGTCGTTCATGACAAGCGCCTATGGTACCTCGGCGGAGCTTCTCAGGGGTTGACACTCGGAACCAATACCGTCTTCAGCACGCGTGATGGCCAGCTATGGGAGACCATGGATCCGTTGCCGCAAGCCACGCTCTACATCGAAGCCGTCTCCTTCACCCCCAACGCGCCCTGAGTTACCGCGCTCTTCTTCACGCGGCCTCCTGGCTGGTCCGGCTGCGACCGGTCCTGGAGACGTGCTGTCGACGCGGTCAGGCGGCGGACCGCTTGCGTGCGAAGCTCCGCCCGCATTCGACGCAGACCGAAGGCACGTGCTTACGGTGGTAAACGGCGCCGCAGGCCCCGCAGATGCGGACGTCCTTCTCGATGCTGAGGGCGGTGTCGCTGGCAGCGCAGCGTAGGTTCGTGACCTGAGGGGGCTCCACCTCCACCTGAGGGTCGTCGGCGGAGGGTTTGCCGAGCCCCTCGATCTCACAGCGCTCGGGGATACGCGCCTTGGCCTCGGCCGCGATGCGGCGGGCAGCCGCGGGGTGAATGGCGAGGGGCACCACGATGGCGCGGCCGACGGGCTTGAGCTTGAGCGCGCCCTCGACCCTCGACACCGACTGGATCTGGTACCAGGCCACCCGATGCACATCGTCGCCGTCCTCGGTCCCCACCCCGAGGTCACCCACGCGAATGGGCTGTGCCCCTCCGCGACCGAAGAAGAAGTAGAGGGCCAGCAGCACGATGCCAGCCGCGAGAAGGTAGGGGCCGAACTTGGAGGTTGGCGAGCCGTCCTCGAGGATGAGGCCCGCGTAGACCCCGGCCCCGAGCGCGAGGCCCCCGAGGGACATGACCACGACCCCGACGACCTGCAGCCCGCCCGCCGAGGGCTCGAAACGCCACTCGCGTTCGACGTCGTCGAGCTTCCGCAGCGTCGCGCTCTTCGGCTTGGCGCGGCGACCTTCACGCTTCCGTCCCATGCACGCCCTATAGGCAATTGGCCTCGGGACGGCTACTTGTGCCGAACATGTCCTCGGCCCCGCCGCCCCCCAAGCCCACGCTCGGCTGGCCCCTGTTGGCCATCGTGGGCGTTCCCGCGATCGCGGGCGCCGTGACCACGGGGGTGCTCGTCGGCCCGGGGCGAACACGTCCCATGGACGCGGCGCGGGTGTACGGTCGCCCCACCCAGGACGCGGACCAGATCGCGCTGCAGGTGGAGGTGGTCCGCTTCGACGGCGACGTCATCATCCCAGCCCCTGCGTTGGACCTGAGGGTCGCCGTGGCGGGCGCCACCGCGGGGGAATGGACGGGCCGGCTCGACCCGAGCGTCGACGAAGCGGCCGAAGCCGTGATGACCCTGAGCCCGGGCTGGAAGCACGGCCCTGCGAGGCTCACGGTGACGGGGCCAGAGGGAACCGAGCTCGCCGCCGCGGAGATGGTTCCCCAGCCCCGCCTGCCCACCGTAGCGGCCGCATCTCCTCCCCCCGAAGGCCTGTCGGTCACGCTCCCCCGAGGAGGCGCGGTTCCCGAGCTCCCGGAGCAGATGGTGGTGACGCTGGTCTCGTCGTCGCGCGAGGCGACCCCAGTACTCTCGATGAAGATCCAGGGTGGTGACCTGAGCGAGGTGCCGGCGCCGAAGCGAAGCTGCGACGAGACCCGCTGCCGATGGTGGTGGGACTTCGACGTCACCTCCCGCGCCACCGCGACGGGGGTCACGGCCACGGCTACGCTCGATGCGGAGCGCTTCGAGCGCGAGGTCTGGTTGCAGCTACTCCCCGGGGCACTGTGGCTCGCCCCGAACGGTCGAGAGGTTCGCGCTGCGAGCCCACGCGAGCACGCCTTCGTGGCCCTGCACGACGCGCGCGGCCGCGCATGGTCGACGAGGTTGGCGATGAAGGTCGACGACCGGGGCTTCGCATCCGCTCCCCTGCACCTGCCTCCGCTGCCGTCGGGCCCGGCCGCGATCGCGCTCGCGAGTGAGCCCGGGCTGGCGAGTGACCGGCGCTGGGTATGGCCCGTCGGTTCGCTCCCGCAGGCGACCGCCGCTCCGATGGTCCTCCTGGCCGATGGATTGCCCGCCGCGCAGGCGCGCGAAGAGGCCCGGAAGGGGCGTGCCCGTCGCCCCGCCTTCGCCCTCGTGATCATGGCCGGCTTCTTCGAGCTGGCCTTCCTCTACTGGCAGCGCCAACGCACCACGGCCGACCTCGCCCGTCGCATGCGCGAAGCCGACATCGATCCAGACCGTGTCACCACCCGGCCCGCGGCGTGGTGGCTCGTCGTTCTCAGCGGCGCCCTCCTCCTGGCCTTTCTGGCCCTCGCCACCCTGGCGCTCTTCGGCGCTCAGCTGCCCCTCTGATTCCAGGTTCGAGGTTCGAGGTTCGAGGTTCGAGGTTCGAGGTTCGAGGTTCGAGGTTCGAGGTTCGAGGTTCGAGGTTCGAGGTTCGAGGTTCGAGAACGAGCCCGAGAACGAGGTCGAGCCCGAGAACGAGGTCGAGCCCGAGAACGAGGTCGAGCCCGAGAAGTCTCTTCAGAAACTCGGCACGGAGGGCCGATCCCGGGGAACGTCGTAGGGCAGTCGTTCGAGCGCTGCCGCTCCGTGGGATGGCGCCGAAGACAGGGTTCGGGGATGCGACGAGGTGGGTCCCGAGGGAGCCGACGAGATCGGCCCTCTTGGCACCGAAGACACCGGTCCCGAGGAAGGGATGGTGGAGATGGGACCCGAGCTCGGTGGCGGCCGCGAGTCGAGGCGCGCGAGAGCCTCGGCCTGGACCGCACGCGCGCGGCGCTGCTCGGCGACCAGCGCCTCGCGTTCTGCCTCGTGTCGGCGCATCTCCTCGGCGACCACGCGCGTCTGTCGCGCAGCTCCTACCGCTGCCATCGCGGCTGCGCCTGCGATGGCTCCGAGACACCACGACAAGATGGTGACCGGCATCACGATGGCGATGGCGATGGCACCCACGGATACCACCGCTGCCCCCACCGTGAGCGTGCGTGCGCGCTTCCTCCGCGCCCGCCAACCCTCCCTGGTGCTAGACATGACCCAACCTCCTCGTGCCTTACCTCAGCAACCAATGTGCCGAGATGTAGGACACGAGCCTACTGCCACAAGTGGCTGAAATAATGTCACACGGCCGCCACATCCCTGGATCGTGCCTGGACCAGCTGGGTAGATCGGAGATTCCCCAAGACCGGGCATGACCACGTCGGTCGGCCCGTAGTCACCCGGCGGCGCGCGCGCTACCCTTCTCGCGTGCGACGTTCCACCTTGGTCGCGGTTCTTCTGTCCGCCCTGTTGGTCACGCCGGAGGCGGTGGCGCAGGTCGACTTCAATCCGGGAGGCCGGGGCACGCGACCTCGACCCGGGCCGCCGCGTCCGCGTCCGCGTCCGCGACCACGGCCGACTTCGGGCCCCAAGAAGCCCGACGTCGACAAGCTCATCGCGCGATACACGGCCATCGTGATGGCGCGTCCCCACGAGCCCTTCCCGCTTCAGAAGCTCGCAGAGCTCTACCGTCAGCGTGATGGCAAGCTCGACAAGCTCGTGGCCGAGTTCGAGAAGCGTGCCGCCACCGCCGGCAGCGATCAGTTCAACGCCAAGCTCGCGCTGGCCGGGATCTACGTGCAGGCCGGTCGCAAGGACGATGCGGCCAAGCTCCTCGAGAAGGCGATCCAGGATCAGCCCAAAGCTTCCGCGCCCCGCCTCATGGCGGCACGGCTCGCCAAGGAGCGAGGCGACCACGCGACCGCGAAGCGCCACTTCGAAGCCGCCCTCCCGCTCATCAAACCCGGCATCGAGAAAGAGCGCATCCTGCGTTCGCTCATGCTCGCTTCGATCGAGCTCGGGCAGATCGACGAGGCACGCAAGTTCCACAAGCAGCTCGTGCGTGCGGCCAACAACTCACTCTTCGTGAAGAAGGAGCTCGGGCAGGAGCTCTACAACCGCGGCAAGTACAAGCTCGCCGAAGAAGAGTTCCGCCAGATCGTGAAGGCGGCGACCGGCGACAATCGCGCTCTCGCCCCTGCCCTGCGCGACCTCGGCAAGGCGCTGGCCAAGCAGAAGAAGATGGACGAGGCCCTCACCGTGCTCAAGCGGGCCCGGCGCGTGGCCGGCTCGGCCGCAGGCATCCGGCGCGAAATCCTCTACCTGCTCACCGACGTCTTCCGCGAGCAAGGCAAGCTACGAGAGCTCATCGAGATCCTCGAGAAGGAGGGCGGCCGCGACTTCCAGCGGCTGGCCATCATCGGGACCCTCTACGAAGAGACGGGGCAGGTCGACAAAGCCCTCACCACCTACCGCAAGGCCCTCGCCGTCGACGGCAAGAACATCGACGTGCGGGCGAAGTTGGTGCACCTGCTGCAAACGGCGGGACAGCTCGAAGCGGCGATCACCGAGTACGAGGCGCTCATCAAGGCGGCCCCTCACAACGCCGACTTCGTCTTCGAGCTCGCCGAGACGCTCATCCA
>JAUHZF010000321.1 GCA_030426145.1 Polyangia bacterium
CCAGGTCATCAAGGCCGAGGACACCTTCCTCACCAGCTATGTGCTTTTCGATCGTCAGCCCGACGTCGCGGAGGTCGACGTCGTCGAGCAGGCCCGTGTCGCGATCGATGGGCTCGTCGATCGCGGCGAACTCGAGATTCCCGCGGGGGTGAGCTTCGAGTTTGCAGGGTCCTACGAGAACCAGGTTCGCAGCGAGAAGCGCCTGACCATGCTGATACCCATCGCGCTCGCGATGGTCTTCATTCTCCTCTACCTGCAGTTCCATCGTGTGTCGACGACCGTGATCATCTACACGGGTGTCGCAGTGGCGGTGTGCGGCGGGTTCGCATTGCTGTGGCTGTACGGGCAGCCGTGGTTCCTCGACGTGACGATCGCGGACACCTCCATGCGTGACCTGTTTCAAGTCCGCACCGTCAACATGTCGGTCGCGGTGTGGATCGGGGTCATCGCGCTCGTCGGGATCGCGACCGACGACGGTGTGGTCATCTCGACGTATCTGCACCAGCGGTTCGAGCAGGCTCCGCCCGTCACCGTCGGGGAGGTTCGTCAGCGAACGCTCGAAGCGGGCAGCCGCCGCGTGCGGCCGTGCCTGATGACCACAGCCACGACGATCCTCGCACTCTTGCCGGTCATCACCTCGCAGGGTCGTGGCTCCGACATCATGATGCCGATGGCCCTACCGTCCGTGGGCGGCATGGCCATCGAGTTGATGACGCTGTTCGTCGTGCCGGTGCTGTTCTGCGCGGTCGAAGAACTGCGGCTTCGTACATCGAGGCGTCGCCCGACGCCCGAAACCGACACGAGAGAAAGAGAGCAATCACCATGAAAAAGACCATTCGAACCACCATCATCAGCGCATCGCTCGTTCTGGCTACGGGTTGCGACGACAAGGGCGGAGACTCCGGAAACGGCGATGCTGCGAGCAAGTCGACGCAGGTCAGCCTTGCGCCGGCCGTCGACGCATATGAGACCGTCCGTGTCGCGCTCGCAAAGGACGACTTGGCAGCCGCCACCGCCGGCGCAGCGGCCCTCCGAGACGTCGCAAAGGCCGCGTCGCTCGATGCTCTTGCATCGGCAGCCGAAGGGTTGGCCGCCGCCTCGCCCGACGATGCCGACGCTGTGCGCAAGGCGTTCGGCGCAGCCAGTCAAACGCTGATTGGCGCGCTGGCGAAGGAGCCCAAGCTCCGCGACACTTTGCACGTCTTCGAGTGCCCCATGGCGAAGGGCTACGGCAAGTGGGTTCAGCGCGCGGAAAAACTCGAAAATCCGTACATGGGCAAGTCCATGCCGAGCTGCGGGAGCGCCTCGAAGTGGGAGGCGTAGGCTTGTGAACATCAGCGAGGCGTCCCGACTCTCGGGCATCTCGGCAAAGATGATTCGGTACTACGAGAAGGTCGGGCTCATCCCCCCGGCCTCGCGCACCCGGTCGAACTACCGGGCCTACCAGCCTTGTGACGTGCACATGTTGCGATTCATCCGCCATGCCCGTGACCTGGGGTTCTCGGTAACGGCAATCGATACGCTGCTCGGCCTGTGGGGGGATCAAGCCCGCCAAAGCGCAGACGTCCGGGCGCTTGCCTCGCAGCACATCGAGGCGCTTCGGACCAAGATCGCAGGACTCGAACAGATCGCCCGCACGCTCGAGCGTCTGATCGACGCATGCCACGGCGACGAGCGTCCCGACTGCCCAATCCTAGACACTCTCGAGTCGGCGGACGATGACGTGCCGTCCAGCCCCTCAGAACCGAGCAAACCGTGATTTCGACTCACACGACGATCTGTCTCCCCACCACGACCGTACCCCGAAGCATGCGAGCGAGGATCATCGGCGTCGCCTTGATTGGGGTCTTCGGATGCTCAGGTGAGACCCAGGTCGAGCTGACCGCGTTCGGAGAAGCCTTCGTCGAGGAAGGGATCGAGGCGGAAGCCTTCGTTGATGGCTGGAGCGTCTCGTTCTCAGAACTGGTCGTGTCGGTCAACGACGTCCGAACTTCACCGGGCGGGCCCGTGTCGAGTGGAGGATTCGTGGTCGACCTTTCGCTCCCGTCGGGAGGAGACGGCCATCCGTTGACGCGGACGGCCGTCGAGGGCGACGTCCTGCAGTCGGTGCACTACCGCCTCTCCCCGCCGAGCGGCGAAGTCGAAGGCAACGCAACCGCAGCCCAGGTGGACCGCCTCCGTGCTGAAGGGCTCGCGGTCTGGGCGCAGGGCACCGCAACCCGGGACGGGCAGATCGTGGAGTTCGCCTGGGGTATTCCCGCCGACCTCTCGTTCGACTGTGATGTGGGAACGAGGCTTTCCCCTGGGACGCCAGCGGGGGTTGAGCTGACGATGCACGGCGACCACCTCTTCGTCGATGACCTCGAGGTTGCGCCCAACGTGGCGTTCAATGAGGTCGCCCGCGCCGACTCGGACGGCGACGGCTTGGTGGTGCCCTCCGAACTCGCGGCGGTGCCGCTCGCAGGGCTGGCTCGGTACCAGACCGGCGGTCGGACCGACATCGATGATCTGTGGGCGTACGTTGGGGCGGCCGCGCTCACGATGCCTCACGTCGATGGCGAGGGGAACTGCACGCCACGGTTCGTTCCCGACGCCTACGCCACGTTCGAGACCGCGGACGCCGACCCGGCGCTCGGAGCCGAGGTCTACGCCGAGCAGTGTGCCTCGTGCCACGGGGCGGAGGGCAACGGCGATGGCCCAGGCGGGGCAGGCATGTCACCCCGGCCGTCGGACCTGACCAACCCGCCACCTGGCGCGCGGGCGGCTGGCTACATCGCGTTTCGCACGGCTCGCGGTGGGGCCATGTTCCCCTACGCGTCCGCCATGCCCGCATATGAGGACGTGCTCGATGAGGCGGAGCTCGCGAGCGTCGTGGCCTACGTGCGTGAGTTCAGTGGGGGCTGAGTGGCCTACACCCGCAAACCAACCCGTCCTTGCGTTGTTCGCCGTATCTGGATTGACGTCTAGATCTATCAGCTGGGCCACCACGAACGCGTTGGAATGGACGCGGGTTGTGCGACCTTGGTCGCGATTGCCGTAGCGATGCTCGGGCTACAAGATGTGCGCAGCTTTTCGACAGGCAGCGGTGGGTGCCCTCCTTCATCTCGGCTCCACTCACGCTGCTGATCGGTGGAGTCGGGACAGCGTCTGTGAGCAAGGCCGCTTGGATCGAGGGACGCGAACTCAAGTGCACCTGCGTCGGAGGCGGGTCGAGCGTTCCAATGGGCTTGGTATCGCTCTCTGAGGACCTCGCTATGATCGGCATGGCAGCGTGGACGCTCGGGAGGACGCGGGTGCAGTAGCGAGCCCGCCGGCGTACCTTCGGCACCGCTCGGCGATACTGCGCACATCCCCCACGTCACGGTCAGTCCGCCGGCATCCACGAGTGTATCCGCGCGCCAGCGCCGAGCTCTACGGACACATCCAGCGACGTGGGCGCAGCCCCGCTGTTCTTCCACAGAATTGAAAACACGCCGTCCTCGGGTGCGGTGAACTCAACCGTGCCATCTCCACCGTCGCCCCTGTCATGGATCTTGGTCCCTCCAGAGTGGTCGTGACTATGCACGTCCCAGGCGATGCCAGCACTTCCTTTGGCGAAGGTCACCGTGACCGACGACCCCTTGCTCATTGTGAAGTTGGCTTCGGCGAATGCCCCGGGTTGTACGTCGAAGGCGTGAGTCGTCGGAGGCTCGGAGCTGTCGACGGAGTCGGAAGCGCCAGTCGCTCCGCATGCCCCCTCGGCATGGTTTCCGCATGCATGCTCGCCGCCGGCGTCGGTCGCAGGGACAGATGCCGAGCCTGGCACTTCTGTAGCGGGAGCGCTCTGGCTGCACGCCACGGCAAGTGACGAGCCGCCAAGGGCGGCGAGGACGGCAGAGAGACGACGAGCATTCATCCCACGGACGCTATCAAATGCATGCCGACAGTCGAGCCCCGTAGTCGTGCGGCGACCGTGTGTCCGAATCGGTCACAAGCACGCCGAGTGTCGCGTCGACCTCTGATGCACGCGTCCGGGCTCGAGAAGCGGTCAAGCAAGACCGACAGCCTCGATACCCCAACGCTGCACGAACCGAGGCCTGTGACGGACACGACCGCTGACGTAAGCTCACGCCGGAGGCTGAAACCGCCGCAACCGCAGCGCGTTGCCGAGCACGAAGACCGACGACGCCGCCATCGCTCCCGCCGCGAACATGGGGGAGAGCAAGATGCCGAACGCTGGCCACAAAGCACCCGCCGCCAGTGGAACGAGGGCTGCGTTGTAGGCGAAGGCCCAGAACAGATTCTGACGGATGTTCCGCATCGTGGCTGTCGAGAGCGCAATCGCATCCGGAACGCCTTGGACGGTCCCCCGCATCAGCACGACGTCGGCGGCCTCGATGGCGACGTCGGTGCCGGTGCCGATCGCGATCCCGACGTCGGCTTCGGCGAGCGCGGGCGCGTCGTTGATCCCGTCACCGACGAACGCGAGCGTGCCGTAGCGCTCCTTCAGCGTCTTGATCGCGTCGACTTTTCCGCTGGGCATGACCTCCGCCACGACCTCGTCGATCGAGAGCTGGCGGGCGATCGCCTTTGCGGTCCGCTCGTTGTCTCCCGTGACCATGGCGACGGCGACGCCTTGGGCGTGCAACGCCTCGATCGCGCCCCGCGTGGTTTCCTTGATGGGGTCGGCCACCGCGATGATGGCGACGAGCTCCCCGTCGATCGCGGCATACAGCGGCGTCTTCCCTTCTTCGGCGAGGCGGTCGGCCGTCGTCTCGAACCGGCCCGGGTCCACGGCGAGCGTTTCCATGTACCGATCGGCCCCAACGTGGACCTGTTGCCCGTCGACGGACGCGCAGGCGCCCTGGCCGGTAACGCTCTGGAACTCTGCGGCGTCAGGGATTGCGAGCCCGCGCTCCTCGGCCGCGTCGACGATGGCGGTCGCGATCGGGTGCTCGGACTTCCGCTCGACCGCAGCAATACGCGCGAGCACGCTCACCTCGGACTGCCCGGGGACGACCTCGAGGTCGGTGAGCTTCGGTCGTCCCTCGGTGAGCGTGCCGGTCTTGTCGAATGCCACAGCCCGCGCGTCGCGGAGCTGTTGCAGCGCGTCACCGCGTCGGAACAAGACCCCCATCTCCGCGCCCTTGCCGGTACCGACCATGATCGACGTCGGTGTCGCGAGTCCCATGGCGCAGGGGCAGGCGATAATGAGGACGGCCACGGCATTGACCAAGGCGAATGTGAGCGCGGGGCTCGGACCGAGCACCAGCCACAGCGCGAACGTGATCGTGGCGATGACCATGACCGTCGGCACGAACCACAGCGTCACCCGGTCGACGAGGGTTTGGATCGGGAGCTTGGTGCCTTGAGCCTCCTCCACCATGCGGATGATCTGGGCGAGCATCATGTCCTCGCCCACTGCGGTCGCTCGGTAGGTAAGCGCGCCCGTCTGGTTGACGGTACCGCCGACCAGCTGCGCACCCGCCTGCTTGACGACGGGGATCGGCTCGCCCGTGATCATCGACTCGTCGACGTAGCTCTCGCCCTCGGTGACCTCGCCGTCGACCGGGATCCGTTCGCCGGGACGGACCTCGACGGTGTCGCCCGCCACGACGCTCGCGATGTCCACTTCGAGTGGTTGCCCGTCTCGGACGACCCGCGCGTGCCTGGGTTGAAGTCCCACCAGGCGGGAGATCGCGGCCGACGTGCGCCCCTTGGCGCGGGCCTCGAGCATGCGCCCGACGAGGATCAAGGTGACGATGACGGCCGCGGCTTCGAAGTAGACGTGCACCGTGCCTGCGGGCAGGAGCGAGGGGGCGAACGTGGCCACGACCGAGAACGCGTACGCAGACGAGGTTCCGACCGCAACGAGGCTGTTCATGTCGGGCGCGCCCCGAAACAGGGCCGGGAAGCCTTTGAGGTAGAAGCGACGGCCGGGGCCCACGAGGACCGCAGTCGTGAGGACGAACTGCAGGATCCAGCTCGCTTGCATCCCGATGGTCCGCATCACGAGGGCGTGGGCGCCCGGGATCACGTGGGTGCCCATCTCGAGCACGAAGACCGGGAGCGTGAGCACCACCGCGATCAGAAGCTGGCGCCGAAGCGCGTCGGCGTCGGCGTCGTGCTTGTGCGAGGCAGACGACTCCGAACGCGCCGCGTCTTCGAGCAGCGTGGCTTCGTAGCCCGCAGCCTCGACCGCGCGCACGAGCGCGCTGGGCTCGACGTCTCCGCGGATCGTGGCGCGCTCGGTCGCGAGGTTGACCGCGGCCGAGGTGACGCCCGGAACGTCTGCGAGCGCCCGCTCGACCCGTCCGACGCACGACGCACAGGTCATCCCGTCGATCGAAAGGGTTAGGGAATGGCTCGGGATGGAGTAGCCCGCGGCTTCGATCGCCTCCGCGAGCGTGGCGCGAGTGACCGTGTCGTCAGCTTCGACGTGCGCGGTTTCCGTGGCGAGGTTCACACGCGCGTTCACAACACCATCGTTGGCACTGAGGGCGCGCTCGACCCGTCCGACGCACGAAGCACAACTCATACCCTCGACGGGGAACGTGAACGTCTTTGTCATGGTGGCCTCGGATTCAAGGTACGGCTTCCAACGGTGGGAAGGTCAAGCGTCGTCGCGTGTGAGCGTTCTTTGGTTTGCCGTGGTCGCGCGGTGGCGGGCCGCCCGCTAGGGTCCGCAGCCGACGACTGGACGCCTCTTCATGCGCCGCCTGACCTTCGCTCTCGCAACCTGCCTTCTCCTCGCCTGTGGCACGATCCCGACCGAATCCCCCGACGCGAGCGGGGACGGGTCCTCCGGCACCACCGGCTCGACGTCGTCCGACGCAGGGCCCTCGACGGGCTCGACGTCCGCGGCGGAGTCCACGGGGCAGGGCGGTGGCAGCTCGACGGGCGAGCTCGAGGAACTGCCGTGGCAGCTGCCCGAAGTCTGGGGGGTGCCAGTGCTCGAGGACGAGAACCCGGACGAGAACATCGTCGAGGTCACACTGGTGGCCGACGAGGTCGAGGTTCCGTTCTCGGGCGACGAGACGGTCACGATGCTCGCGTACAACGGCACCGTGCCCGGGCCGCTCCTGCAGGCCAAGGTCGGCGACGAGGTCATCGTGCACTTCGAGAACCGCCTCGACGAGCCGACGACCGTGCATTGGCATGGCCTTCGAATCTCCGAGGAGATGGACGGCAACCCGCGGATTCAGGACCCCGTGCAGCCCGGCGAGGGATTCACGTATCGCTACATCGTCGAAGACGCCGGTTCGTACTGGTACCACCCGCACGTCAACACCAACGTGCAGCTCGAGAAGGGCATGCAGGCTCCGATGTCCGTGCACGACCCGGCCGACCCGGTCTTCGACCTCGAGCGGTTCCTCGTGCTCGATGACATCTTGCTCGAGAACGGGCAGTTCCCGCCGTTCCTGGGCAGCCATATGGAGCAGATGCACGGACGCCTCGGCAACTACCTGCTCGTCAACGGCCAAGGCTCGGTGGCGCAGGTCGACGTGCAGCAAGGCACTGTCGAGCGCTGGCGCCTGGTCAACACCTCCAACGCGCGCACCATGAACCTGGAGATCTCGGGTGCGTCGTTCCGGGTCGTCGGCTCGGATGGCGGCCGCCTTGCCGAGCCCTACACCACAGCCCGGATCCAGATGGCAGTCGGGCAGCGCTACGACGTCGAGGTCCACTACGACACCGTCGGCACCGCCGAGCTGACCAGCTTCGTCCTCGCCCTCGACGAGCGGGGCGAAGTGGTCGAGCAGCCGATTCCGATGCTGCAGGCCACCGTAGAGGCCTCGGACAATCCGACCGGTACGTTCGAGTGGGCGTCGGTCGAGCCCGAGCCGGAGCGTGCGATCGACGGCGACGCCAGTCTCACCTTCGACGTCGTGCAGGGGCCCGATGGAACCCTACAGTGGACGATCAACGGCGAGTCGATGCCCACCGAGCCGCTGCACACGTTCGCAGCCCAGGACACCGTCCGTCTGCGCCTCGTCAACGACGCGGGCCCCGAGCATCCGTTCCACCTGCACGGTCAGTTCTTCCGGATCGTCAGCGACGGCCGTCCCGAGACCGACCAGCCCGGGCTCAAGGACACCGTCCTCGTGCCGGGGCAGAGCGTCGTCGAGGTCATCGCCTACATGGACAACCCCGGGCGGTGGATGGCCCACTGCCACATCCTCGAGCATGCCGAGCTCGGGATGATGGGCGAGTTCGTGATCGAATAGGGCGACTCAGCACTCGGCCAGGCCGAGTTCGCCCCAGGCGTGCGCACAGTTGTGATCAGCGAGCGCCGGGTTGTCCACGACTGAGTCGCAGAAGCCCTGCCAGCAGGCGATCTCTTCGTCGGTTCGGGTCGCGCAGTCTTCGTGACACGCGTCGCTGCTGGCGAACGGATAGTCCCCCAGGTCGCTGCACGACGCGGACAAACAGTCGCACCACGCCACGCACTCCGCGGACGGTTCATCGCTCGTGGTGGTGCTTCCGTCGCCGGTGGTGGAGGCGACCCCGTCGCCCGTGGAGTCGCCCGGGCCCGTCTCGTCACTCGACCCAGGGTCGCTCGAAGCGGTTGTGCCCGGCTCGCCCGTGCTCGTGGTCTGATGGTCGTCGGTCCCGTGTGACTCGACGTCGCCGGACGTTTCCTGGGCTCCGGTGCATACCGTGGCGGAGCCCGAGCGAAGGGCGGTCACGTGGTCAGCGGTGGCCTGCATGTCCGCCTCGGACAGCAGCATGGAAAAAGCGGGCATGCCGACTGCAGGACGGCCATCGCGGACGACCACGAGCCACTGCGGGTCGCTTGGTGCGAGCCCGCCTCCATCGATGAAGTTTGTGGGGGGCGGATCGAGGTGTTCGCCGTGAACCCCGTCACCATGGCCCTGCTCTCCGTGGCACCCCGCACAGTTCTCCACGTAGAGTTCGCAGTTCCGTTGTGCCACGACGGGATCGACGTTGTCGTCCGATGAGGGGCAGGCACAGAGCACGAGCAGGAGCAGGAGAGGAGCAACGGCGCGCTTCATGACACCAAGACCGTATCACTCGGGGACGATCGTCAGCGTGATCGAGTCGCTGCTTTCCGTTCCATCGTTGTCCACCGCGGTAAGGATAATCGTTTGCTCTCCCAGCACCGCCGGGGTCCAGTCGAAGCTCTGACCGGTGCCTAGCATCCCTTCCTCGCTCGAGGTCCACGAGAGCATCGCCCCCTGCAGCTCCCCGTCTTCTGCATCTGTGGCCTCACCGATCATCGGCACGGGAACGCCGACGACACGCATCTCCCCCTCGCCGGGGTGGAGGATGGACACCTCGGGTGCCACCCCAGCCCCCGACTAGCTCGAGCCATCGTCCGCACCACACAGAGCGTCGCAGCCTTGACCATCGCGCGGCGCACCGTTCTCAATCCACGCGTAGATCAGCTGCTGCTCCTGCTACGCAGGATCGGCCTCTGAGGGGGTTATGAGACGTACTCTAGACCGGAGCCCGGTTTCCGATCTCCTGACGGTCGTGGTGCTCACCTCCTCGGGTCTGGTGGAGGACCAGAGGCGAGCAAGCGGCCACGAACAAGTTCGAGCCTGCGTTGTGAAACCTCTGACATCGCAGAAGCCGCGAACTCTGGCATCTCAGCTTCAACTAGCAACCGCTTGATGGCATGCCCCGCAGAAATACCGGAGTCCGAAGAGCCATGCTACCGAGTTCGCCGCGACGGCTCGATCATCATCCCGGGCCGCATTCTGCCGCTGTCCAAGGTGCTCGCTGGCGAACCTGTTGGGCTTCGGCTCCAGGATGACGGCTCCCACACGATCGCCTACGGCCCGTTGGTCCCTGGGACACTGACGAGTGCTGGCCGACTTAACCGAGGCTCGCGTAAGTCCCGCAGGCAGCGGGCCCCGGATGACCCAAGCAACGAAATTCCAACCGGTTAGAGACAACGAGTGTCACCCATGATCCCGGTCTAAAACGCTACCCATCATCCCGTTGACACACCTACACGCCGTTCGCCGATAACCTGGATTATGTCAACTAAGGACAGGGTGTCTTTCCAGGACAGAGGGAAATCGTAGCGTGCTCACACGCGAGGCGCAACTCCGACACCCAGCAGCAACTCCGCAGCCGCGGACACCGCTCACCATGACCACCCACCGTTCGGCGCCGTCCACGACCAGCCGTCCTTCTCGTCGATGAAGAGCCGGGCGTCCTCAGACAGCACTGGGACGATCTGGTGAAGATGAACATGGCCGCGCCTATCCATCACAACCACATGGGTGTTTTGTGCCTGAAGATCAGGGAGCAGGAACGCGAACAACCCCGCACTCTCCGGCATGTCGGACATCTCGAAGTCGGCCGTACATCGAATGACAACTGGGTCGGTCTCAAAGGCCGGCGCCATTCTCGTAGCCTCCGCAAGCGCGAGCACCTTCAAGCCGTCCCCGCTGAGCTCAAACCACGCGTTGCCGTCACGAGCCGCCTTCATCGCCCGCCACAGCGGCGAGTACAGCCGCTTGACCAGGTCGTAGATTCCACCGGAGAGAACGGCGCCCCCGACGAAGAGAACAAGGTCGAAACCACCGCCGGCATGCGGAGGTAGCCCAGGGCCGTAGAGGCGGTCCTCGAAGAGGGGGTCGATTTCGTCGTCAATGATCTTCATCGCTCGGCGGAGCGCATCGCCGTCGCCGCCTTCGTCTTCGATGCCGATGAAGTGGAGGTGGAAACCCGGGCCCGGCAGCTCCCCCTCGAACATCTGTTCGCTCTCGACAGCCATCTTCCCGAGAGTACATCCGCCCTTCGAGTCCCGAGGCCCTCCGCCCGTCACCGCGCCATTCCGCCATTCGACGAAGATCGGGAGCGGGCCAAGAGCTTCTTATGTAGTCCGCCCCGTCTTCCCTAGAGTACGGCCAGCCGGCTCGCCATCCACAACGAGAGCTCGAGCCGCCCAAGCCTACAGACCACCCCCGACACGAACCCACGCAATCCACACCAGCTCACCCATCGCCCTGCCGCAAGCCGGTGCTCGAACACTGCCTCCAGCAAGTACCCCGCGTCGTAGCCCAAGATCCCTGACCCGGTCCGCGACTCGTCGAGCACGGTGTCGGCCGCCCCTCCACGAGTACCTCCAGCGCGCTGGTCGAGTGCTGGCTCGAGGAGCGCGGGAAGCTGCAGGCGGTA
>JAUHZF010000322.1 GCA_030426145.1 Polyangia bacterium
AACGGCCGAGTTCGCCGACGTCATCCTCCCCTCGAGCTCGTACATGGAGAAGGAAGGCACCTTCACCAACACCGACCGCCGCGTTCAGCTCGGACGCCCCGCCCTCGCCCTCCCCGGCGAGGCCCGTCTCGACTGGCAGATCGTGTGCGAGATCGCCACCCGCATGGGCTATCCGATGGTCTACGACGGCCCCCGCGCCATCTTCGACGAGTTCGCGCAGCTGACCGAGAGCTACGCCGACCTCGACTACGACAACATCGGACGCACCGGTCGCTTGTGGCCGGCCCCCGATCGTGACGCCGAAGACGGCATCCAGGTCCTCTTCGGCGAAGGCTTCCCCACCGCGGACGGCCGCGGCCTCTTCGTGCCCTGCGAGGCCACCGACGCCTACGAGCTACCCGACGACGATTACCCCTTGGTGCTCAATACCGGGCGCATGCTCGAACATTGGCATACCGGCACCATGACCCGGCGCAGCCGGGCCCTCGACGCCATCGCCCCCGAGGCCATGGTGGAGGTGCATCCAGACGACCTCGCCGCCCATGGGCTGAGCGATGGGGCCATGGTTCGCCTCACGTCACGTCGCGGCACCATCGAGCTCCGTGCGAAGGCCGGCCACAAGGTCAGCCGGGGCAGCGTATTCGTGCCTTTCCACTTCCGTGAAGCCTCCGCCAACCTGCTCACAGTCGACGCGATCGACCCCGACGGGAAGATCCCCGAGTTCAAGTACTGCGCCGTGAAGCTGGAGCCAGCCGAAGACAGTAGCTACAACTGAGGCATGGCCGCCCTGCGGGAGAAGCTCGAGCGCCTCCTCTTCACGCGTATCGACATCGCGTGGCTGGTGGCATTTCGGGTCCTGTTCGGCCTGCTCATGGCCTGGGACGCATGGCGCTACCTATGGTTGGGCTGGGTGCAAGAGCACTACGTCGACCCTCCGCTCCTGCTGAAGTTCCCAGGGTTCGAGTGGGTGCAGGGCGTCGGCTCGGTGGGCATGCACGCGGTGTTCATCGGCATGATCCTCGCCGGCTTCGCCATATCGGCCGGCTTCTTCTACCGCGCGGCCTGCCTCATCTTCTGCCTCCTCCACACCTACATCTTCTTGGTGGCGGCGGAGTACTACCTCAACCACGCCTACCTCATCAGCGTCTTGGCGGCGGTGATGGCCACGGTCCCAGCGCACCGCGCCGCCTCCTTCGACGTGAAGCGTCGCCCGGAGATCCACACGTCGGAGGTGCACCAATGGACCTGGGTGCTCCTCGTGGGACTGCTAGGCGTGGTTTATACCTTCGGCGCCATCGCGAAGATGAATGCGGACTGGATGGCGGCCGAGCCGGTGCGTCACTGGCTTCGGTGGCGGGCCGATGAGGCCGGCCCTGGCTTCATCTCGCAAATGCTCGTCGACGAGCGTTTCGTGCACCTCATCGCCTACGGGGGACTGCTCTTCGACCTCTTGGTCGTACCCGGCATGCTTTGGAAGCGAACGCGCCCGCTCTTCCTGCTCGCGTCGCTGGGCTTCCACCTCACCAACAACTTCCTCTTCAGCATCGGGGTCTTCCCCTGGCTGATGATCGCGGCGACGACGATGTTCCTCGATCGCGATTGGCCGCGAAAGGTACCTGGCTACCGCGACATCTTCGCCCGCGCGGTCGACGAGCTCGGTACGAAAGAAGGCGCCGCACCGGAGGACCCACTCGCCGGCACCCACAAGGGTCGGATCATGGCCGCCATGGGGGTGTTCTTCGCCGTGATGGTGCTCATGCCGCTGCGCCACCACCTGTACGCGAGCGAGGTCGCCTGGAGCGAAGAGGGTCACATCTACAGCTGGCGCATGAAGCTGCGCGACAAGCAGGGGCGGTTCACCCTACGCGTGGTCGACAAGACCAGCGGACGCACGTGGCGCGTCGATCCGACCGAGCAGCTCAACGACCGGCAGTACCGCAAGGCATGTGGCCGTCCCTACTTCGTCCAGCAATACGTGCACTATCTTCGTGATGCCTACGCCAAGGATGGCCTGGACGTCGCCATCTACGTCGATCACTTCGTATCGCTGAACTACCGCCCCGAGCGACGCTTCATCGACCCCGAGGTCGACCTCGCCCAAGCCGAGCGCAAGGTCATCGCCCCCGATCCCTGGATCCTCCCCTTCCCCGACGATCCACTCCCTTCCCCCGCCATTCCCCTGCGCACCGGCCTCGGCGCCAAGGCCAACGAGCTGATCGCCACCCTCCGCATCGCCTCCCGCGAAGCCCGAACCGCCCCCGCCGTTCACTAGAGCTCGAGCTCGAGCTCGAGCCCGAGACCGAGCGCGAGCGCGAGCGCGAGACCGAGCACGAGCACGAGCTCGAGACCGAGCTTACCCGCAGCCCCGCATCACCACGGCAAAGCCCCATCCGAGGCCTGCCATCACCAGGGCAGCGAGCACAATCCTGGCCATGCCCGTCGAACGCTCGACCACGGTTGGCGCCAGCGCCTCGGGTTCAACCTCTTTCGCATCGAGCACGGTGCGATAGCGCTCGAAAGCCTCCCCCGCGTGGCTGGGGCGGTCGTTCGGGTCCCGTTCGAGACAGGCTTCGAGCCAACGGTCGAGCTTCTGCGGAAAGCGGGTGCCGAGGGCCCTGGCGCGGTCTGAGCCCATGGCGAGCGGTTCGAAGAGCATCTCGCGCATGAGTGTCCCCACGCCGGCGCGTTCGTTCATCGCGCGCCAGAACGGGCGGCCGGTGTACATGTAGAAGGTCAGCAGCCCGAGGGACCAGACGTCGGTTGCAGGCCGGATCGAACGCCCAGGCGAGCACTGCTCGGGAGCCATCCACGCCGGGGACCCCATGGCCCCGGTGGTGTCGTAGGTGCCATCGACCAGCACCTTGGCGATCCCGAAGTCGAGAAGTTTGATGTGGGGCTCGGCACCGTCTCGCTCCACCACGAAGAGGTTCTGCGGCTTGAGATCGCGATGCACGACCCCCTCGCCGTGGGCCGCCGAAAGGGCATCGCAGATCTGGGCCACGAACGACTCGACCCGCCCCGGCGCCAAGGCTCCGTGCGCTCGCACATAACCCCGGAGGTCCATGCCCTCCAGCCGCTCCATGGCCAGCCACGGGCAGTCGTTCGGCCCGTCGACGCCCACCGCCAGGACCTGCACCACGTGCTCGCTCTCGATGCGGGAGGCGACCTTGGCCTCCTGGAGAAAGCGCGCCTGAAGCTCCGGCTCCAGCGCCAGCGGCGCATGCATGACCTTGAGTGCGCACGCGCGGCCGGTGCTGCGCTGATGCGCGGCGTAGACGCTGCCCATGCCCCCGCTCGCGAGACGTTGCTCGACGACGAAGTCCCCTCCGACCTCCGTCCCCTCCGCCAGCGCCGGACCCCGCACGGGAAAGCCCCCCTCCGCCGGCACGACCGGGATTCCGGGGGCATTGGACAGAGGCTCGGCTTCGACCTCGGGAAGATCGATCGACGTCGACTGCACCAGGAGCACCATCTGCTCGTGGCAGCTCTCACAGTGGTCGAGATGGGCCTGAACGGCGCGGCGCTCCGCATCGTCGACCTCGCCGACCAGGAGGCGGTGGAGCACGTCGTGGTCCGGGCAGCGCGCGGCCCCAGACTCGCCCGCCTTGACCGTCTCCGTCGTCATCTTCGATGATGCCGGGGATGCGGTCCCCGACCTCCTTTGCCCTGGGTAGCACGTTCCTCGCGCTGACCGTCTGTGTCGTCGCATGCGGAAGCGACGCCGCCCCCCCTCCTTCCACCTCCTCCACCACGGCCAGTGCGACCACGTCGGGCATGGGGGGCGAGGCCCAAGGGGGCCAAGGGGGCACGGCCAACGTCGGCGGGGCGGGGGGCATCGGAGGCGCCGGTGGCGAAGGGGGCAGCCCGTGGACCGGCGTGCCCACCGACCGTCCCCTGCGGCTGCTCTTCCTCGGCAACTCGTTCACCCACCAGGGTCCGATCCCGATCCTCGTCCGCGACGTGGCGGCGAGCGTGGGCTGGCCTGCGCCCGAGGTGGTCTACAACGCGCCCGGCGGCCAGAGCCTGAACTTCCACCGCAATTCGACCGTCTCCGTGGGTCACGTCGACGACGGCAACTGGGATGTCGTCGTGCTCCAGGACTTCTCGACACGGCCCACCGACAACATCGGCGATCCGGCTGGGTTCAAGGACGACGCGACGTGGTTCTACGACCGGATCAAAACGGCCACGCCCACCGCCGAGGTCATTCTCTACGAGACGTGGGCGCGGCACCCCGACCACGGGTTCTATCCCAATACGTTCACCGACCCGCTCCAGATGCAGGCCCAGCTGCGGCTGCACTACAACGACGCAGCCGACAACTACATCCCGATGAACGCGACCACCATGCCGCCCAACGACGTACGGGTGGCGCCGGTCGGGGATGCCTGGGAGAACCACCTCGCCGAGCCGCAGGCCCTCAGACTGCACGGGACCGACGACTACCACGCGGGATTCCGCGGCCAGTACCTCAACGCGCTCGTGCTCTACTCCACCATCTACGGGGTGGTCGCCACCGGGGTGGAGCCGCTACACGGCGTGAACGCCACGGAAGCCCAACGGCTGCAAGCCGCGGCCGACGCCACGACGCAGATCACGCAGCTCCCGCCGAGCTTCCCCGTTCCGCCCCTCGCGGTGGGCCAGTCGATCCGCGTGGACTTCGGCACGACCCTCACCGCCGACCCGTCTTGGAACGACATCAGCGACTGCAGCACCGGCAGCGCCACCGACATGCTCGACAGCATGGGCACCGCAACCGGCGTCGACCTCCGGATCACCGACGCCTTCACCGGCAACAACGCGTCGGGGGATCCCAACAATGCGCTCGGGTACCCCGCGACCGTGAGCCAGGACGTCTGTTGGGTGGGCTCGTTCGACGGCCACGCGGCGGCGCTGCTCGAGCACGCGCAGATCGTGATCGACGACGTCGACACGGGGACCTACGAGCTCGTGCTCTTCGCGTCTCGCACCGGCGACGACGGTGGCCTCGGCCGCCTCACCCGCTACGCCCTCGGCAACCAGACCCAGGACCTCGAGGTGAGTGACAATACGGCCAATGCCATCACCTTCTCCGCCGTCACCCCTGACGCTTCGGGGCGCATCGTGGTCGACGTCGACGTGAGCCCCGCCGGCACCGCACGCTTTGCCTACCTCGGCGCCTTGGTGCTCACGAAAACGGCCCCCTGAGGTTTCCTCAGAGGGCCGCAGAAAAGAGAATCGCCGAGGGCTCAGGCCACGGGCGGACCGTACTGGTTGGGACCGGCGTCGCCTTCCAAGAAGCCGCACTCGATGAGGTGCCAGAGGCCGCCGATCATCGGTACCAGGCTGATGAAGACCCACCACCCCGACTTGCCTCGGTCGTGCCAACGCTTGACGGTCACGGCAAGGCCCACCCAGATGAGGGGCAGGTAGAGCGCGAGGGAGATGAAGGCCCCGATCTCGTCGAGGAGGGCGGTGAGGATACCGCCTACGATGCCGACGGCGACCGCGAGGCCCACGCCGTACAGCCAGTAGTGCCCACGACTCGCGCGCCCCTCGAACGAGAAGAGGATCTGCTTGATGTCGGGCTTGACCGCGGCCGCTTGCCCGTAGCCCCCGTAGGCATTCGGCGCCGGCGCCTGGTACGGGTTGCCCCCGGGCGCCGGATAACCCGCCCCCGGCTGTTGCGGGTAGCCAGCCTGCGGCTGACCCCATCCGCCTTGTGCCTGGCCCGGCGGCTGGCCGAAGCCCCCCTGCTGCTGAGGCGGCTGCCCCTGAAATCCCCCCTGCGGAGGCTGACCCCAGTTGTTTTGACTCATGACGACAGATGGTACGCGCGCGCGCTCCCTTTCTGCCCCTCGAATCGGGAGATTTATGATGACGAACGGGCGTCTCACCCCTGACGAAGATCTCACCCGCGGTGACGGCGCGCCAACGCCGAACGGTTGGCCCAAGCGTTTCGCTCCTAACGGCCGACGCGCCGCACCTCGAACACGTCGGGGTGCTGGCTCAAACGACCCAGCACCTTGACCACTTGCTCCGCGCTCGCGAACTCGAGTGAGAGGCGCATGAACGCGATCCCCTCCTTGTTGCGCTCGGCGCGGGCGGCGGTGAGGTCGACCCCGTCGAGGCCGACGAGAGAGGAGATCTCGCCCAACAGGCCCTTCCTGTCGTTGGCGCGGAGCTCGACCTCGACCGGATGCTTCTCTCGCCGGCCGCCCCCCCAATCGATCTCGACCAGACGCTCCGGCTCGTCGCTCCGCTCGACGTTGGTGCAGTCGCGACGGTGGATCACGATGCCGCGACCGCGACTCACGAACCCCACCACGTCGTCGCCCGGCACGGGATTGCAGCAGCGCGCGCGGTGGCCGACGACGTCGTCCACGCCGTCGAGGCTCAGCCCCCCGGTCCCGCGCGAACGCTTCTTCGGGGGCGGAACCGATGGCGGCAGCGGCTCTTCTTTCTCCGCCGCGGGCGTCAGCTCGCGCTCGACCTGAAGCGCAGCCGATGCGACCGATGCCTGGCTTCGGTCGCCGTAGCCGACCGCCGCATAGAGGTCGTCGAGGCTCTCGTACTTGAGCCGCTCGGCGATGTGCTCCTTCGTGCAGTAGGCCAAGTCGAGCCGCGACATCTCTTTGTCGACCTGCTCTTTGCCGGCCACGATCGACGCCTCGCGGCCTTGCTCCCGAAAGTAGGTGCGAAGCTTCGCCCGTGCGCTGTTCGTCTTGATGTACCCCATGGCGGGGTTCATCCAGTCGCGGCTCGGCTGGGGGTGTTTGTGGGTCAGGATTTCGACCCGGTCGCCCGTCTTGAGGGCGTAGTCGAGCGGCTTGATCTCGTCGTTGACCCTGGCCCCGCGACACCGGTGCCCCACCATGGTGTGGATGCGGTAGGCGAAGTCGAGCGACGTCGCCCCCACCGGCAAGTCGACGACGTCGCCATTGGGGGTGAAGACGTAGACCTGATCTTCGAAGATGTCGGTCTTGAGGGACTCGACGAAGTTCTCCGCGTCGGCCACCTCCCGCTCCCAGTCCATCAGCTGGCGAAGCAGGGTGAACTTGGCTTCGTGGCGTTTGCCCGAGCTCTTGTCTTCCTTGTAGGCCCAGTGCGCGGCGACACCGAACTCGGAGAGCTCGTGCATCTCACGGGTGCGGATCTGGACCTCGAAGGGGCGCCCCTGCGGACCGATGACCGCGGTGTGGAGGGACTGGTATCCGTTCTGCTTGGGGCGTGCGATGTAGTCGTCGAACTCGGACGGCAAAGGCGTCCAGGTGCTGTGCACGATGCCCAGGATCGCGTAGCAGTCGCTGACCCGGTTGGTGATCACCCGCAGCGCGCTGATGTCCATCAGCTGGTCGAAGCGAAGGTGCTTCTTCTGCATCTTCTTGTAGATGCTGAAGATGTGTTTCGCCCGGCCTTTGACCTGGCCCGGCACCTCCTCCTCGCGCAGCTTCGTCTCGAGCACGCGCTTCACCTCCTCGACGAAGGCGTTGCGTTGCGCGCGCCCTTCGCGGAGGAGCGTGACCAACTCGTTGTAGCTCTCGGGCTCGAGGGTGCGAAAAGCCCCGTCCTCGAGCTCCCACTTGAGCTGCCAGATGCCGAGGCGGTTGGCGAGGGGGGCGAAGACGTCGAGCGTCTCCCGTGCGAAGCGCTCTTTCTCTGGGGCGTCGTCGGAGAGCTGGCGCAGCCGCCGGACCTCCTGCACGCGCATGGCGAGCACGACGAGCACCACGCGCACGTCGCGCGCCATGGCGAGGAACATCCGGCGCAGCGTCTCCGCCGCTTCGTTGTCGATGCGGTCCCAGCGAATCGTCGCGAGGCGCCGCACCCCGTCGAGGAGGGTGGCCACCTCGTCGCCGAGCGCCTCCTGCAGTTGCTCGGGCGAGAGGTCCTCCTGGTCGATCATCGAGGCGATGGGCGCCACCAACGCCGCGACGACCGCCGGTGGATCGATCTTCATGTCGGCCAGGACTTGGGCCGTCCCCAGCGCGTGGGCGAGGTCGACGGGTGGCGTGACGTCGGCACGATGGGCCCCCACCAGCCGGTAAGCGCGGCCGAGGACCTCGAGATCGGCTCCGGGGTGGTGCTCCGTCACCGCCGCCTGCAGCCGGGCGTAGGCCGACTCGGACGCGGGCACGGCCGAAGCGGGGACGTCGCTATCCTGGGGCCGACGCGGCTCGCTGTCCTGGGCCTCACTCATCGGCGCTCACCTTAGCAGCAGGCGTGATACATAGCGTTCGTTCAACGGGAGCAGACGATCGCTGGTGCCACCTTCGGGGGGCGCGAGAGGAAAGTCCGAGCTTCGCAGGGCAGGATGCCGGGTAACGCCCGGTGGGGGTGACCCCGAGGAAAGTGCCACAGAAAACAAACCGCCCGCTGCGGCGTGCCGCAGGCGGGTAAGGGTGAAATGGTGGGGTAAGAGCCCACCGCGCCCCCGGTGACGGGGGTGGCAGGGTAAACCCCATCCGAAGCAAGACCGCATAGGGAGGCGATGTCGCGCGGCTCACTCTGAGTCGGCGACGAGAGAGCGGCCCGCTCGAGTCTCCGGGTAGGTTGCTCGAGGACGTCGGCAACGGCGTCCCTAGATGAATGATCGTCCGCGCCGCACGGGGCGACCCGGCGGCGCCTACAAAACTCGGCTTACAACCCGTTGGACCGATGCGCCTCCCGAAAGGGGGGCGCATCGCTTTTGTGGGTTGGCGCCGGCGTGGGTCGTCGGGGCGTCGGGGTCAGACAGAGAACGACGAGCCGCAACCACAGGTGCTCGTCACGTTCGGGTTGTTGAACTTGAACCCGGCGCCGTGGAGGCTCTCCACGTAGTCGATCTCGGTGCCGTCCAAGTACTGGTAGCTCAAGGGATCGATGTACATCTTGACGCCCTTGTCCTCGAACTCCTCGTCCATCGGCGTGGGGGTGTCTTCGAAGTAGAGGTCGTAGTTGAAGCCGGCACATCCGCCGCCGATGACCCGGAGGCGCAAGCCCTGACCCCCGAGGTCTTCCTCGGCAGCGATTTCCAGAACCTTCTTCGCGGCGTTGTCGGTGATGCTGATCATGGTCTGACGTGGTCCCCCCGTGGGAAACCTTCCGTTGGGGTAGATAGCACCTTAACCACCCGAGAACCAGATGCCACACTGGGCAGGCAGCCGAGCTGACGGCGCCGTGGTTTCCGCTCGCATGGTAGTCTCGTCTCCCGTGTCTCGCTTCCTCACGGCGAACGGCCGACGCTGCACAGCGGCGATCGCGGTGACTGCCCTGTTCGGGGGGTGCACCGTCGTGTCGGGCGTGGGGGACCTGGACTTCGACCTCGATCCTGCCGGGGCCGGCGGAAGCGACGGTGGTGCGAGCAGCTCGAGCAGCGGCGGCGCCGGCGGCGAGGGTGGAGGCGGCAGCGATGGCGCCGGGGGGATGGCCCCTCCCCCGATGATGCCGGTGAGCGACGACTTCGCGGTGGGTACCGCCGGGCCCAACGGCGGCGTCGATTTCCAACCGGGCCTGAGCGTGACCGCCGACGGAACCTTCGTGGTCGCGTGGAGCGACTTCGGGAGCCCGGCCCCCGACGGAGACTTCTCCGGGATCTTCTACGACACCTTCACCGATACGACCTGCGCCAGCTGCTTCCAGCTCGCCAACATCACCACCGCCGGCTCACAATTGGCGGCCCACGGCGCGGGGGTCCCGGGGGGTACGACGACGCTCTACGGCTGGAACACCACGTCGGGCGGCCAACACCTGCAGGCGATCTTCATCGACACCAACGGAAACAAGGTCGGCAACGAGCTCACCGTGGCCGACGCAGACTGGGTCACCGTCGGGTCGCCGTGGGCCGGCTTCACGAACGCCCCCGCCGAAGTCACGGTGGCGTGGATGGCTACCGACAGCGCCGACAATGGGATCTACGCGGCGCATCTGGCGCCCGGAGCGACCGCCGTGCCCGCCGGGACGCTCGTCAACGCCGACGAAATGGACAGCCAAATTCGACCCGCCGTAGGCGTCGACGGCAGTGGACGGGCCCTCGTGGCCTGGGTCGAACGCTCGGATCGCTTCATCGAAGCGCGCATCTTGGACGCTGGGGGCACCCCGGTCGGCGCCGACATCTCCATCGACGACGACACCTCTCCCATGTGCGCGCCGATGGTCGCCGCGAGCGCCGACCGCTTCATCGTCGTCTACGGAAAAGGGACCTGCGACGGGGGCGAGTTTCCGATCGGGGGAAGAATCTTCGCGGTGGTCGTCGATGGCGACGGAACCGTACACCCCCCGGTGGAGGTGAGTGACGACGCCGAAGCCACCACGCCCGACGTCGCCTTCGATGGGGAGCACTACGTGGTGGTCTGGAGCCAGGCCCTCGCGGGCGACGGCGGTCGGGGCCTTCAGCGACGTCGGCTCTGGCAGGACGGGTCCATCGCCGATCCCATCCCGCAGCCGGTCCACCCGGCCACGTCCGACCGAGCCGAGTGCCTGCCGAGCGTCACGGCCGATGCCAGCGGGCGGGTCGCCATCGCCTGGTCCGCCTGCGACGCCGGCTGTGTGAGCGCTCGCGCCTTCCCTCCGATGAACACCAACACCTGCAAGGTGCGAATGCGCTACTTCGAGTGAGGTGGATCCCTCGAGGACCTGCGACCGACCAGGTCACCTGCACGACGGAGCCGGCTCGGTATAATGCGGGCGCGGGGTCATGGAGCCAGCCAAAGGGGTCATCATCGGAGAGAAGTACGTGCTCGAGCGCGTACTCGGCCATGGCGGCATGGGTTCGGTGTGGCTCGCCCATCACTGGAAGCTCGGCGCCCCAGTCGCGATCAAGCTCCTGAGAACCGAGAACACCCGCATCGAGCTCGCCCGCGCGCGCTTCGAGCGCGAGGCCATGATGATGGCCAAGCTGCGTTCGCGGCACGTGATCGGGGTCAACGACTACGGCGTCCAGGACAATCACGCCTACATCGTGATGGAGATGCTCGTCGGCGAAGACCTCAACGAGCGGATCCAGCGCGAAGGCCATCTCGGCCCCGAGGAGGTTCACTTCATCATCGAGCAGGCCGCACGCGGGCTGGTGGTGGCGCACGAGGCCGGGATCATCCACCGCGACCTCAAGCCGGCCAACATCTACATCGCGGAGCAAGACCGCGAAGAGGTGGTCAAGCTCCTCGACTT
>JAUHZF010000020.1 GCA_030426145.1 Polyangia bacterium
AGAGGGTCGTTTCGGCCCGTGTCGGCGACCTCGTGCCCATGCCGAGAGGGATACACTCGCTGGCATGGCCCTTGAAGGGATCGCGGCCATGATGCTCCTGTCACCTCGTAGGTGCCGTCGATGATCACGACGACCAATCACACGCCGTGGCCGCAGGCGGCTTTCGAACGGGGAGACACGGAAGGTCGCTCTTTCTGGGTCGTCACCTTGCAGGGGAGCTTCTCACTCGCGGCGGATGGAGGTCGACTTTGCCCGCTCGACGACCAAGAGGGCATCCAGCTCGTGGACAGCTTCTGGGCGGAGCCCACATCGTCCAGCATCAAGCGCGCGGGCGTGGTGGCCTTCCGTAAGCCCAAGAGCGATGTCACCGTGAATGCTGCCGCGCGTAGTGCCGTGCCGCGCGCCGAGTGGCAGGTGCGGCTCCGCGTGGGCCTTCTCGACTCGAGGTTGAAGGTTCGTGGTCCCCACTATTGGCATCGCGATGCGGAGGGCTGGCGTCGCACGGCTCCGGAGCCTTGCACTTCCGTGGCTCTGGTTTACGAGAACGCGTTCGGAGGCGGTGGACGCGTGGGCGAACGATACGTTGATGAGCCACGAAATCCTCTGGGTACTGGATACCTTCCGAAGGGACACGAGGCGGAAGGGCCACGGCGAGCACCCCAAGTGATGAGCGTCGATGACCCCGACTTCGAGGTCGGCGAGAGGGGCATGCCCCGGGGCTGGGGAGCCATCCCGAGCTACTTCGCGCCGCGGACCGACCACGTAGGAACCTGCGACGATGAATGGTTGCAGAATCGATGGCCCTGCCCTCCAAAGGACTTCGATGACGCCTTCTACCAATGCGCGCACCCCGACCTGATCTACCCCGGATACTTGAGAGGCGACGAGAGCTTCTGCGTCGACGGGGTCACCGTGTCCGGCGAGCCCGTCCGTGGGCGCCTCCCGGGTTGGCGCATGCTCGGGCTCGTTCGACTCCGCCACGGACCCGTCTTCGGCTCGGTCGCACACCTCGACCACGCGCACTTCGACCTGCTCCATCCCGACCCGGCTCAGCATCGGGCCTATCTCACGTGGCGTTGTCTGGTTCCCCATGCGGAGGACGTGGCCTCGGTCGACATGCATATGACGCGGCTCGACGAACGGTGTGCCGCTTGAGCGAGGGTGACATGGGCCACGACATGGCAAGCGCACCGGTCGAGGTGCCTTGGTACCTCGACCCGATCGGCGTGCCTCCGCCGGAGGCGGCACCCGCCACTTCCGATGCTACCGTGGTCTCCACGTATCCGAGTTTCTATCAGTATGGAGGCTGCGTGGCGGGGCAAGACATCATCGCCCTCGAGTCCTCCGACGCAGAAGCCTCGCGCGACGTCTTCTTCAACGACTTCCCGGCGTCGCACGGTGGCGCGCGATTGACTCACACATCGCCACCGGCCCCAGGTCCGGGGGTGAAAAGCGGTGCCATTGGGGGCGGTGCTTGGCCCGACGCGAACATGGCGGGCACTGTTTTGGTCGACGGCGAACCTTGCGTGCGTGACGGCACGACCTTCCTGATGAGCTGCGCTGGCCCCGAGGGAACGCCGAACACGACCGGGAAGATGGTCTATGAGACGAAGGCTCCCGATCTGAGCCGTCGAAGTGAGTTCTTGAGCACGTTGAAGTCGAACGGCGAGGGCATCGCGCGCGGCTTCTTCGAGGATGTGCGCTTCGTGTACGACACCCTGGGGGGCTCGGCGGTGGCGGCTGCGAAGCAGGCAGCGGGTCTCGTGCCCGACCACGTGGCCGAGGAGATGGGCGGCTGGGCGGACGCTGTCGCACAGTCCGATGCCTATGCGGCCATCGCCCCCGCGTTGCAGGTCCACGCCGACGTCATGGGCGCGGCCTGGGACCACTTTGGTCCAGATCTCGCTCGCTCGGCGGCCGTCACGCAGGGGCGACACGACACGATCGTCGGGATCTACGAGGACCCGTGGCTCCTGTGGGACGCGGTCGAGGAGTCGCGCCCCGTTCAACTCGTGGGGGAGGGACGTTATGGCGACGCCTTCGACAACGTGGCCGCACACGTGGTGACCGCGGCTGTGGGCCTCGTTTTCGGCTCGAAGCTCCCGCGCTACGGCAAGCAGCCGGTCCCCGCAAAGCGTGAGCCGCCGCCGGCCGACATCTGGCACATACCGGAGAGACCGGACGAGGGCGTCGAAATACCGCTCCGCGAGAAGGTTGCCGAAGGCACCTTCTCCGAGGTTGCGAGGGATGGTGACGACGCCATCAAGCGAATCAAGTCCGAAACCGGGACCGGCCGCACGTTGACCGACGCGCAGCGGACGTTGGTGCGGGATCGGACCGTTGGAGGCAATCAACAGCTGTTCAGTGAGCTACCTCCGGAGTTCCGGGACATGATCGTGCCCATGAGCCCGGAGGGGGCGTTCGACATCCGTCAGAAGTGGGTGGACGGCGTGCCCTTGTCCAGTCTGCCGTTCACCGATCCCGCCTACGCTCTCTTCGACAGGGTCACCGATGCCGCCAAGGCCATCATCGGCGGACGGCTGGGCTCGAGCTTGTTCATCGACCCCAACCCGGACAACTTCCTCATGACCTCGAGCGGGAGTTGGCAGTGGATTGACCCCGTGGCGACCTCAGACTTCTAGGGGGTGGGGGCCCTTCGACCCACCGGTCGACCTGGGCTTCGCTGCGATCTAGGCTGCGGGCATGCGACGGTTCGCTGCTGCTCTCGCGCTGAGCGCGACTCTTCTCGCGGCTGCGCCCTCCCGCGCGGAGGACGCCAACCTGGTCGAGGCGCGCAAGGCGCTGGCATCGGCCAACTACACCCTCGCCGGCGAGTACCTCGACAAGGTCAAGAAGCCGAGCCTGGAGCAGAACTACCTGCGTACCCGCTGGCTCCTGTGGACAGGCCAGTACGCCGAGGCGGTCAAGGAGGGGAAGAAGGCGAAAGCCTACGGCGACGAGGGCAAGCGCATGATCGGTCCCTGGTATGCCGAGGCCCTCGTGCGCAGCGGCCAGCGTGACAAGGCCATCGACCTGCTCCGCAAGCTCGAGTCGGACGACCTCGCGCATCGTGCGCATCTCATGCTCGGCGAGCTGCTCATCGCCACCGGGAAGCGAAGCGACGGCGAGCAGGTCTTGATGAAGCTCGTCCAGGCCTACAACAGCGACGTCATCGGTAGCGACGACGCGGAGGGGCTCACCATGGTGGCGCGTGCGGCTCACCTCATGCGTGCCCATCGCGACGCCAACGGCGCCTACAACGAGGCCGAGAAGGCGGGGGGCAAGCGCCGGGTCGAGACGCTGCTCGGGCGAGCCGAGCTGTTCCTGGAGAAGTACAACCCGGGCAGCGCGGGACAGGTCGCGTTGGAGGCGGCAGCGCTCGCCCCCAACGACCCGCGGGTGCGGGTCATGGTGGCCGAGGTCAAGCTCGAGTCGTCGCTCGACTTTGCGGCCGCCGACGAGGAGATCGACAAGGCCCTGAAGGTCGACCCGAACCTCGCCGAGGCCCACGTCGTGCGGGCAGGCCTCGCGCTGCGCGTGCTCGACATCGAAGGCGCGGATGCCGCCCTCGACAAGGCCCTCAAGGTCGATCCAGAGAACTTGGAGCTCTTGTCGATGAAGGCGGCGACGCGGTTCCTCGCCGACGACAAGGCCGGGTTCGAGGCCTTCGAGAAGCAGGTGCTCGCCATCAACCCGGCCTACAGCGAGCTCTACAGCATCGTCGGGACCTATGCCTCTTGGGAGCATCGCTACGCGGAGATCGTGAAGATGATGCAGAAGGCGGTGAAGCTCGACCCGCAGGACGCCAAGGCCTACGCGCAGCTCGGCTTCAACCTCATCCGCGACGGAAAGGAGAAAGAGGGCTTCGAGCAGTTGCAGAAGGCGTGGCGGCGCGACGAGTTCAACGTCCGCGTCTACAACACCCTCAACCTCTACGAAGAGACCATTCCCAAGCAGTACACGACGGTCGACGGCACGACGTTCCGCATCCGGTACCACAACCGCGAGAAGGCGGTCCTCGAGCGCTACGTGCCGCGCATGCTCGAGGAGGCCTGGGCGGGCATGGTGAAGCGATATGGCTTCAAGCCCAAGACGCCGGTCGGCATCGAGCTCTACGCCGACTCGCAATCGTTCAGCATTCGCACCAGCGGGCTGCCCAACGTGGGCATTCAAGGGGTGTGCTTCGGGCAGACCCTCGCCGCACTGTCACCGAGCGCGGGTCAGTTCAACTGGGGGATGATCCTGTGGCACGAGCTCGCTCACGTCTTTCACATCCAGGGCAGCAAGAGCCACGTGCCACGCTGGTTCACCGAGGGCCTCGCCGAATACGAGACCATCATCCGTCGTGACGAATGGCGCCGTGAGGAGCACCTCGCGCTCTATCACGGCCTCAAGGACGGAAAGATCCCCAAGGTCGCGAGCTTCAATCGCGCCTTTACCCACGTCGACTCCGCCCAAGACGTGACGATGGCCTACTTCGCGGCGAGCCAGATCCAGGTCTTCATCGCCGAGACCTTCGGCTTCGAGAAGATCGCGGCGCTCCTTCCGTTGTGGGGGGCCGGCAAGCGCACGGAGGAAATCGTGCCCGAGGTCCTCGGGATCAGCGCGGACGAGCTCGACCGCCAGTTCAACGCGTGGCTCAAGAAGCGCCTCAAGCGATACGACGATCAGTTCGTGCCCGACCTCCAGCCGCCTTCGTCGCTGGAGAAGGCCCGGGAAGCGGTCACGAAGAATCCCAACGACCCCGACGCGCTCGCCCGGCTCGCCCTCGGACTCCTTTCGGCGGGCAAGAAGGCGGAGGCCATGTCGACGTTGGTCCTCGCCCGGCAGAAGTTCCCCAAGGCACCGGGGCCGCGCTACCTCGAGCTTCGCCTGCAGCTCATGCAAAAGAAGAACGACGAAGCGAAGAAGACCGTGCAGGGCCTCATCAAAGATGGCCACGACGGCTACGCCGTACGCATGAAGGCGGCCGACCTCGCCGAGACGGGAAAGAAGCCCGATCAGATGCGCACCCACCTGATGAAGGCGCATCAGCTCGACCCATCCCAGGCCGAGCCCCTGCAGGCCCTCTACGACCTATCGAACAAGCAGAAGGACGAGCAGGGCAAGCTCTGGGCGTTGCGGGAGCTGGCCAAGCTCGAGCAGCATGACCGACAGGTGTACGGCCTTCTGCTGAAGACGCTGGTCAAACAGGGCAAGTGGAGCGAGGCGGTCAAGGTCGGGGAGTCGTCGATCTACCTCGACGTGATGAACCCTCAGACCCACCTGCTCTACGCGCGTGCGTTGGCCCGAACCGGCAAGCACATCACGGCGATCTACGAGCTCAACAGCGCCATCAAGGCCGGTCCCAAGCCGGCGCAGGCAGCGAAGATCTACCGCATGATGGCCGAGGGCTACCGAGGCATGAAGCGCGACGACTACGCGGCCAAGGCCGAAGCCCTCGCCGAGCGCATGGAGCGACGGGTCCCCGAGAAGGAAGCCGCACCGCAGTAGCTCAGCTCTCGCGAAGCCCGAGGCTCTTGCACTTCTTGTAGAGGTGGCTGCGCTCGAGCCCGAGCGCACGCGCGGTGGCCGCCATCTGCCCGTCGTGGGCCGCGATGGCGGCTTCGAGGATGCTGCGTTCCGCCTCCTCGACCATGACCTTGTAGGGCACGCCGGGTCGGTAGAGGCCAGTCGAGCGCGCCCCGAGGGCGGTGCCGAGGCTGGTCTCGACATCGCTCTCGTCGATGTTGTCGTCGGGGGTGAGGATGACCAGACGCTCGATGAGGTTGCGCAGCTCGCGCACGTTGCCCGGGAAGCTGTAGCCCGAAAGCGCGGACACGGCGCGATCGGTGAGCGTCATCTCGGGCCGGTCGTTGTTGCGACAGGCGAGGAGGAGGAACGCGCGGGCCAGCTCGGGGATGTCTTCGCGCCGATTGCGAAGCGGAGGGAGAAAGAGCGGGAGCACGTTGAGGCGATCGTAGAGGTCGGCGCGGAAGGCATCCTCCTGCACCGCTTGCTCGAGGTTGCGGTTGGTGGCTGCGACCACACGCACGTCGATCTTGATGGTCTCGTTGCCGCCCACGCGCTCGAGCTCTTGCTCTTGCAACACCCGGAGCAGCTTGGCTTGCATGGCGAGGGGCATGTCGCCCACCTCGTCGAGGAAGAGGGTGCCTCCGCTGGCCCGCTCGAACTTGCCGCGGCGCTGTTTGGTGGCACCGGTGAAGGCGCCGGCCTCGTGACCGAAGAGCTCACTCTCGATGAGCTCCCCCGGCACTGCGGCGCAGTTGATCTTCTCCAGGGGCCCCTCCGCTCGGGGCGACGCTCGATGAATGGCGCGCGCGACGAGCTCTTTGCCCGTACCCCGTTCACCGCGGATGACGACCGTGGCTTTGGCCCGGGCGGCCCGCGCGATCTGCTCTCGAAGCTTGTCCATCGCTGCGCTCGAGCCGATGAGCTCCGACCCGACCCCGGTGCGCGTGCGAAGCTCCTGCGCTTCGGCCTCGGCGCGCACGAGGCGCAGGGTGTTGTCGATGATGACCAGGAGCCGATCCGTCGACAGCGGCTTCTCTAGAAAATCGGTGGCCCCGAGCCGTGTGGCGCGAATGGCGGCGTCGATGGTGGCGTGGCCGCTCATCATGATGACCGGCATGTCGTGGCCCTCTTGGCGAGCCCGCTCCAGCAGGCCGACCCCGTCCCCGTCGGGCAAAGCCACGTCGAAGAGCGCTAGGTCGTAGCTCCCGCGCTGGATTCTCTCCCAGCCCGTGGCCACGCGGTCGGCCACGTCGACCCCGTAACCCTCGATAGATAGGGTGGTTTTCAGGGTGGAGAGGATCGAGACCTCGTCGTCGACGACCAGGATGTGTCCGCTCGGCATGAACGCACCATAGCTCCCACCCTACGGCCCGACACCATGGTATGGTCTCTCCGTGCCTCTGCAGCCGCCCAATGAGAGTGGCAGCTTCGAGCAAATCTCGTTTGCGCTGCTGTTGATCCGGGCGCTGGACAAGCGTTGGACGGGGACGCTCGCCTTGAAGCCCAAGGGCGAGGACGAACACCTCATTCAGCTCGACCGCGGACTGGTTTGCCGGGTCCTCGTTCCCAACAATTACGCCCGCCTCGGTGAGATCGTCGTCGAAGCCGGCGTGGTCATGGCCAACGAGCTCGAGACGGCGCTGCAGCAGGACGGTCTGCTCGGCCAAGCCCTCGCCGACGCCAAGCTCATCGACGCCAAGACGCTGCAGCGCGCCCTGGTCCTTCAGATCCTCAAGCGGCTCACCCGCTACTTCGAGCTCGAGCCCGACGCCACGTGGCGGTTCGAGCCCCAGGTCGACGCCTTCGCCGACATGCCGGCCGGGGTGCGCATCGATACCCTCCGCGTGCTCTGGGCCGGGCTCAGCCAGCACGACGAGATGGGGGGGTGGCAGGACCACACCCTCAAGCGCATCGGTGAGTCCCCCTTCATGGTGCGGGCCGACGTCAATCTCCGCCGCTTCGGCTTTACTGGCGACGCGCGGCGGCTGGTTCGGGTGGTTCGCGACGAGCGGTGCAATCTCAAAGAGCTTCGCGGCCGAGAGCTCGTGCCGGAAGGCGTTCTCAAGACCATCATCTACCTGCTCGCGATCACGCGGCACCTCGACTTCTCCCCCGCGGGAAGCAGCACCACCCTCGCCGGCGCGCAGCTCGAGGACTCGATGTCCGACTCCTCGATCTTCGAGGAGAGCACGTCGTCCGAAGGATCGGTTCCTCCGAGTCCGCGTACGGGTGATGAGAGCGCGATCACCGACTCGTCGGACGAGAACCGAACCCCCGACACGCCCCAGAAGCCGCGCCGGGTGGCCAAGATCAAACTGCGTCGCGTCGCCCGCGTACGTGCGGCTGCCCCCGACCTCCCCGGGACCGGAGAGCACCGGGCGCCGTCCTCGAGTCAGTCGCGAGAACCGGACAGGCATGACGCTGGTCTCGACAGCACCGTTCCCGCCATCAGCTCCCGTGAGCAGCTCCTCACCGAGGTGAAGAGTCGCCTCGCGCGCCTCCAGCTCGAGACGCCCTTCGAACGCCTCGGCATCAAACCGAGCGACATCGAGGACAAGAGCGAAGACGACATCACCGAGGTCGCGTGGGCTGCGCTCGACCGCCTGAGCAAACGATGGCACCCCGACGTCTGTCAGGACGACACGCTCGAGGTTCAGGAGGGCATGGGGAAGATCCATGCGGCCCTCGTCGAGGCCTTCGAGATCGTCATCGACCCCGACCGACGCCAAGAGGCCTTGGCCGAGGTTCGGGGCGTGGTGGCCGGTGCGAAGAGGCCGGAAGCTACGCTCGTACCCGAGACCATGCGCTCGGAGTCGCCCTTCAAAAGGGCGGAAGAGAAGGACGAAGAGCCCGAGCCGCCGCCCAGCGGTGAGCGGGCGGCAGAAGACAAGAAGTCGGGCACCAAGATGAGCGCGCAGACCGCGACGAGCTCGCTGCACGAGCGTGCCCTCGTCGCCTTCGCCGAAGAAAAACTCACCGAGGCCCTACGGCTCGCACGGCTCGCGTGCCAAGAGGCACCCAAGAACCCCGACTACGCTGCCACCGCGGCGTGGGTCCGGGCCAACATGACCGCCCCCCCCATCGGTCGCCTCATCGCCAACCTCGACGCGGTGCTCAAAGACCACGAAGAGCACGTCACCGCTCGCTACTACCGCGGGATCTTGCGGGAGCGGAACGACGACGTCGAAGGGGCGCGTGAGGACCTGGAGCGCGTGCTCGAGCTCGATCCCGAGCACGACGGGGCGGCAGCTCAGCTCGAACAGCTCCGCAAGGCCTCGCGCGAGAGCGGATAGCGGCTATGACAGGGCCGATGGCGAAGTTCTCCCCGCGTCGTCGGGCGGCCTCGTGGGGCGCGCTCGCCTTGTTGGTTTGTAGCCTCGGTGCCTCCGCCTTGGCCTTTGCCGACCTCCCGTCGCCGAAGCGGGTGCAGCCACCCAAGCCGGCGGCGACGGTGGCCCAGACCGCTACCCCGGTGCCGGCGCCTGCGCCGACGCCCGGTCCATCGGTCGTCGTGGCCAGGGTCGGCGAGCAGACCATCACCAGCGATCAGGTCGAGAAGCTGGCCAAGTCGATCCCGCCCTACCAACTGAAGCGGATGGGCACGGCCGAAGAGGTGGCGCGCAAGATCACCGAGAGCCTCGTGGCCCAGCTCCTCGCCGAGCAGGGGGCGATGGCGGACGAGCTGCACGAGCGGCTCGACGTGGCCCAGCGGATCCGGAGCATCTACGGCTCGGCCCTCTTGCAGGACGTGCAGCAGAACGCCTCTGAGGCAGCGGTCACCGACGCCGAGATCGAAGCCTTCTACGAGGCCAATCGCGAGCACTACCGCTCCGAGGAGCGGATTCGGGTCTGGCAGATCGTCGTGGCCACCGAGGCCGAGGCCAAGGCCATCTTGAAGACGATCAAGACCGACGCCAAATACGCCGAGGACCCCGTGAAGGCTTGGGACGAGCTGGCGCGCACCAAGTCGCTCGACAAGGGAACCGCCATGCGGAAGGGCGACCTCGGTTTCATGCGTCCCGACGGGAGCACGGCCCATCGCGACGTGGCGTTTCCGGCCGAGGTCTACGCGGCGGTGGCCAAGATCCAGGATGGCGAGGTCGTCGCCGAGCCGGTGAAGATTCAGAACGACTGGTTGATCCTGCAGCGGCGGGGGAGCGTGAAGACGCCGGAGCGAAGCCTCGAGCAGGAGAAGGCGACCATTCGCGGCATGCTCGCCAAGAAGAAGGTTCGGGACGTGGGCGGGGCACTCATCACCGAGCTCCGAGGAAAACACCTCACCGACCACCATCCGCAGCGCGTCGACATCATCCAGATCGATGGCGAGGGCGACCTGGCCCCCATGGAACGCCCAGGGGCTCTCCAAGCCAAGCGTCCCGCGCAGCCAGCGGCTCCCAAGGGCACTCCCGGCAATCTGCGCTGATTCGTCAGCCGCGCGAGCCGTCGTCCCGGTCGTCGAGACTCTGCAGGGCAGCGCTGGCGGCGGCTTGTTCGGCGATCTTCTTCGACCGCCCTTCGCCGGCGAAGCTGGTGCCTCCGGCGGCGTCGGGCAAGGTCGCCTCGACGTGGAACACGCGGGCATGAGCCGGACCGTCTTCTCCCACGACCTCGTAGGTCGGGGTGTCGAGGCCCTCGGCTTGGAGTCGTTCTTGGAGGCGGCTCTTGGCGTCACGCTGGATGCCGCCCCGCGCGACGAGCTGGTCGAAATCGTCGCCCACGACGTGGCGGCTCACCCGCCGCGCCGCGGCCATGCCGCCGTCGAGGTAGACCGCGCCGATGACCGCCTCCATGGCGTCGGCGAGCACGTTGGGTCGGTTGCGTTCACCGGCTGCCTCGGCGCCCCGGCCGAGCCGCAGGGCAGACGCGACGTCGAGCCGTTTGGCGGCTCGCGCGAGGGCCTGGGCATTGACGAGCGAGGCGCGCATCACGGTCAGGCCACCCTCGTCGACGCCGTCGAAGGCCGCCATGAGCATCTCCGACACGCACAGCCCGAGCACCGAGTCGCCCAAGAACTCGAGGCGTTGATTGTCCATGCCCTGGTCGTCTTGGTGCTCGTTGGCCCATGACGGGTGCGTGAGGGCCTCGTTCAGCCGTAGGGGCGGGCTGTCGAGGCCGAGGCGCACGCAGAGGGTGCGGGCGGCTTCACTGGGTTCGCTCAGCATGGGTTCGTGCCGTGATCCTGCCGTGGCAGGCGTACCGATAGCACCTTTGGGCGGCAAGCCCGTCTGATCCTCTGTGCTAGCCTCCAGCCGTGTGAGCGACCTCTACGCGTGCCCCTTCTGCCGCGAGATGTTTGCCGTGGGCGAAGTCTCCGTGTGCCCACACTGCGACATCGCGGTGAAGCCCATGGCCGAGCTGCCGCCCTCGTACGAGGCTCAGATCCTCGAACCCGAGGACCAGACGCCGCCCGAGGACGAGATCGTGCCGTGGACGTATACCGGTCGCGGTCGCGGGCCGCTCATCATGCTCAGCCTGGTGGGCATCGCGGTGTTTTTTGCGCCGTGGCTGCACGAGACGGCACCCGAGGTTCGAACCTGGTCCGGCTTCCGCTTCGCGCAGGCCCTCCCTTGGCTCTGGGCGGCCGGGGTGGGCTGGTTCATCATGCTCGGGCTCGTCGCCTCGCGTCGCACCATCCGTCAGATGCGGGGTTCGCGGGTGGCGGTGGCCTTCCTCGCGGCCATGGTGCTCATGACGGTGGTGGTGCGGCTCATCGCGGCCGTTCCGACACACCCGCTCATCCCCATCGTGGTCCAGTGGGGGTGGGGGCTCTACGCAGCAGGGGTCTTGGCCGCGATGGCTCTCGGCTTCGGGCTGCGGTTTGGCGGTTCGGTCGAGGACATGCCCACGCGACAGAGTCGTCCCCCCGGCGAGACCCTGCACTGATCCTGCTCTCGCTTGCGTGATCGGGCAGCAGTGCGGTACCCGGCAGGGATGACCGTGCTCTCACGTCGGCTACTTCTCGGGGCTTCCGTGGGCCTCTCGCTGGGCACGTCGCGGTCGGTTTGGGCCGGGAGCTACCTCAATCGCGCCGCACTCCTCCTCGAGGGGTCGAAGGACGACCGCCAGATGGCCATGCCGCGTTTCCACGACGAGGAGCTCCTGCGCGTGGTCCACCGGGTCGCCAAGGGACGCACGGAGGTCGGCATGAGCATGCACGTCCCCAAGGAGGTGGCCGGCATGCATCCGCACCTCGTGCTCATGCTCGAGAACAACGAGCGCGGCTTCTTGGCCGGAGTGGAGCGCAACCGCAAGCGCTTCAACGAGCATCTGCTGCGGGCGCGCGACGAGGATCTGATCTTCCGCACCCTGGTGCAGAAAGCGGGCTACACGCTCCCCAACGTGTGAGGGCTCAGAAGACCGCGCCGATTTCGAAGGCGAAGGTCCACTGGTTCTTCACCTCGTCGTTGCCCGGCGTGCGGGGGTCGTCCTGGAGCTTGTTGAGCGTAAAGCGCGTGTTGCCGCTCGGGTCGTCCGGGTCGACGGCCTCTTCGACCACCGTGTCGCCTTCGTTCACGTCACCCGGTTTCACGACGTCGGTCGCGACGTGGAAACCGAACTGAATCATCTGGTAGCGCAGCTGGGAGCCGAAGGCGATGCGATGGCGAGCGAGCCGAACCTTGTCGAACACGACGTTGTTGTTGAAGTCGGCGCTCGAGTTCGTGCAGACGGGCTGACCATCGAAGACGCCGCCCTTGTCCGGGTCGGGCGTGGCGGGGTTGTTGTCGCCCTGGTAGCCGCAGAGGGAGGTGGGGTCGGTGTTGGGCGTGAGGTCGATGAGGCCCGAATCCCCGAAGATGTAGAGGAACTGGTAACCGACGTGCGGCTGCAGCACCACGGTGCCCGCTATCGGGATGGGCTTGGACAGCTGTGCGTCGAAGGACGCAACCGTGAGCTTGAGCTCGCTGGTGCCGGTGATGGTGCGCACCGACCCGCCCACGCCGACGTCGGGGAAGTAGCCCGGGATGGAGGAGCGGAAGCCCTCGAAGAGCGAGATGCGAACGTCGCCGCCCCCCGAGATGATCTCGGTGTTGACGAGGTAGCCGAAGCCAGCCCCGAGCTCGACGCCGAACGGGAAGCCCTTGGCGAGGAACACCTGGTAGTTTTGCAGCACGCCGTCGGGGTCGGTGTTGCGGATCGAGTCCTGTCCGGTGCTCTCGTCCTTCGGCCCCTGCGTGCCCTCCTGCCAGTAGTGGGCACCACTGTCGATGGTCGTGTACTGCCCGAGCACACCGAACCGGTAGCCCCCAAATCCGGTCGTACGGGCAGCGTAGGTGGGAAGCGGCGCGATGGCCGTTCCAAGCTGGGCGACCATCTTGGCGAAGGCGGCGTGGTTGAGGCGACAGCGCGTGAAACCCGACGCGGGGTTGTAGTACTGGCCCGTGCCGCCGTCGGCAGCGCCCGCACGACAATTGTCGTCGAGCGTGAGCCGCGCCAGGGCGGGGTCCATGCTGTCGGCGCGCGCCACTTCGGGCACGAGCATCGAGCCGGCCACGAGGGCCGCGGTCATTACAAGCCGTCGCATGAGCGAGAACCCAGGCTAGTACAGGCCCCAGCGGGTGCCTAGCCCTCCGTGGCCGGTGGGGGTGATGGGGCCTCCTGGTGGAGGTGCTCGAAGGCACCAAGTTGCCGGTAGACCTCGTAGAGGACCACGGCGACCGTGTTGGCGAGGTTGAGCGACCTGACCCCGCCGATCGTGGGGAGAGCGTAGGTGGTCTCCTGGTGGGCTTCGAGGAGCGGGAGGGGGAGGCCGACGCTCTCGCGCCCGAACACCAGGGCATCGCCGGGCCGAAAGGCGGCCTCGAAGCAGGAGCGCTTGCCGACGGCCGAGAAGAGCATGAGGCGGGAGGGGTGCTCTCGCTCGAAAGCGGCCAGGTTGGGGTGCAGGTGCATCTCGACGAGGTGCCAGTAGTCGAGGCCAGCTCGCCGCACGGCCTTCTCGTCGACGCGAAAGCCCAACGGCTCGATGAGATGGAGGGGGCACTGCAGCGCGGCCGCCATGCGACCGATGTTCCCGGTGTTCTGCGGGATCTCCGGCTCGAGCAAGACCACGCGCGGGGGCGTGGGCAACGGGGCAGCGCGGAGGCGGGGGAGGTGGTCCTTGGCCATGATGGGTTACCGAGAGCTCAGGGGTTCCACGCGCGCACGGCGCAAGGCAACACCCTGAGCCTCGAGTCGGGACGTCGCGACGGCAATGGCTTCTGGGCTCTGGTCGAGACCGACCGCGCGCCGCCCGAGCGCGGCAGCCACGGCGAGGGTGGTGCCACTGCCCACGTAAGGATCGAGCACGGCGTCGCCCTCGAGACTCAACCCCTGCACGATGCGTCGGAGCAATGCCTCCGGCTTCTGCGTCGGGTAGCCCGTTCGCTCGCGCGCAACGGGCGCGATGACGCCGATCTCCCACACATCGCCCATGGGCGTGCCGGGCGAGTCCTCGGCCGTCTTCGTCGAGCGTCGACGGCGGCCATTGGCATCGACGTCGGCGCGCTGTTTTGACTTCCCCCACGTGGCGAGGGTCGAGGGGGCCAATGGCTCGTAGAGCTGATGGAAGCGCGGCGTGGCCTTGGGGTCTTTCACATAGCGCAGCAGCACGTCGTGCACGCGCTGGAAGTTCTTCGTCTTGGCCGGCCAGCGCCGATAGCGCCAGACGATCTCGCTCGCGAAGCAACCATCGCCGAAGAGCTCGTCACACATCACCTTGATGTAGTGGCTCGTATTGGGATCGACGTGAATCACCACCGAGCCGTCGTCGGTGAGGAGGCTGCGCAGTCGAGCGAGGCGGGCTTGCAGGGTGGCGAGATAGACATCGAGGCTGGGCCACCGGTCGTCGAATGCGTCGCTCTCGGTCCGCGCGATGTCTCCCTTGGCGCGTCGCTTGCGTTTGGTTCGGCGGTGCTGCCGCTGCGTAAAGAACGGGGGGTCGAGATAGATGAGCTCGAATCGCTGCGCACCTGCACATAAAAGCTCGAGCGCATCGAGGTTGTCGCCCTCGATCAGTGTCGCGCCAGCGTCTTCGCACGAAGAGAGCTCGGCGAGCTTCGAGGGCCGCGGGGAAGGGATGAGCGACGGGTCGAGCGCGAGCCGGACCATCAGGGTGAGGTCCCGTCGGGGCGTGTGACCATCGGGGGCAGCTCGGGCAGAGCGAGGTCGACGCGCCAATGCTCTTCTTCTCGAATGCAGGGGATCTGGGCCCGATCCGAGGGGCTCACGCCGGCCACTTCGACGAGGGCGTAGCGGCCCACCACTTGAGCTGCGTAGGCCTGGGGAACGAAGCGAAGGGTGAGCCACCCGGGCACGATCATCGCGGGCGGCGAGATCTTCTTTCCGCTGGCGGCACTGTAGCGCTCCGCGCGCGCCGTGAGATTGGCGCGAGCCCGTTCGCTCAACAGCTCGAAGATGGCCTCGGCGTCGTCGGGACGCCCATCGAATTGGCTAAGTCGCTCCACGAACTCTCGCACCACCTCGGCCGGCGCGCGTGTCTCGTCTTCCTCTTCGCATCCGGCGAGCGGACCCACGGCGAGAGCGATCAGCAAGGTGCGGCGGCGCATGGTTGAAACACGTTCCATCGAGCGAGATTCGCCAGTCTACGAGGGAAAGTCGGGTGTGCCGAAATGCGCGAAGGGCGGCCCGCGTAATCGTCGCGGCGCCGCCCATTCAATGCGGCCCAACCCCTCGTGAGGGCCAGGCGTTCGTCGAGGCTCAGTTGGTGAAGAAGATGGCCTCGATCTCCGCCTTCACGTCGTCCTCGGTCTGCTCGCGCGCGATGGCGATCTCCTTGACGATGAGGGAGCGGGCGGTGTCGAGCATGCGACGCTCACCGAAGGAGAGCTGCTTGTCCGTCTTGAGGCGGTAGAGGTCGCGAAGAACCTCGGCCACGTCGTAAATGGAGCCCGTCTTGATCTTGTCCATGAAGCCGCGGTAGCGACGGTTCCAGGTCTGGTTGTCGAACGCGATGGTCCGCTCGCGGAGGATGTCGAAGATCTCCTGGATCTCCTGCTCCGAGATCACCTGGCGAAGGCCAACCGCATCGGCGTTCTTGACGGGCACCATGATCTTGCGATCGGTGTCGAGGATGCGGAGGACGTAGAAGCTCTGCCGGTTTCCGGCGATGTCCTTCTCCTCGATTCCCACGACCTCAGCCACGCCCTGGGCGGGGTAGACCGCCTTGTCGCCAACCTGAAACTCGTTGTCCGTGTTTGCCTGCATGGTGCTTTGTTCTCTCCTTGATGAAACCCGTGCGCTTTGCGCATGCGGGCTCGTCATCGCGCGACCGAATCACGAAATGACATAGCTGGACGCCATCTGGATCGACCGCCCAGGGAGGGCGGCTGACTTGGCGTCCAATTCGTTACCTGGCGTGGCCCATCGATTGAGTTCGAGCTGGCTGTGGGTGTTCCTTCATGGTCCATCCCGGGCCCCGTCTCGACCCGTGAAGGTTTTTGACGGGGGTTCCTCTTTCAAATTGGGTCCTAGAACCCGCTCCTGGCCCGCTGGGGCCTAGAGGAACACTTTTCGCGCCAGGCGCGCCGAACCCTAGTGAAACGACCCCGATCTGTCAAGAAAGTTTGCTTCGCGGTGGACCTCGATTATGGGCCCGAGCCGCCTTTTGGCGCCCCTAGTGGAGCACCTAGATCAGCGCAAGTGTTTTTAACGATTCAGGGTTGTGGCACTTCGGGCCCCTCGGCGAGGAGCTCGGCCGCCAGGCCCCAACGTACGCCTCGCTCCGACACCAGGAGACGATCTGCGCGCGCGTGCACGCAGACCTGCTCCACGATGATGGCCCCGGCCACGATGACGTCAGCCCGCTTGGGTGCGAGCCCCGCGACCTCCTGTCGCGCCTCGAGCTTCATACTCGCCAAACGCGCCACGAGCTCGGTCACGGTCTCCGACGCCAGAACCGTGCCGTGCAGAGCTCCTGGTCGGTAGGGCTCCAGCTCGTGGGAGATGGCGGCGAGGGTGGTCACCGTGCCTGCGACGCCCACCAGAGGGCGGCCGCGAAGGTTGGGGCCGTCCTTCAGGGCGTGGGCCACGAAGGCCCGGAGGGCGCTCAGCTCCTCGGCCAGAGGCGGGTCGTGTTTGATGAATCGCTCGGTCAGTCGCACGGCACCGATGTCGAGGCTGGCCGCGTCGCTGAGTGGGCCCACCTGGACGATGAGCTCCGTCGAGCCTCCGCCTACGTCGAAGACGGCGACCGGCCCCTCGGGATCGAGCCCCATGAGGGCGCCGCGGAACGTGAGGTCGGCCTCGCGGCGCCCGCTCACGATGTCGGGCCGCGCCCCGAGGGCATCGGTCGCAGCCGACAGGAAGTCCTCACCGTTGCCGGCGTCGCGGGCGGCGCTGGTGGCCACGGCGGCGATACGGGTAGCGCCGAGCTCCTGGGCTCGGGCCGCATAGGCTCGGAGAACGGAGACGGTTCGCTCGATGGCGTCGGCCCGAAGGTGGCCTTGGTCGTCGACGTCCTTGCCCAGCCGCGTGATCTCGGCCCGTTCCTCGACGGCAGAGACCGTGCCCGCCCGCGCCTCCGCCACGAGGAGGAGCACGGAGTTGGTGCCGACGTCGATCGCGGCCACGCGGCCGCCTGAGGTCGGTGCCGTCACTTCGTCAGGCTGTTCAGATCGAGCATCTCCTCGATCGCAGGGAGGACGACGAGCTCACACCGCCGGTTCTGCTGGCGCCCTTCGGCCGTGTCGTTGTCGGCGATCGGGTCGGTGTCGCCGTAGCCAGAGGCACTCCAGTGCTCGGACGAGAGGCCTCCGCCATTCTGGTCCGTCGGCTTGATGAGGAACCGGAGCACCTCCCGCGCGCGCATCACGCTGAGGCCCCAGTTGTCTTTGAAGACACCGACGTACGGCTTGTTGTCGGTGTGACCCGCAACCTGGAAGTTACGCTCTCGAAGCGTCGGATCCTTTCGGACCACGGAGGCGACCTGACCGAGGATGTTCTCCCCCTCCTCTCGGAGGGTCTCCCGGCCGGAGTCGAAGAGCACGTCACCCGGGAGCTGGATCACCATTCGGTTGTTGCGCACCACGACCTTGAGGCCGAGCTTGGTGAGCGACTGCAGCTTGGCCCGCAACAGCTCGAAACGCTTCTTGATTTCCTCGAGCTGCTGGGCGCGCTTCTTGTATTCGGCGAGGGCTCGGGCCTGCTCCTCCATGTCCTTACGGAGGTTCTCGACGTCGACACCCGCCGCAGCGAGCTGCTCCTTGAGCTGCTCGACCTTCGCCCGCGACTCATCGAGCTCCCGTTGAAACTGCTTGTTCCGCGCCTCTTCGGCGTCGAGCTGCTTCTGCAAGGATTCGATTTCGCGCACCTTCGCGCGCATCTCCTCCTCGGAGTAGCCACAGCCGATGGAACCGAGGGCCGTCGAGAAGGCCATCAGCAGAACGAAGAACCGAAGCCACATCGCGCGCGCCGTCATGGGTTGCTCCAGGGGCCGCGGAAGGTAGCCGCCTCCGACTCAAATCTCAAGGGCATCAGGCATGCCCAAACCACAGCGCGCAACAGCCGTTCAGTGCCTGCACTGAAGACATGACCAGGACAATATTTTGTCCCGTGAACACGTTTCATCCGTGAAAGGCTCGGATACACAGAACGGGCCAATACCCCCTGTAGACGGCGCAGAATCGCTAAGTGGTTGACCCCACGATCGGGTCACCGCGCGACACCCACGTAGGTGCTTGAAACTTAGTTCTTGACGACCTGCCATAGATGGCAATATACGTCGTGCAACGTCTGTTGCCCTGCGTTGAGTGCGGGGCGGCCAACAGGAGGTCCACAGATGGCCGCAAAGAAGACTGCTAAGAAGCCCGCCGCCAAGAAGAAGGCTGCCCCGAAGAAGAAGGCGGCCCCGAAGAAGAAGGCCGCAACCAAGAAGAAGGCTGCGACCAAGAAGAAGGCCGCACCGAAGAAGAAGGCTGCCCCCCGCAAGAAGGCTGCGCCCAAGAAGAAGGCTGCACCGAAGCGGAAGGCGGCTGCCAAGAAGCGCGCCAGTAAAAAAAAGTAAGCTCTGAGCGTTCGCGCTCCAAAGCGGGCGCAACGAACAAGGGCACCAGCAAGCGAGCGGCCTCGAAGACCGGCGCCAAAAAGGCACCCGTCGCCAAGGCCGCCGCTGCCTCCAGCAAGAAGGCAGCGTCGAAGAAAGCTTCGGCCGCACCCAAATCTCCCAAGCAGGGAAAGGCCGCCGCCGCGGCCAAGAGCAAGAAGCGGAACGTGGCTGCACGGCCTCAACTGCCGCCTCTCCCGCCCAACTTCGGACCCTATGGGGACGAGTCCGAGTGAGCTGATCGTCACGACGACGGTTTGCCGGGCGCACCCTCGGGTTGGACTTCGCGCCTCCGAAGGCGGGCACGAGATGTGGTCGCTTTCGCGTCAGCTCGGCTGAGCCTCAGCTTTGGGCCCCCAAGCCCCAACTGGCGCACGCGCCTCCTCCCTGACTTGCCCGGTCCTCTCCCTTTCGAGAGGGCCGGAGCATTTCCATTTCAGCAAATGTTCAGTCGGACCTCGGTCCCACTGTGCTCCGTCGGCTCAACACGCCCGCTTTCGCGGGCCTTCCTTGGCTTACTCCCATGTCTTCGTGGTCAGGGGCTCGTGTCTCGGGCCGCGACGACGAATGGGTAGTCGACCTGTGTATCCTTGCCGGTGGGAGAGGGAGGGAACTCGCTCCCTCGGGCGACAGCTCCGAGGCAGCCGATCAACACGGCGTCGTCAGCGTTCGTGCGCTTGGCGTCCACGCCGGTCTCTTTCACGCCCCCTTTTGGGTCGAGCGTGATCTGCATCATGACCTTCAGCTCCTCTTCAGGGTGCTGGGTCTGCCACGCGTCGAAGCAGCAGCGGTAGGCTGCCGTTCCGCGGATGGTACCGACGATGGCGGCCAGCCGGTCGATGTAACCTGCATCGGGATCCGTCTGGGCGTTGTTGAACACGACTCCGTCCTCGGGGGGCGCGTTCGTGATCTCAGCCGCTGGCGCGTCACATCGTCGCGCTGCCTCGACCGCGCGCGCGAGCTCCTGCTCGGGCGTGAGGGTCGGTGTCGTCGTGCTCGCTACGGGCACCACCGCCGACGCGGGGGTCGAGGCGACTGGAGCGGCCGTGGTGGCGGCTGGCGGAGGGGCGGAGGTGCTCGCCGAAGTCGCGCTACAGCCTGGGCTCGAGGCCAGGGCGCATGCGACGGTCAGACCTCGCCAATTCATGGCGAGACCTTAGTACAGTCGCCGACGGCAGCATGGGAAAACCAGAGCCACCATCCGGTCCGCCGTGGGATTTGCCCCTCGACGAGGCACCGCTCGCGTTCGTCGACCTCGAGATGACCGGTCTCGACGTCGAGCGCGACCGGGTCGTGCAGGTGTGCGTGGAGCGGGTCGTCGGTGGCGAGGTGCGAGCCGCGCTCTGCCGCATCGTGGACCCCACGGTGCCCCTAGGAAACTCCACGCGATTTCATGGCATCGGTCCCGACGAGATCGCCACGGCCGAGCCTTTCTCGAGCGTAGCCGACGAGGTGCTCTCGCTCCTGGACGGGGCCTGTCTGGTGGCCCACGGAGCGAAGTGGGACGTGGGCTTTCTGTCCGCCGAGCTCACCCGGCTCGGTCGTACCTGGCATTGCCCTCACTTCCTCGACACCCTCGCCCTCGCGCGGCGACAGGTCGATGCGCCGCGCCATGGTCTCATCCCTCTGGCGGCCCGCCTCGGTATCGACAACCCCCGCCCTCACCGCGCCGACAACGACGTCAGGGTCACCCGTGATCTCTTTGCGCACCTCGAAGGCTTGTTCCGGCAGACCCGAGGCGAGGCACGGGCAACGCTCCGAGATCTGTGGCGTCTCAGTGCCGGGAGACGTGTGGTCGAGCCCGCCATGTTGGCCGAGGTGAAGGAAGCCGTCGCCAGCGAAGGGCGGGCCGAGGTGCTCTATCGGTCGGCGAATCGCCGTGCGCCCCAGCGTTTTACCTTCCGCGCCACGCGCCTGCGGTCCGACCTCGACCCACCCGTTGTTCTCGGCTATCTGCAACGCACCCGCGGTCGGCGTGAGCTACGACTCGATCGCATCCTCGAATTCCGGCTGCTCCAATCCGAGGAGCCGAGCCCCGACGATGAGCCAAACACGACCAGCTAAGCCCGCGAAGACCAACCCGAGCCGCCTCGTGGCGAGGTCGAGCCTGGGCGTGGCTCTGCTCGCAGCGCTGCTGACTGCGGGCTGCCCCACGGTCGTGACGTCGCCCAAGGTGGCGCGGCCGCCCAAGGCGCAGAAGTGGTACGCCCGCGCGCAGCGCGAGTACCGCTCGGCCACCATCGACGCTGCGCACACCTCGGTGCGCAAGGCGCTCGACATCGTGCCCGAAGATCCCGAGGTGAAGCTGCTCGCGGCCCGGGTGGCGTTGGCCCGGCTCGAGTTCGACGAGGTGCTTCGCTTGCTCGAGGGGGTGAAGGGGCCGACCGCCCAGAAGATGCGCGCCCGCGCTCACTGGTACAAAGGCGAGATCGAAGAGACCGCCAAGATCCTCGACAAGCTGCTCGACAATCCCGACGTCGACGACAAGTGGGCCAAGCAGATCAACAAGCTCGCCCATCGCGGCACCGGTCGTAAGCCGTTCGACGTGACCACCACCGAGGGCCGCCTCGAGTCGGTGAAGATGGCCAAGGTCCAGGGGGCGCCGCTCTACGTCGTCCCGGTCGAGATCGATGGTGACAAGGGGCTGGCCGTCATCTCTACCGGCAATGCGGAGGTCATGCTCGACAGCACGACCCGCACCGAGCCGAGCTGGGTGTCCCTTCGTTTTGGCCAACGGCTCGAAGTTCGCGACGTCCCCGCGCTCACGCAGGATCTGTCGGAGCTGTCGATGCGCCTCGGCACGCCGATCAAGGCGCTGCTCGGAGCCAACCTGTTGCGCCACCTCAACGTGACCCTCGACCACGCCGGTCGGCAGTTCGTGGCGCGGGCCTTCGCGCCGCCGCCCCCGCCCGTCGCGAGCAAGGTCGACGTGTTCTACTTGCGCGGTGGCGGCATGGTGCTCGGAAGCGGTCTGGGCGAAGACGCAGCCGAGCCGGCCTCCCTCTTCGTCGACAGCTCGATGGCCCACGCCGTCGCCCTCGACGAAGAGGGGTGGCAGAAGGTGGGTCTCAGCGTCGACAAGCTCGAGCCCGTCCAAGGGTCCCCCCAGCCGATGAAGTTCGGATCGATCCCACTGATGCAGTTCGGCTCTTTCCGCATGCCCAAACTTCCCGGGGTGTTCGGGGCCCCCATCGGCTCGGTCGAACGAGAGCTCGAGGTCGACATCGACGGCTCCATCGGGGCCGGTCTGCTCGCCAACTTCCGCCTCACGTTCAGCGACCAGGGCCGCATCCTTTGGGTCGAGCAGCACCCGGCGAGTGGTCCCACCCTCGGTCCGCGTCGCGCACCGGCTGGCCCCCCACCGGGCATGCAGCCGGCCGTACCGGGACAGCTGCCCAACGGGGGCGTGCTGGTCCCGGGCGACGGCGGATCCCCCCCTCTTCAACCGGGGTCGCTCATTCCTCCGCCGTCCGACGAGCAGGTTCCGCCCCCCGGGGGCACGCCGTGAAGGAGACGGTCGCCGTCTACGCCGGCAGTTTCGATCCGGTCACAAACGGTCACCTCGACGTCGTAGCGCGCGCATCGAAGCTCTTCGACCGCGTGGTGGTGGCCATTGGCATCCACCCCACGCGCAAGCCGCTCTTCTCCACCGACGAACGGCTCGGGCTGTTGAGAGAGACCACCTCCCATCTCGACAACGTCGAGGTCGATGCCTTCGAGGGGCTGCTCATCCATTACTGCCAGCGCATTGGCGGTCGCGCGCTCATTCGCGGTCTGCGCCATGCGATGGACTTCGAGTACGAGCTTCAGATCGCCCAAGCCAATGCGGATATGGCACCCGAGGTGGAGACCCTCTTCCTCCCCACCGCATTGGCGTGGGGTCACATCACGGCTTCGCTCGTGCGCGAGATCGCGAGTCACGGTGGCGACGTGAGCAAGTACGCACCGTCCGCGGTCTGCAAAGCACTCCAGGGCAAGTTCGGCTGAGCCTCACTCGTGGGGCAACAGGTCGGGGTGCCTCAAGGCGATGCGGCTGACGACGACCGACACGTCCCCATTCTGAGAGCCGAATCCCGTCCGTCCACGCGCCGTCACGAGCGGGTCGGCGGTGGCGGGTAGGTCGAACGTCACGTCCATGACCAACACCGTGGGGGGCTGCCCTGCGCCGATGTCGAGGTCTACCTCGACGCCTTCGTTCGGCGCGCTCGCGGTGGCGACGGAACGGAACCCCGGGAACAGCGGCGAATCGCTCAAGACGTAGGGGCGAACGCTCTGTCCGTCGATGGTGACGGTGTCGAGCTTGAGGCTCGGGGGGGTCATGAGGGCGAGTACCCGCGCGCCCCGTGGCGAATGAAGGCGCAGGCGCCAGCGGCTGCCCTCGACGGCCACCACCTCGAGCTTGGGCACCGCGAGGCCGACGGCTTCGGTAGCACCCGTGCTGGCCTGAACGAACGACACGAAGGGATGTGGGGATGGGCCGGCGGCGCCGAGGTTGCCGGCGGCTCGCACCGCTTCGGGGACGTCGCCGAAGCTGGCGTCGACCCACCATTGGGCGGTGCCTTGGGCTTCGTAGTAGCCGATGCTCATCCTCTGCGGATGGCTCTCGTCGTGGACCGGCTGGGCGTAGGCGATGCCGACGAGCACCAGGGTTGCGACGGAGGCACCCGCTGCGACGCGGCGAAGCCACGGCGTTCGGTCGGCGGCGTCGACGTCAGGCACCCAATGGGAGGCGCTGGCGGCCATCCAGAGACCGACCAGGGGGCCCGCGGCAAAGGCACCCACGAGGTTGAAGGTGTCGACCAAGCCGAGCAGCGCCTCACCCCAGAGCACGACGGCTACGGCCTGCGGGAGCAGCGTCGCGTGCACACGGCGGGGGTCGTCGGGAGGAAGGCGCGTCCATGCGATGCCGAGCACGCCGGCGACCATGGTCGGGACGACGAAGAGGTGGCAGGCGGCGGGGAGCTCGGTCGACAAGAGGGCGCCGAACAGGGCCCACAGACTCCACCCGGCGGCTTGGGCCGCGCTCGCACCGCACCGCATCGCCGTCACGCGCAGCAGTGTGGCTCCGAGCACGATGGACCCGAGCGCCACCGCGGCGAGCGCCCAGCCCGCGTGAGCATGGTCGGGCACGAGGCTGGTCGTGCGCCCGTGCAACAGACGCACGATCCCGTAGGCCAGCCCCAGATTGAGGAGGAGGGTGGCGAGCACCGCTCCGAGGGCTTTCATGTAGCGCGGGAAGAAGCTCTCCTCCGTGCTGAACGAGCGCGCGACCGCACCGAGGACCAATGCCGCCGCGATGATCGCCAACGGCACCGACCACGTTTGGGGCCACCACCACATCCAGCCGAAGAGCTCGAACCAAACCGCGTCGGTGTCGGTGTTGGTGAGGGGGGCCGCGAGCAGCGAACGGGTCAGGGCGAGCACGTTGTCGCCGTGATGCTGGAGGCTGCCGCGGTCGAGGTGGTCGAGATCGTCCTGCGGCGTGTGATAGCGGCCGAAGTCGCGGATGAACGCAAAGTTGAAGCCGGGTTTGCCGGCATCGCGGAAGGCCGAGAAATCGGTGTCGTTGGGCAGGCGTCGGTAGACGGCATCCATCAGCGACGACGTCACGGGGCGTGGGAGCGCTTTCAGGTGCTCGACCAGGGCACCACTGGGGCCCGAGGTCTCGAACATGAGACTCGGGCCCGCTACGCCGCGCGCCTCGAGGTTGATGACCGTCTTCACCCGGGCCATCGCCGGGTGACTGGCGACGAAGGCCTTGGCTCCGAGCAGTCCCAGCTCCTCGCCATCGGTGAAGAGAAGGATGATGCTGAGGGGACGTTCGGGCTCGGTGAGCAGCGCCCGGGCGGCTTCGAGCACCGCGGCGACTCCAGCGCCGTCGTCGGCGGCTCCAGCCGCAGCCGGAACCGAGTCGTAGTGGGTCACGAGGAGTAGGGCGTCCTCGGACTGCCCGGGTAGCTCGGCGATGACGTTGACGAGGTCGGCGCAGACGGCGAAGCGGTTGCAGCCCTTGGCGCGTTGCTCCGTGGGCTCCAGACCGAGCCGCTTCAGGTGAGCTACGAGACGCCCCCGCACCTCTTCGTTGGCGCGGCTCCCCGTCGGGTGGGGGCCTTCGCCGAAGACCTCGTGCAGGGCCTCGGCCGCCCGAGTCGCCGAGAACGAGGCGTCGGGGGCGTCCGTTCCGGCCGGAACAGGTGGGTTGAACCGCCATCCCACGAGCAACATCACCAGGGCAAGCACGGCGAGCGCGATCGCAGGGCGGCGAAGTGGCGTCACAGAGGGCATGGGGCTTTCGGCCCGACCCTGCCACAATGCCGGCGTGACGCAGATCGAAACCGAGGCCCTCATCTTCGACATGGACGGGCTGCTCATCGACAGCGAGCCCGTGTGGTGGCGGGTCGAGAGCGCCCTCGCCCAGCGCCATGGTGTGGACTGGAACGACGAGTTGGCCGCCGCGCAGGTGGGCAAGGGCCTACCTCAACTCATCGGCGTGATGCGGGAGCACGGGCTGTCGTTGTCGGTGAAAGAAGGCGTCGAGGGCCTCGTCGACGAGTTCATCGCGCGGGTGGAGGAGCTCTCGCTTCAGCCTGGCGCGCGCGAGCTGCTCGATGCGTCCGAGGGGCTGCCGCGGGCGCTCGGCACCTCGTCGCCCCGGCGTCTGGCCGAGGCCGTGCTCGCCTACTTCGACCTCACTCCGCGGTTCGACGTGGTGGTCACCGCCACCGACGTGCCGAACAGCAAGCCCGAACCGGACATCTTCCTCGCCGCGTGTGAGGGGCTGAAGGTGAGGGGCGTGGTCCTCGAAGACTCGTTCGCCGGCGTGACGGCGGCGGTGGCGGCAGAGCTTCCGGTCATCGCGGTGCCGGAGCAGGATCCCACCCGCTTCCATGCGCTGACGCCCTACGTCGTGAACGACCTCTTCGAAGCGAGGCGCTTGTTGGCGTTCAAGCGCCAATTTAGCTAGCCAGGGGGGCCACGGTGCGGAGGGAGAGCCGGGCGAAGCGGATCGACAGCGCGATGCCCACGGCGGTGAGCCCCGCGCAGAGGCCCCACCACAGGCCCACCGCCCCCTGACCGGCCACGAAGGCGAGGCCGAGGCCCACCGGCATGCCGATCGCGTAGTGGCCGACGAGGTTGTAGTAGAGCGCAGCGCGCGTATCGCCCATGCCGCGCAACGCTCCGGCGGCGACCACCTGGAGGCCGTCGGAGATCTGGAAGATGGCTGCGACCCGCATGAGCGGAACGGCGGCTTCGAGCACCTCGGGGTCGTTCGTGAGGATGGCGATGAGCGGACGGGGGATGAGCACGAAGAGCAAGGCCCCCCCGGCCATGAAGAGGGTGCCCGCGACGAGGCTCGCGAAGCCGGCCTGCCGGGTACCGGGCTGATCGCCGGCGCCCACCGCCCGCCCCACGCGAACGGCAGCGGCCGAGGAGATGCCGAGCGGCACCATGAATGTGGCGGCCGCGAAGCTGAGGGCGATCTGATGGCTGGCGGCGGCGAGGGTTCCGATGCGGCCCATGAGCAGTGCCGTGGCGCTGAAGACGCCCATCTCGGCGAGCCGCTGCAGGCCCACGGGAATCCCTACCACCAAGGCTTCGCGGAGCGCGGCGAGTCGCGGACGTCGGTCGGGTGGGGGCTGACCCGCGCCGGCCGCGCGCGCAGCGAAGCCCACGATGGCGAGCTGCACCACGGTGACGAAGGTGCTCGTGATACCCGCGCCCGCCACGCCGAACGCGGGGAGGCCCAGGGCGGGCAGGCCCACCCAGCCGAGGGCCTCGTCGCCGAAGACCATGGCCACGTCGAGGGGCGCGTTCACCACGTTGGCCACCACCGCAGAGATGACGAGGGGTCGCGTCCGGTCACTCGACTGGAGGTAGGTGACGACGGCGGTGACCAGGAAGTAGGGCGCCATGGCCCCCAGGCGCGAGAGGAGATAGCGCTCGGCGAGGCGTGCGGTCTCGGGCGCGATGCCCATCGCCTCGAGGCCGAAGATGCCGAAGGCCGCGGCGAGCATGCTGGGGATGGCGATGAGCACCGCGAGCCAGATCCCCTGCCACATGGTGCCCCGCGCCCGCCCGGGCTGGCCCGAGCCGATGGCCTGCGAGATGAGGGGATCGATGCCGAGCACGCACCCCGCGCCCGTGATGGAGGCGGCGAAGAAGACCGCGTTGCCGAGGCCGACCGCCGCGAGCTCGGTTTCCCCGAGGCGACCGATGACGGCGGTATCCACGAAGCCCAAGAGCACCTGCCCGAGGTGCGCCGCCGCGATGGGAGCGGCCAGGCGCGTCACCGCGCCCATCTCTTTCGTCATCCCCATCGCACGCGGGCTCTACTGCCTCGGGGCGCGGCTGTCGAACGCTCGCGGCGGCTTGTGCTACAGCCTCCCTCGACATGGCTGCGCCCCCCACCGCCGCCGAGCCTCCGGCTCCGCCTCTGCGCTGGAAGCTCCCGCTCGGGCTCTTCGTGGCCACCATCGTGTCGGTTTTTCTCACCGGCGCGGGTTGGGACGCGCCGAAGGAGGCCAACCTCGTCTGGCTTCTCACCCACCTCTATCGGGGGTGGACCTTCGCGGTGCCGCTCATGGCCATCCTCGTCACCCACGAGGCCGGTCATTACATCGCGGCCCGGATCCACGGGGTTCCGGCGTCGCTGCCCATGTTCATCCCGCTCCCTATCCTCAGTCCGTTCGGGACCATGGGTGCCGTCATCGGCATGTCGTCGCGCATCCGGTCCCGAAACGCGCTGCTGGACATCGGCGCCGCCGGTCCTCTCGCGGGCATGGCCGTAGCCGTCCCGGTGCTCGTTTGGGGCCTCATGCACAGCGAGGTGAAGGCCATCGAAGGAAGTGGCCTCATGGAGGGCCAGTGTCTGCTCTACATCGGCATCAAGCAGCTGCTCTTCGGCACCATCCCCGAGGGGCACGACGTCTTTCTCCACCCGACGGCCTTCGCGGGGTGGACGGGGCTCTTCGTGACCATGATCAACATGCTGCCGGTGCTTCAGCTCGACGGAGGGCACATCGCCTACGCCCTCTTCGGCGATCGCCAGTCGGTCTTCGGCAAGGTGGTGCACTACAGCCTGCCGCTGTGGTTCGTCTTCAACTACGTCGTGTACCGCGAGGCCTCGCCCGGCATGCCGTGGCTGGTGTGGTTCGGTCTCCTGATGCTCATGCGCCGGGCCGCGGGCGGCGAAGAGCACCCTCCGTACGATCCTGGGGAGACGCTGAGTCCGATGCGCAAGGCGGTGGCCGTCGGCACCCTGCTCATGTTCGTGCTCATCTTCATGCCCACCCCATTGCGTGCCTACGGTGACCCCGCCGACGCAGATGCCTCGTCGGAGGCGCCTTCTCCCTCGTCGACGAAGTAATCCCCGGTCCAGCCGGGCGTCGTGCCCGTCGCTGGCGTAGAGTTTCCCGTAACCTTCGTTTCTCGTTATGGAATCCCCCGTGTCTTCGAAGTCCCGTCGCTTTCTTTCCACCGCCGTTCGCGGCTTCGTCGTCGGCGTGCCGTTGCTCGCGCTGCTGGCCTCGGGGTGTTCGTCCGACGACCCCGTGCCCGCCGGCAGAGCCGACCGCGCGTATTACATCCTGCCTCCCGGCAACTACGGTGGGCTTCCCACCAACGCCAACTCGCTCGACCAGCTCGGCCTCTACGATGGCCTCACACCGTTGCGGGGCAACGTCACCGACGAGGACATCGATGCGCTGTTCTTGCCCGAGGACTTCAAGCCCATCGGCGAGACGCGGGAAGAGCCGACCGGCCGCGAGGGCACCACGATTCTCTACGACCAGTACGGCATCGCCCACATCAAGGGCGAGACGCGTGCCGACTTGGCCTTCGGCGCGGGCTGGGTATCGAACCGCGATCGCTCCGTGCTCCTCACGTTGGGCAGGAGCGCGGCGCGAGTCGCGGTCGCCGACGTCCCGGGCATCGATGCCTTTCAGCTCCTGCTCAGCGGACAGACGTTCGTAGCGAGTGCCGCCACCGAGCAGTTGGTGTCCGACCAGGTTGCGCTCATCGCCGAGACCTACGGTGAAGAGGGCCAGGAGATCCTCGCCGACGCCCAGGCCTACGCCGATGGCCTGAACGCCTACGACGACGCCCACGACGACAACCAGGAGGAGTGGACCGCCAACGACGTCGTCGCGATCACGGCCTTCATCGGACAGATCTTCGGCGCCGGCGGTGGGAGCGAGGCGGCCAACGCGAACTTCCTCGCCACCCTCATCGACGGGCTCGGCGATGCGCAGGGCCGGCAGGTCTGGGCCGACGCCATGCTCTTCGACGACCCCGAAGCGCCGACCACCATCAACACGCGCTTCGAATACGGGCCGCTCACGGGCGGGGCCATCATGGGTGCGGTCGAGCTCGAGGCGGGGTCGATCATCTCGCTCGATCCCGTCGACGCCAGCGCGGACGGAGGGGCGAGCAAGCCCATCGACGAATCGATCTTCGTGCCCGCCGCCGGCCCGCCGCCCGACCGCCGTGCGTCGAACTTCCTCATCGTAGGCGCGCCCGCGTCGACCGACGCGACCAGTCTCGCCGTGATGGGTCCCCAGCTCGGCTACTACTACCCGGAGATCGTGATGCAGGTGCATCTCAGCGGTCCTGGGATCGAGGCGCAGGGAGCCGCGGTGCCAGGGCTCGCCATGTATCTCCTCTTGGGGCGCACCCAGGATTATGCGTGGAGCCTCACGTCGGCCAACCACGACGTGCGCGACGTCTACGCCGAGATCCTCTGCGAGCCAGGGGGAGGTACCCCCACCCGAGACTCCACGCACTACGAGCACAACGGCGACTGCGTGCCTTTCGAGATGTTCGACGCTGGCACCCTCAATGGGGCTGCGGTCCGCTACCCGGTCTCCGTTCACGGTCAGGTCCTGGGGACTGCGCTCTCGGACGGACGTCCGGTAGCGTTGACCCGCAAGCGATCGACCTTTGGTCGCGACGGCCTGAACCTGGCTGCGCTCAAGAACATGACCGAGGGCGAAGCGACGACGCCCGAGGAGTTCTGGCGTATCGCGCACCAGTTCGAGTTCACCTTCAACTGGGGGTACGCGTCGCGAACGAACGTGGCCTACTTCACGTCGGGTCGACTCCCGGTGCGGCCTGCGGGCCTCGACCGCCGGCTTCCGACGCTGGGCACCGGCGAGTACGAGTGGATGGGCTTCTTGGCGCAGGATGACCACCCGCACGCGGCCGAAGGCCCCGACGGACGCATCCTCAACTGGAACAACCAGTCGGCCCCTGGCTTCATGCACGGCGACAACAACCCCTACGGGTCGGTGCATCGTGTTCAGCTCTTCGACCAGTTCCCCGACAAGGTCGATCTGGCGGGGGTCGTGAGCGTGATGAATCGCGCGGCCACCGAAGACACGCGCACGCCGGCGTGGCCCGCCATCAGTGAGGTGCTGCGCGGCGGTGACGCTCCGACGCCCCTTGCGGGTGCGGTGGTCGACCTGCTCGATGCGTGGGTGGCCGAGGACGCGCCTCAGCTCGATGCCGACGACGACGGCAACTTCGACAGCGCGGGCCCCACGATCATGGATGCCCTCTTCGGGGAGCTGGTCGACGCCGCGATGCGACCGGTCTTTGGCGACCTCACCGATGCCCTCGACGGCGCGCGCAACCTCAGCAGCACCAGTGGCGCGAGCCTCATCGACAAGGACCTCCGCACCCTGCTCGGCAAAGACGTTCAGGGAGCGTTCAACGTCACGTACTGTGGCAATGGCGACCTCGCGACCTGCCGCGCCGCGCTCTGGCAGGCCGTCGACGACGTGGCCCAGCAACTCGCCACCGAATACGCCAGTGACGACCCCACGACGTGGCTGAAGGAAGGCGCGCGCACACGCTTCGCACCGGGCCTCATCCCCGAGACGTTCCGGCGCACCAATCGGCCCACCTTCCAGCAGGCACTGGACTTCGCGCCGACGCGCCCCACCGAGTAACCTCGAGGTGGCGATTGGGGACGAGGTGAAACCTGTAGGTGTCACCTCGTCCGTTCAGAAGCTCCAGCTGAGGTGCATCGAGCCAGGCCCGATGGCGACGTCGGGGGTCAGCGGACCACGGTCGACCTTGATGGCCCCGATGGGGGTCATCACCGCACCAGCGACCACGAGTCCCAGACTCGAAAGCCCGAGGCCGACGATGAGGGGGTCGCCACTGTCGGCTCCGGCGAAGCCCGCAGCCATCCAAAAGACGAGGGTCGTTAGACCACCGGCCGCCCCCAGCCCCATCGCGGCAATCCCCACCGCCATCAGCGGGACGCTGTTTCGCTCGCCTTCATCGCATTCGAGATCCTCCGGATCCCAATCGCAGACCCCATCCTCCTGACAGGCCCGCGAATAACGGCAGTCCTGAACGCTGTGGGCCACGCAGAGGCCTTCGTGAGCGGTGCATCGGCCCTCTTCACGGCACACCTCGGAGTACGCGCAGTCGTTCCCCACGGAGATGCAACGCCCGCCGAACGCCGTGCACGACCCTTCGTCTCGGCAGCCTTGGCTGGCGCGGCACCAGTCGTTGAACGTGGGACCCGCAGCGGGTGGTGGAGGCGTTGCGGCCGGAGATGGCGTGGCGACGGTCGAGGTCGTCAGGCAGATGGCGACACCAGCAACGTGCCGCAAGGAGGAAGAAGTCATGGCTCAGAACGATGCAGGTTCTGGACCAACCGGCGTTACTTCTTCAGTGGGGTGACGGTGCCGTCGGCGTCGATGCGCAGGGCGTAGAGCTGCATGGACGGATCCTGCAGCAGGGCCAAGGCGCGTCCGTTGCCACCGACCATGCGGATGGCGATGGCTTCGAAGCCGCCCTCGGTGGGCGTGTCGAAAACGAGCTGATCCGGCAAGCTGTGGAGGGCGTCGGGGCTGCCGACCCGGAGTCGGAGGGCGTCGTCGTCGCGTTGCCAGAGCATCGCCATGGTGTCGCCCATGGAGCCGAGGGCGATGTGCGTGCCGCCGCGGTCCTGGGGAAGGGCGTCGGTGAGCTCCTGACGGCAGCGTTCGCCATCACAACGCCAACGCGTGAGCTGTCCCATGCGCACCCGTGACAACTCGGTTTCCACGCCATGGCACTGCATGTCGGGCACACCCGTGATGAGGCCGAGGTCGATGGTCTTGACCGCCGTCGGCGCGGCCTGGAGCGGAAAGCGGACCAGCGTGTAGTGGCGGTCGTCGAGGCCATTCGCGAAGAGCACGCGCAGCTCGCCCGGCGCCTTGCAACGCGCGATGGGCCGGCTGCGCGGTGGGAGCGCGGCGAGCTCGGGCAGCGCTGGTGCCTTCTTCTTGCGCTTCTTTTCGGCTTCGCGAAGGGACAGGCCGCGCATGACGTCGCGCCCGGTCTCCTTCTCGGTCCAGTAGACGTGGTCGCCGACGAGGAGGGTTCGAGCGTGAACCGGCACCGCCTTGAGGCGCCGGCTACGCGGGCGCTTGCCGGCCGCGAGCTCGACCCAGCGGTGGTGCTTGACCCGGCCGCGCGGGCCGTCGGTGTCGGCGGTGACGATGCGGATGAGGCCACCCTCGGCGTTGGCTTGTGCGCCGAAGTAGCGCGTGCCGAAGAGCAGCCCGCCCGTGGCGCCATCGTAGAAGCCGGGATCGGGGCCATCCTCGGCGCGCAGCAGGGACACCGCGCCGTCGGTCACCGAGAGGCGGACACGGCCTGCAGCCGCCTTCGGCGGGAGCGGTGCCGAGTGGCAGGTGACGGTGGTCCAGGTCTCGTCGAGCTGGCACAGCTCGAGCCCCTCACCGTCTCGAAGCAGGATGCGGCCCGCCCTACGCTGCGGGTCGAGCCAGAGGCCGACCTCGGCGAGCGAACCCGTGCGTCCGATGGGCGTCAGGTTGGAACCCTCGAGCTTGGGTCGGGGGACCTCCGGCGGAGGCGGCACGTCTCCAGCGCCAGGGCTGGCGAGCGGGAGCTCGGCCTGATCGAGCTTCTGCACGAGGACCACGAGGTCGTCGTGGTGGTCTTGGGGAGCATCCACGATCGGCCGCGCCGCAGGCAGGTCACCGAACCGCGCGTGGACCGACGGTTGCACCCGCGCTTGGTCGAAGGCGTCGGCGAGGGGCCGGCAACGTGCGGGCCAGGCATCGGCGTCGTCCTGGTGTCGCTGCTGAAGCCGAGTGAGTCGGATGCGTTCGGCCGGGGTCACGCTGCGGTCCCGCCGAGGGCCCAGCATGCACGTGCGCAGCCCCAGCCAGCTGTCGGCGACGGCCTGTTCGGCCTGCTGCTCGAGATGGCGGTCGGTGAGCTCCCATCCGGCGCCACCGAGCAGGCCCATGGCCAGCAGCGAAGAGAGCCATACGCCACCGTTGCGGAGCCGGGTGACGTTGGCTGCGACGGGGGGCGGCTCGGAAGGACGGGGCGCGTCGGGTTCGGGGCGCGACATGGGGGCGCCCCGAAAGCTAGGGGGAACGCCCCGTTTCGGGCAAAAAGCCCGCGTTATCGGTGGGATGTGAAAACGCGCTCGCGCCTTGGGGCGACAGAGGGCAGGATTGGCGCCGAGAAGTGGCCGAAGGGGATCCGAAACCAGGAGACGTCGTCGACGGGCGGTATCGGCTCGAGAAGGAGATCGGCCGGGGCGGGCACGGGCTCGTCTTCCGCGCCAGCGACGTGCAGCAGGGCGACATGCCCTGTGCGCTCAAGATCCTCAACCAAGCCACCACCGAGGATCCCCAGTACACGGTCCGACTCTGGCGCGAGGCCCAGTCGCTGGCTGCGCTCTGGGGCACGAGCGTGGTGCAGGTCTATGGCTTCGGCACCGACGAAGCCAATGGCTTCGTCTACATGGTCATGGAGTTGCTCGAGGGAGAGACCCTGTCGCAGCACCTCGCCGGCCTCGAGCTCTTCGGCGATCGCATGAGCGCCTATCGTGTACTCGAAGCGCTCGACCCGGTGGCCCGCGCGCTTCACACGGCGCACACCAAGGGCATCATCCACCGCGACGTCAAACCGTCGAACATCATCATCATCTACCCCGAGAAGGGGGGCGGCACCCGCCTCATGGACTTCGGCCTCGCCAAGATCCACGGCGCGATGGCGCTCACGCAGGCGGGAATGGTCGCGGGCTCGCCGAGCTACATCTCGCCCGAGGTGTGGCGGGCCAAGCCCTTCGATCATCGCATCGACGTCTACAGCTTCGCCGCCGTCGTCTTTCGTGCCCTCGCTGGCAAACCGCCCTTCACCGGCGAGTCGATGGTCGACATCCTGATGGCGGCCACCATGGGCGAGCGCCCGATCCTGTCCGACGTTCGGCCCGATCTCGGCCCCGACTGCGATACGTGGATCGCCAAGGCGCTCGCGATCGAATCCGACGATCGCTACCCCTACGTGAGCACGATGTGGAACGACTTCATCCGCCTCGTGATGAATGGCCGTGGACCGAGCTCACAACGAGCGCGCGCCACCTTCTCGGTGCCCCCCGACTCCTCGAGCGGGATCATCTCGAGCCATTGAGCCCGCCGTGGGAAAACGAAAAGCCAAGGGCGCGCGCGTCCTGAGTCGTCATGCGCTTGGGGTGCAGGAAGCGTCCGGTGTGGCCCGGTTGCCGGATGGGTCCTTCCTCGTGGTGGACGACGAACGCGGGGTCTTTCGCGCGTGGCTCGAGCGCCCGAGCGAGCGGCTGCGCACCGGAGAGGGGCTCGAAGACCTCGAGGGGGTATGTGTGTCGGCGGACGGCGCCACGGCGTGGCTGCTCTCCGAGCGCGATGGAGCCGTATGGCGACACGCCCTCGACGAAGGCCAGCCCGATGGCGGGGTGCGCCTGGGCGCGCTGCCGCGCCAATCCAACAAGAAGAACCGCGGCTGGGAGGGCCTCGCGTTCGCCCCGGCGGGGACCCTGGCCGACGATGAGATCCTGGTGGCGGTTCATCAGCGTGGCCCGCGCCTCGTTGGACTCTTCGACCCGATGTCGCTCGAGGAGCGCGCGGTGCTCTCGCTGCCACGCGCCGTGAAGAAGCATCTCGGCGACTTGAACGACGTCTCCGTTCACCCCGTCACGGGCCACATCGTGGTCGTGAGCGGGAAGAAAGGCATGCTCGCGGAGCTCGCGCTCGTGGAAGGTGAGCTCGAAGAGGTTCGAAGCTTCCGCATCGATCACGCCAAGGACGACGTGCCCGAGGGCATCACCTACGACGGCGACGGGCGCCTGTGGCTCGTCACCGACGGAGAAGGTTGGCTGCGCGAGCTCGAGCTTCGCTGATCACGGCCCGGGCGCGGTGCGCCGGGCGCGCCCTCAGGTCCCGTCGGATTCGGTGAGCACGAAGCCCTCGTCCCATACGGGTCCGGTCAGCACGTCGAGCCACTCGGTCTCGCCCAAGACGTGAGCGCGCGCGAAGCCGAGCATGTAGCCATTCATGATCGGGAGGGCGACCTGGGGATCGATGAACTCTGGACCGCATCCATCCATGGTGGCGGTGGGCTGGAAGACCTCGAGGGTTTCGGCATCGAGGTCGGAGCACACGGTGAGGAAGGTGATGTGGGCCCCGTCCGGCATCTCGAGCCAAAGGTCGCGGGGGTCGTCGAGTCCCTCCCATGCCGGGATGGCGGTCTCTGCGTCGGGGGTGGTGATGTCTTTTCGCCCGCTGATCATCAGGGTTGGGACCTGTAGTCCGGCGAGCTCACCCGTCGCGAAGCCGCGCACGACGGCCGGCGCCTGGGGGGCGATGGCCTTGATGCGGGGGTCGCGGAAGCCGGCGCGGTAGGCGGCCTCCACATCCGGGTCTTGGAAGATCGCGCAACTGTCGCCGGTGCACGTCGACTCGAGCGCGTCGAAGTCTGGGTTGGCTCCCGCCGCGGCAAAGGTGGTGTAGCCGCCAAAGCTGTGGCCGAAGAGGAAGGTGTCGCTCGTTCGTGCCGCCCCCGCGACCGGCGAGCCATTGTCGGTCTCGAGCCAGTCGATGACCGCAGAGACGTCTTGCGGTCGATTCAGGGCCACCTCGGCGAAGGGAGCGCCGCTGCCTCCGGCGAGCTCCAACGCGGTGTTCCCAGTGTGATTGACCGAAGCGACGATCCAGCCGTGCGACGCGAAGTGCTCGGCGTAGGGGTAGGCCGTGAGGCCATCCCCACCGTTTCCGTGTGAGTAGACCACGACCGGGAAGTCGCCGTCCGCGACGGAGGGCGCGGCGAGCACGTCTTCATTGGGCACGCTGACCACGCCCGCGAGGGAGTAGACCGCGGCACCCTCGCCCGCGTCGACGGCCGGGTACCAGAGCCGGACCCGTAACTCTCTCGCTTGGGTGGACCCGTCGGGCGTGTAGGAGATGGTGACCTCGGCGAAGCCGACGTCGGCTTCACCGGGCGCGAGCAGCGCTTCCTGCGGAGCGGGTGCGGGCTCATTCGTCGTGTCGTCGCTGCAACCGGTGAGGGCGACGGCAGAGAGAGCAACCAAGACGCGTAGCGAGGCCATACCCGCTTCATAGCCGACGAGCGCCTCGCGGCCACACATTGACTCAGCGTGCTTTCTTGAGGGCGACCAAGAGGGCCGGGAGCACGAGGAGCGAAGCCACGAGGCAACCGAAGATGCCGATCGACATCGAGGTGCCGAGGGTCTTCATGCCCCCGTAGTCACCGAGCACGAGCGCTGCGAAGCCGCTCGCCGTGGTGAGCGAGGCCATGAGCACGGCCGAGCCGGTGCCTCGGATGACCTCGTCGAGGTCGGCGACGCCGCCGTTCTCGTTCGCCGAGTGGCGCCAGCGATGCATCATGTGAGCCCCCGCATCGATGCCGACGCCGAGGATGAGCGGCAGGGAGACGATGTTGGCCACGTCGAAGTCCATGCCGATGAGGGCCATGGTGCCGAGCATGATGCACACCCCGATGACCACGGGGATGGCCGCGAAGGCGGCGTCGTGCAGGCTGCGGAAGCCCACCAGGAGGATGATGACGACGAAGGCGCCGGAGAGCAGGCTCGACATGCGGAAGCCCTCGCGGATCATGCGCATGTGCTCGTGGATGGTGACCGCCATACCCGATGTCTCGGGGGCGACACTGGTCACCTCTTTGGCAAAGGTCTCGGCCGTCTTGGCGTCCCAGATGTTGCCGGCGGGGGTGGAGTAGACCGCGAGGCCAGTCCCGTCCTCGGACATGAACCGCGCCTCGAACACACTGGGAAGGTCGGTGGGGGCGTAGTGACCACGCTTGGCCACGGCCCGGCCTGTGTTCCACGAGCGCTCGAGCAAGGCCGCCATCTGGCGCTCGGCCTCGGCGTAGGCGGGTGCGTCGTCCGGCAAACCGTCGAGCCGCTTCTTGAGCTTCTCTGCCTCCGCCTTGGCGCCCTCGAGGGCTTTCAGGGAAGCTTTGTCGTCCGCTTGGCGAAGGCCGAAGGCCACCTCGTCGAGCAGATCGATGAGGTCGGTCAGCTTGGATGCGAGGGTCTTTGTGGAGCGCTTGCGGTTGCGCAGCTTGTTGAAGTCCGGGTCGCGTGTGCCCTCGAAGCCTTCGCGTAGGGCCTTCAGCCCTTCGTCGTCGAGGGAGGGGAGCATGTCGGTGGCGGTCTGGACCGAGGCCACGCTCGGCAGGTCACGGAGCTTGGCCGCAAGCTCGCGGGCCTCCTCGACGCCCTGCGTGGGCGTAGAGGCGAGGACAGGGCTCATCGACTTGTCGAACTCGATGACCTTCAGCGCACCGGCGCTCTCGGTCTCGTCCGGCATGAAGTCGAAGTAGCGGGCGTTGAAGTCGAGCCGCGGGATGAAGACGCCGAAGCCGACGGCGACGATGACGCCCGCTGCGGGGAGGATGTACTTCCCACCCCGGATGATGCCCGGAAGATGCGTCATGCCCCGCAGCTCGGGGGACTGGATGTTCTTGCCTCTTCCCGCGGTGAAGATGAGGGCGGGCAGGAGCAGGAAGGTCACGCCGAGCATCAGGGCGAGGCCCGCGGCCGTGATGATCCCCAGCTCCGAGTAGGCGGTGAACTCGATGGTGGTCGTCATCAGGAACGCCATCATCGTGGTCACGGCGCCGATGAGCATGCCGGGACCCGCTTTGGCGAGCGCGCCTCGGATGGCGACGTCGGTGCTTTCCCCTTCGCGTACGAGCTCGCCGTAGCGGCTGAGCACGTAGACCCCGAAGTCGATGCCGAGCGCGAGCAGCACCGGCACGAAGGTCGAGGTGACGAGGTTGAGCCCGCCGAAGATCCCCTTGGTGGCAGCGAGGGTGAGCACCACGCCGACGCCGAGCGGCAGCAGCGACAGCACCGTGTAGCGGATGGACCGGAAGGCGATGAGGAGCAGCAGCAGGATGGCGATCGTGGTTGCGGCCGAGGTCTGCACGATCCCGCGCTTCACGATGACGAGCTCGTCGGCGACCAGCGCCGGCAGCCCGGTGAGGTTGGCTTCGACGCCGTCGCCGAGGGCGATGCCGTCGCGGATGGCCCGAACCTTGTCGACCATCGGCTTGACCTCGTGGCCCTCGTCGCCGGGGAGGTCGGGGAACATCGCCACCATGTGGTAGGTGCCGTCGTCGCTGACGAGGTAGCCCTCGTCGTCGACCGAGCCGTCCTTGGCGACTTCGATGTCGCCGAAGCCGGGCAGGGTGGCCAGGGCGTCGCCGCCGGCGAGCTGCGTATCGAGGGCACGCAGCATGCTGGCGAGGTGGGTCATGCCCTCCTTGAGCTGGTTCTCGGGCTGGGCCCCGCCAGGTGGGGCGGCCGGGGGCGGTGTGCCCTCGGGCGGCGTGGGGTCGTCGTCGGGGGAGGGAGGGGCTCGGTCGCCACCCCCGCCCTGGAGGCCGGCTTCGAGCTGACCCGAGATCGCGGACACGAAGCGGGGGATGCCGCCTTCGATGAGGTCGGCCGGCTCGTCGTCGAAGCGGCTTCTCAGCTCGCGCAGACTCTCGGGCTTGGCGAGCAGCATGAGCTCGGCCACCTGGTCGGCCTTCACCCGGCCGAGCACGCGGCCCCTCAGCTCCGGGACCTGCTCGTAGGCGTCGGTGAGCTTGTCGACCGCCTCGCGTCGCGCCTCGGGGGTTCCTCCCTCGACCACGAGCACGAGCGCATCCGGGTACCCGAACTTGTCGAAGAAGCGCAGCAGTCGCGCTTGGAACGGATTGTCCGGGGAGACCAGCTCGTATCGCGATGTGCTCACCGGCATGTTGGCCGCGTAGAGCGCGCAACCGATCAGCACGAGCACCGACAGAGCGATCGTCACGCGGGGCCGAACGAGGCCCAGCATGGCGATCTTGCCCAACCAGCCCAGCTTGGGCGGCGGGTCGTCTCGGCGTTCATCCTCGGCCATCGGAGAGGGCCCAAGCTATTACAGGGGACGGGCGGATCACGCCACAAGTCGTTGTCGGGTTCAGGCGCGAATCATTCTTCGCAGCCGAGCTCGTCAGCCCCGCCCAAGCTGTCGACCAGCGACGCGTAGAGTCTCTGCGCCGACGGTCTCAGCTCGTCAACCCGCGGGGCGACCTTGCACATCAGCTCGTACGCGGGGTCGGGATCGCTGAGCGCGATGAAGCCCTCGGCGAGTCGCAACAGGTTGATGGGGTCGCCTGGGTAGAGCTTGGCCTGCTTCTCGAGCAGCTCGAGGCCGACTTCCGAGTCGCCGTGGCGTACGAAGCTGGCGGGGGCGAGCACGTAGAGGGTGCCGAGCATGCGGCGGGCCGCGCCGTCGCGAAAGCCAGGGTCGAGTGCGTGGCTACGGCGGGCCCAGGTCTCCACCTCGGTGATGAGACGCGACGCGCTCAGTCCTTTCACCTCGGCCAGCCGGCCCGTGATCGAGGCTCGAGCGTAGGCGTACTCGGTGGTCTTCTCGGGCCAACGCTTCACCGCGTCATAGGCAGCCTGGCGGTCGCTTCCGTTGAGCTCCTCGCGGTCGACAAGGTCTTCGATGCTGTCGGCGAGGGCCAGCGCGTCGCGCGCCGTGGCTGCCCCCCGGAGCTCGGGGCGCAGCTGCACGACGTCGAGGCAGCCCGCGAGGAGCGGGCCGAGCAGTACGAGGAGGGGGCGCCGCCTCAGTACTTGTTGATGACGCTGCTGTAGGCGGACTCGGAAGCCGGCTTCAGCGACTTGATGCCAACCTTGGTGCAATGCGAGGAGCCTTCGCCGGAGCAGAGCGACGAGAGCGATGCCTTGAACTTCTCACGTTGACCGCTCGAAGCGCTACCGAATGCAACCACGGGCATCGCCGGCAGGGTAGCGGACTTCCACACCGACTTGACCTGGCTGCCGCCGTCCACGTGGCCGAGCTCGGCGAGCTGGGCGCTGTCGATGAGGGCACAATCGGCCTCGTCGCGGATGACCTTCTTCAGGGTTTGCACCGGTCGTCTCGTCTCTACGAGCGTGAAGTCGGAGAGGTTGAAGGACCCCCCGGCCACGATCTTGTTCACGAATCGCTTGTCGTCGGCGTGGTTGGTCGCGAGGCGCTTGCCTTTGCATCCGGCGAGGCCGCTCTGGCTCTTGCTCACCACGTGGTACTGCCGCCCCCCCGCCGAGGCATCGACGGTGCCGATGACGGTGAGGCCTTTGTGGCGCCAGTGCAGGTAGGCCGGGAGCGACATGATCCCGAACTGCGGCTTGTTGGCGCGGATGTAGTTCTTGGCGCGATCACGGCTCGTGACGAACTTGCCCGAAGCCGAGGACCAACCGTTCTTCTGACGCGCCACCTCGACGAGTTTGTCGATGTAGGGCTGCGCCGAGGCGGTCGAGCCGATGGCGTGCTCCTTGAGCACGAGGATCTTCACTTCGTCGCCGGCGAAGCTGTCGGTCGCGACGCCGGCCGAGAGAGCGGCACCCGCGAGGGTGAGGGCCAAGGTGAACTTGCGCAAAGGAACCTCCGAGGAGTGAGTCGGGGCCACCTCGCCGCGGGTGTGGGCGAGATCGCCGATCACCGACATCAAGTAACATGAGCCGGGGAGCAGCGGGCCCCTTCTGGGCCCGTTCCGCAACAATCCGACGGTCTGGTTGCGACAGGTGGCCGTAAGTCGGAGGCGTGGTTGGGCGTTGTTCATCCGGGGCTTTGTCCCCGCGGCGCAACGAATAGAGTGCGCAGGCAATCATGAAGATGCGGCGACATTGGATGGGGGCTCTTTTGCTCCTCGCGGCGTGTGGCGGCCGGTCGGCCGATGCACCCAAGGCGCCTTCCCAGGGGGCGAGCTATCCCCAGGCCCCTCCGCCACCCCCACTGAGCAACGATCAGGTCGGCCCGAGCCAGCCCGCTGATCCGCCTTTCCCCTACGCCCAACCGCTTCCGTCACCGGGGGCTGCACCCGTGCCCGGCATGCCGCAGCCAGGGCCGGTGCTGCCATCACCCGAACCCCCGCCATCGTTCGCGACCGCCGAAGAGGCGGAGCAGGCCGTGGATGCCGACGAGCGCGACCTCCTCTCGACCATCGAGAACGAGGCCTTCCGCGCAGCCAACGCCTCCCAGTGCACCACCGCCTGCCGCGCCCTCGCCTCCATGCGTCGGAGCGTCGAGGGGCTTTGCCAGCTCACGGGCGACGCCGACCAGCGATGCACATCGGCCCGCACGCGGCTTGCGCACGCCGGCGACCGCGTCCGCGAGGCGGGCTGCAGCTGCACCGTGCAGTAGACAGTGCCCAAGAAACGCACCTCTGACTGCGCATCCGAGCAGGATTTCCAGCGCTTGGCGACGCTACGCGGCGCCGGTAGGCTGCGCTCAGCCATGCGCATCAAAGACATGTTTCGGGGCCGCGAGCGGGTGGTCTCCTTCGAGTTCTTTCCTCCCAAGACCGAAGAAGGCGTCGAGAAGCTCTACGGCACCGTCGAGGCGCTGCGCGGTTGTCGCCCGTCCTTCGTATCGGTGACCTATGGCGCTGGTGGCAGCACCCGGGACCGCACCATCGCGCTGGTCACGCGCATCAAACAGGACCTCGGCATGGAGCCGCTCGCGCACCTCACGTGCGTGGGCTCGACCAAGGCCGAGATCGAGAAGATCCTCGACCGCCTCGCCGAGGCGGGGGTGGAGAACGTGCTCGCGCTGCGCGGCGATCCCCCCAAGGGCGAGTCGACCTTCAAACCGACCGAGGGCGGTTTTGCCCACGCGGGTGAGCTGGTCCAGTTCATTCGCGACAAGGGCTACGACTTCTGCGTGGGCGCCGCGGCCTATCCCGAGGGCCACCCGGAGGCCGACGATCTCGACGTCGACCTCAAGCACCTGCGTTCCAAGGTGAAGGCGGGGGCCGACTTCCTCATCACGCAGCTCTTCTTCGACAACCAGGACTACTTCCCGTTCGTGCGGCGCGCGCGGAGCGTGGGGATCGACGTGCCCATCGTGCCGGGCCTCATGCCCATCACCAACTTCAAGCAGATCAAGCGCTTCACCAAGATCTGCGGCGCCCGCATCCCGCAGGAGCTCTACCGGCGACTCAAGATCGTCGAAGCAGATCCCGCCGCGGTGGTCGCGACTGGGGTGTACTGGACCACCCGGCAGGCCAAGTACCTGCTCGATGGTGGTGCGCCGGGCGTGCACTTCTACACGCTGAACAAGAGCTCGGCCACGCTCGCCGTACACGCAGCCCTAGGGCTCTAGTCTATGACTACCAGCCGCGGAGACGGTTCTCTTCGGCGCGGTAGAGCTTGAACGACTCCCGCACGGCGGCCAGGGCTTCTTCGGCGCCCTGGAAGGCGTCGATCTCGACGCTCTTCTCCTCGAGCGTCTTGTAGTCCTGGAAGAAGCGCTCCATCTCGAGCGCGATGTGCTTGGGGAGCTCGCCGATGTCTCGGTACTCGCTGAACGAGGGATCGTTCACGTGCACGGCGATGATCTTGTCGTCGCGCTCGCCCTGGTCGCGCATCTGCATCAAGCCGATCGCGCGTGCCTGGAGGATCGACAGGGGCTGTACCTGTTCGGTCCCGAGGACGAGCACGTCCAAGGGGTCGCCGTCGTCACAGTAAGAACGCGGCAAGAAGCCGTAGTTCGCGGGGTAGATCACGGAGCTGAACAGCACCCGGTCCACGCGCAGGAGGCCGGTAGGCTTGTCGAGCTCGTATTTTACCTTCGAGCCGCGCGGGATCTCGATGACGACGTTGAACCAGTCGTCGGCGGTGTCGGGGTTGTTGGGGAGGTCGTGCCAGGGATGGGCTGCCATCGCGGCGCAGGGTAGCGCACCCCCGACCTCTGTACCCCGCCAAATCGAGGGGCCCCATCTCGGCCCGGACGTGCCTGTTCTCAGCGCTGTCCGACCTCGCGCTCCCGGAGCGCGTAGAGCCGCTCGGCGAGGTCGCTGCGGTCGGGGGCGAGCAGGACAGCTTCGTGGAGGGCGTCCACGGCCTCGGACAGGCGTCCCTGTTGCTCGTGCACGGTGGCGATGAGCGAGAAGAGGTCGGGATGGTCGCTGTGGTCGGTCTTGGCCTCTTGCAGCACGGACATGGCCTCGTCGAGCGCGCCCCCCGCGAGCAGACGCTTGGCCGTTCGTGCGAAGGCAGGTCCTTCGGTGGCGCGGCCGCTGGTTCTTCGGCGTTCCGCGTCCGGGGGGGACGAGGCCTCGGCCCTGAGGGCCCGGTGGCTCGAGAGCCGCCGGAGCCGTCGCATGTCGACCCGATCGACCGTGTTGTCGTCGACCGCCGCCATCGCGTGGTTGGTGATTTTCCTGTGGGTCGTGTCGCGCTTCTGCGCGCCGGGCTGGCTTCCGATGGCCGGTTTGGACGTGATCTGTCGGCGTCCGGACCCACGCCCTCTGGAGGTCTGCTCGGGGTTGGAGAGTGGCCCCCCGGGCGTCTCCCCGTCTTCGGTCCTGCGACCTCGTCGCAGCGACGCGGCGGAGGCCGGTACGCCAGGCTCGGTTTCCGACTGCCGGCGCGGTGCTTCTTCGAGCTCGAGCTCGAGCTCGAGCTCCGAGCCCGGGGTGGCTTCGGGCGCCGAGGGGGGCGCCGTGGGAACCCCGGCTGGGCTTGGCGTCGCTCTTGCGGCCGGCTGTGGCGCAGCGGCAGCGCCCCCATGCGGGGCACCGATGGTCGGTACCTGCGAGGCGGGGGGGATGGCGGCCTCCGCGCCCGTGGAGGCGGGCGGCTGGCTCCGCGATGCTGGCGGGGGGAAGCCGCTCGGGGCCCGGGTCATGTCCTCCCACGGGGTGTTGCGGTACTTTCGCCCTGCGAGCTTGGCGTCGAGGCGCTTGAGGCCTTGCTCAGCTGCGTCTCGAACCTGTCGGTTGGAGAAGAAGCGCCTCTCGGCGTGCTTCTGAAGGAGCTCGCGGGCTCCTTCGCCTTCGACCTGGGTCAGCGCCAGCAGAATGGCGGCCTTGATCTTGGCGTCTCGGCGTTGCTCGAGCTGCTCGCGCAACGCCCTCGATGCGTCGGCCGTGCCGAGCCGTCCGAGGGCGACCACCACCGAGTGAAGCTCTTCGGTGGGGATCTCGCGTGCCTCGATGCGTACGGCGAGGAACGGCGAAGCGCGAACGTCGTGGCGGCGCATGATGAGGTCGAGCGCCGCGCGACGGATGGTGCGGTCGGGATCTGCGAGGAGGGGGTAGATGAGCTCGCAGAGGGCGTCGTAGTGATCGTGCGCCATGCGGGAGAGGGTTGCGCTCCGAACGGCGGCATGGGGGTGCTCGAGGGCCTCTTGCCAGAACCGCTGGGGAACCCCGTCGGGGTCACGCGAGGCCAAGTAGAGGAACAGCTCGCCAAGGTCGTCGTCGGCGTATTGGAGCGCGTCGGCGAGCACCTCGCCCGGCACGGGAATGGTGGCGAGGAGGTGCTTCATCTCCTCGCGCACGGGGCCACGCGGCTGGCGGAGCGCGCGTTCGATCATGATGCGGCTCGCCTCCGCAGGCGCTTTCGAGAGCAGCAGCGAAAGCTCGTCCGACGGGAAGCGCTCGAGGGCATCGAGGGCAGGCCCGAGGATCTCGGGAGAGGCGAGGAGTTGAGGGCGTGGGTCGAACGCTTCCTGGGGGACCTCGAGCCGATAGGCGTGCAGCAGCAGGTCGAAGCGACCTCGTTGCGCCAGCATGGCCAGGCCCTGCTTCATCAAGTGGGCCACCTGAAGTCGCTTCGCGTCGGACGCGGGACCGGCGGCCATCATGAGCGTCGCGAGGGCTGCCTGCGCGGCGGCACCATCGTCTCCCGCGATGGAGTCGCGCAGCTGGTTCGCGTCATCAGGACTCATCCCACCGGGCCACGAGCCCTCGGGCGCGCTGGGGACGTCGGCGGCAGGAGCCGGTGCGGGCGCGGGTTCGGGGTCCCTGGGTGCTGGGACTTCCCTGGGTGCTGGGACTTCCCTGGCCACGTCCGCGACGACGGCGGGGGCGGGGTTGGCGGCGCGAGGTCGGGACGGCGGTCGTTTGGGTTCGCGTGGGGCGGGCGAGACGGGTGGCTCGGGATCACTGACCGGCATGTCGAGCTCGAAGTCGTCTCGCCCGACGACCGGCCCCCTGGGCGGCGGCTCGCTTGCGAGCTCGAAAGACGGGGGCTGGCTGGCGAGGCCGGGGGCGGGGTCGTCGGCCGGTGGCGCCGACACGGAGCCCGGCCCGGCCAGGGTGAGCCAGATGTGGTCGAGGTCGAAGGTGTCGAGGTCTTCGACGAAGTTGGCCTTCGGATTCTCGACCGCCGTCGTCCAGGCATTGGTGAGGGCGATGAGCTCTCCGGGCTCGAGCCCCGACTCGAGCACCAGCTGCCGCACTCCGGATTGGTGGAGGGGGCGCGCGAGATGTCGCGCACCAGGGAGAGGACGCCCCTCGAACGAGAGCTCGCCACCAACCAGGTCGATGGCGAGCATGTCGTGGATCTGAAGGTAGATGAACAGCTGGGTGTGCAGCTGTTGCCTCACCGTCGGGAGATCGGGATGCGAGACGCCTCGCTCGCGGAAGAGCCGGACGAGCGCCTGCAGATCTTCTGCGATCTGGGCCACGGCGCGAAACCGAGCGGACGCTCGGTCGCTATTCCCCGGATCGTTCACTTGGCCGATCAGGATAGCAATCCGCCCGGCCGCGGTCTCTTTCTTTGCGGCTAGCTCGAAGCCAGTGCTGCCGAGCGATCGCTCGGGACCCGGTACCGCTCGAGGATGATCGGCCCGCGGGCGCGCACACTCTCTACGTCGAGCACCAAGAGCGTATGGTCGCTGAGGCGCAGCTCCAGGGCATCGGTCTGTGCATCGACGAGGCTCACGAAATGCCGCATGTCACGCGGCACGTGGCCATTCACCGTTTGCACGGTCGTATTGAATCGGGCCTCGTACCCAACGTTGATCTCGTCGGCGAGGACCGTGTTCAGGACCACCAGCTCCTGCCGCTCGGGCGTGCGCGTACCGTTGTAGTAGGCGTGTACGAACTCCGACGGCGCCTTGTCCCACCACTCGCGCCAGGTGCGCAGGTAATCGAGGGTGAGGGGCACGAAGACGAGTCCGCCGTAGACGAAGTAGTCGGGGCGCGTGTCGTACTGGGGACGGGCGACCAGCGAGACGAAGGGGGCCAATGAGAGCTGGGCGTCGATCGTCTGCCCGTTGCGGAGGACCTGCACGGGCAGCTCGTCCCCGACGAACCTGTCGCCCAGCACGGCGTCGAAGGTCGTGCGAATTCGGCCCTGGTAGCGAATGGTCGCGTTGTCGGCGATGTCGTGGCCGTCGATGGTGAGTAGAGCGTCCCCCGGCTCGAGCACCCCCGAGGCCGAGCCCCCCTCCTCGACGGTGTTCACGAGCACGCCGGTCTGGCCGTCCTGCAAGCCGACGCGCTGCTTCAGCCGCGGGTTCTCGAGCGTTTGGGTGGACACGCCGAGACCCGGTACGACGGCCGGTCGCCCGGTGGCTACACTCTCGAGGAAGCGCCGAATGAGGGCCGCGGGGACCATCTCTCCGATGTTCTCGGCGTCCTTGAGCGACTGAAAGGCGATGCCGGAGACGCGTCCGTCGAGGTAGACCGGTCCGCCACTGTTGCCCTCGTTGATGGCCGCATCCACGGTGACGGCGAGGAGGTTGCGCTTGGAGTGGCTGTAGCTCTGGACCTCGATGCGCGACACGACGCCTTCGGTGATGCTGATCTCCTCGCCGCCCACGGGGTAGCCCACCACGCTCACGCGGTCGCGCAGCTGTGGAAGGGGACCCAGCTCGGGGGGCGTGAGGCCCTCCATGAATTCGGGGTCGTCGACCCGGAGCAGCGCGAGGTCACAGTCGTGGTTGATCGCCTCGACTTCGACCACCCACTTGCGCGGCTCGCTCACCTTCTGAACTTGGATGAAGGTCGCGTCGGCCACCACGTGGGCACCGGTGAGGATGCGGCGATCGTCGATCACCACGCCCGAGCCCGTCCCGCTCTGCGGGGCTTGGGTTTGCCAAGGGTTCTCGTAGTCGGGGCTCTGCGTGGTGGCGTAGATACGAACCACCGAGGAGGCCCCGAGATCGTGTTCTTCGGCTGTCTGGGCCATGAAACAGACATCGCTAGCACGGTCGACGGGCTGCGGCCGTCGGTTTGACATGCCGCGCGCCGGCCGATGTGGCATCTCGATCGGGTGTCTCGCTTCGACTTGACGGCCTGGCGTTGGAGATCGGCCGGTCTGTGTGGCGTCGCCTTGGGGGCGTCGCTGTTCTTCCCTGGGTGCAAGTGCGGCAAGGAGCCGCCTCCGCCTCCCCCGGCTACGACTGCGACCGCGTCTGCCACGGCCACGACGACGGGCACCTCCCCCTCGACGTCGAGGAAGCGCCCCAAGCCGAAGGTCAAGCTACGCACCGACGTGCCGCGCAAGTGCCGCACCCCTTGCTGGGTCGCCGGCCTATGTTCGCTGCAGGGCACCAAGATGTGCGTGGCCGTGAGTGAGGCCGACTGCCGCGCGTCGCACGGCTGCAAGGTGAACGGCATGTGCACCTTCGAGGGCCAGGCTTGCGTCGGGAAGAACGATGACGACTGTCGCAAGTCGGAGCGGTGCAAGTCTGAAGGGCTCTGTGCCTTTGCCGGCGAAGGCGCCACCAACTGCAAGCCCAAGACCGACGCGGACTGCGCGCAGTCCGACGCCTGCGAGAAGCTCAATCGCTGCAAGATCGGCATCGACGGCTACTGCGACGATCCCAACAACCCGCGCAAGGTACCGAGCAAGGTGCCTGTTCCCGAATGACCTGAGCCTTCACCCAACCCGTGCATCTGGGTAGGTGCCGGGGCGGTTGACAGCTTTTTCAGCGTGAACATGTTGGGTCCGTGGTCGGCGACGCAGCCTGCGGACGCCCACCCACGGGAAGGTCGCTCCGGTCTCGGAGCGCGAATGGCGAGGTACGCCTTCACCACCCAACGACTGACCATTGGAGGAATCCATCATGCTCACGCTCTACAACAACGGTTTCGATCGTCTCTTCGGCCGCCAGGCCAACCTCATGGACCAGCTCTTCTCCGACTTCGAGGCACGACCACGCTTCGAGAACCACGGCCCCAAGGTCGATATCGTGGAGACCGAGGGTGGCTATGAGCTCACCGCCGAAGTTCCCGGCATGACCGCGGACGACATCGAGATCACGCTACACGACGGCGTGCTCACGATCGCGGGCAAGGTCGAGCGCAAGGAGGAGAAGACGGAGGGCGAGGACACGCGCCGCATGGTCTTCCGTGAGCGCCATCAGGTCTCCTTCGCGCGTCGATTCCGGCTCGGCGACAAGGTCGACCCTGAGAGTGTCGAAGCGAGCGTTCGCGACGGCCTGCTCATGGTGAGCCTGCCCAAGCCGGTCGCCGTCCAGCCGCGAAAGATCGCGGTCAAGACCCACAGCTGACCGTGCGTGGTCACGAGGGACGCGCCGTGCGGCGATCTGCGATAAAGATGGTCGCATGGCGCTCCGCCACTCGTGCACACTCATCTCCCTCGGCACGGCCTTCTTCGGGGTCGGCTGCGGGATCATCGCCAGCGTAGATCGAACCCTCATCCCGTCCGACGAGCCGACGGGCGGGGCGGGCGGGGTTGGAGGCGCGGGATGTACGATCCCGCAAGACTGCCCGGCCTCGACGGAGGACTGCACCGCGCGAACCTGTGTCGATGCCACCTGCGGCTTCGCCGCAGCAGAAGAAGGTGCGGCCTGTCCCGGCGGGGTTTGCACCACCGAAGGCGCCTGCGTGGAGTGCATCGACCAGGCGCAATGCGGCGACGACGCCGCCTGTCAGGACAACGTCTGTGTGCCCCTGCAGTGCGCCAACGGCGTACAGGACGGCACCGAGACCGATGTCGACTGCGGTGGAGACGAATGCACGGGCTGCGCGCTCGGCCAGAGCTGCACCGACCGAACCGACTGCCTCAGCCGCCGCTGCGACGGCGGTTCCTGCGCTACCTGCGCCAACGACGGCGAGTGCGGCGTCGGTGACTACTGCAACGACGACGGCAGCTGCGCCCTCAAGCTCAAGGTCGGGGTGGCCTGCGCTCGCGTGGGCGAGTGCGCGAGCGACTTCTGCGTGGACGGCGTCTGCTGCGAGAACGGCTGTGGTGATGCCTGCGAGACCTGCGCCGAGGCCGGTTTCGAGGGCAACTGCCGCCCCTACGCGGCGGGCACCGATCCGGAGCTCGAGTGCGGCGCCGACACGTGCGGCGGCACCGACGCCTGTCGCTGCGACAACGGCGTGCTGGACGGCATGGAGACGGGCGTCGACTGCGGTCCCGCGGAGTGCCGCGCCTGTGACGGTCAGCCCTGCAACAACCCCTCTGAGTGCGCGGGGTCGTACTGTATCAACAACCTTTGTGTCACCCAGGTGTGCGGCGACACCAACATCGACGGCACCGAGACCTGTGACGACGGCAACACCGACAGCTTCGATGGCTGCTCATCCGACTGCTTGCTCCCTACCGATCATCTGCTGATCAGCGAGCTCAAGCTCGACCCAGGTGCCTTCGTCG
>JAUHZF010000021.1 GCA_030426145.1 Polyangia bacterium
GCTCTCGCGCTCGAGGACCTGGAACCTCGAACCCGGAACCTGGAACCTGGAACCTGGAACCTGGAACCTGGAACCTGGAACCCGGAACCCGGAACCCGGAAGCCGGAACCCGGAACCCGGAACCCGGAACCTCGAACAAACACTTTCGCTCCTCGCCCTCCCACAGGGGACGAGGGTAGAAGTTCCGCATGCACGAGGAGGAGAGGCTGAGCTTGCTCGCGGTGGAGCACGGGCTCACGCGGGCTCAGCTTCACAAGACCGCGGGGCCCGGGGAGCGGGCTCGAGATGTCGACGCTTGGTTGGAGGCCCACCTCGGGAACGAGACCATCGAGGCGCGGACGATCGTTGGGATGAAGGCGTGGGACGGGTCCGGTCCGCGGTTCACGCTGCGGGGCGACCTCGCGCAGGGGCGAGTGCGTGCGCTGGCTCGGGCCGGCGAGCTCGAGCGCGTGGTGGCGGATGGTCGGCAACGCTTCGGCGCGCGGGCCATGGGGGGGGCAACCCTGCTTCTTCAGCAAGGGAACCTCGCGGCGTTCGACCGGTGGGTGGCGCACCACGCCAAGCGCATGCCCGTGACCGCGGAGGTCTGGCTTCGATCGAGCTTGTGTGATGGGTTCGACCCGGACTGGTTGATGCGGCGTTACGGCGATGATGCTCCGGCCGTGGTGGCCCGCGTGCTCGTCGAAGCCCTACGGCGACCCGCCCCCTGCGACGCGCTCTATCGCTGGGCTTGCGAGCAGACGCTGCCCGGCACGGAGACGGCGCTGGGTCAGCATGCCATCTCGCGGGGGGACCCGGCGCTGGCTCGACGACTCACCGGCCACGCGTCGGAGCGGGTCGCGGCGGCTTTCGAGGCGAGCGCTTGCTACCTACAGGGCGACCTCGTGGCGACGAATGCTGCGCTCGCTCGCGTCGTTGCGGGGCGAAAGAAGCCGCCCGACTGCGGGTATGTCGCGCCCCTGCTGGCCATCGTGTTGCTCGAACACGATACCGAGCGCATGACGGCTCGCGCACGGAACCTCGTGAACGCGGCCGTGGTCGAGCCAGGCGTGGTGAAGGCCTTTCGGGCGCTGCTCCGGCATCACGAGCGGGACGAGGGCGATGCCTCGACGTTGCACGTGCGCCAGCTTCCGGTCGACGTGGGGGCGTGGCACCTTCTCCTCACCGGGTTCATCGCTCACCAGCGGGTCGAGCGCGCGGGCACGCGAGGCGCATGGGCGCAGGCGTTGGTGCGCGAGGGGCAGGCGTGGGCCGAGCACGGCTATCCTTGGCTGGGCCGGCAGGCTCTTCTGCTCGCGGGAGAGCTGATGCCGGAGGTCGACGGGGCGGCGCAGCCCGAAGCACGCGAGCTCTCTCCGTGGCAGCGCCTCACGCCTAAGCCCGCGTGGCAGAAGGCGCTCGCGGTGCTGACCCAGGTCTCGGGGAGCATCGCCCAGGAGGCGCAGGCACCGCGCCGGGTGGCTTGGGTGGTGGATGTACCGACCGCATCGATGCGTCGTCCATGGCTCCAGTCCGTCGACGCCACGGGCAGCTGGTCGAGCGGAGAGCGCGTGCCGATGTCGGCCCTGACGGCGTTGGTGGAGTCGTTGCCCCCCGAGGACCGTGACGTGGTGCGGCGCTTGCGCGGCCATGGCGGCGAGCTCGAAGCGCTGGAGGCGCTGATCGGTCACCCTCGTGTGTTCGACGGGGCGCGCGGCATGACACCGGTGGTGGTGGTGCGTGGACGCTGTCGGGTGGAGACGCGTGATGTGTTGGGAGGGATCGCGGTCGCCGTCGAGCCGCGTGGGGCCAAGGCGGGGCTCCACGCGGTGGCAGAGGGCGCCGATAGGGTGGCGGTGTATCGCGTCGAGGCTGCCTTCGAGCGACTCGCGCGTGCCCTTCCCGAGGGCTTGTTCGTGCCTCAGGAGGGCGAGAAAGAGCTGCTCGAGGTGCTCGCGAAGCTCGCTTCGGGGGTGGAGGTCGTCGGGCCGCACCTCGCCGAGGAAGAGCCGGTGGTGGCCAACCCTACGCCCTGCGTGCGCGTGGCGGTCAAGGCCGGGGCCTATGTCGTGCAGGTGGGGGTTCGGCCTTTCGGCGATGGTGGACGGTTTCAAGCCGCCGGCAAAGGCGTGGCTCGCTTACGTCGCATCGTGAAGAGTCGGCGCCAATGGTGCGAGCGCGACCTCGAGCGCGAGCGGGAGGAGCGCGCGGCCTTGCTCGCGAGCTGCCCCAGCCTCTCCCCGCCCGAAGAGGGAGAAGAGCTCTGGACGTTTGACGAGGTTGGCTTGCTCTGCGTCTTGTCGGAGTTGTCGCGCACCGAGCTAGCCCACGTCCTCGAATGGCGGGGCGCAAAAGGTCTGTTGCTCGCGGGCACGGTGACGCAGCACAACCTGCGAGGGCGCCTCCGGTCCATCAAGCGCTGGTACGTGGCCGAGGGCACCGCGCGCCTCGACGCGGAGACGGAGAAGAGCTTGGCACAGCTCTCGGGGTTGCCCTCCCTCGCCGACGGTCGCTTTCTTCGCATCGCACCCGGCGAATACGTCGAGGTCGAAACGCGACTGCTGGGCGCCATGGCCGCGCTTCGTACCGCTGCCCGCGATGGCGCGGGCGTACGGCTCCACGCTGGGGCACTGCCATCGATGCAGGCGCTCATCGATGGGCCGCTCGAGACCGACGTCGCGGCGGTGGAATGGGTGCAGCGCTACGCGGCGAGTCGCGACAAGAGGTACCGAGTACCCCGGGCGTTGAACGCCACGTTGCGCGACTACCAGGTAGAGGGCTACCGGTGGCTTCGGCGCATGTGCGATGCAGGCATTGGCGCGTGCTTGGCCGACGACATGGGCTTGGGGAAGACCGTGCAGGTCATCGCTTTACTCCTGGCCCGGTCACGGAACGGCCCTGCCCTGGTGGTGGCGCCGACCTCCGTATGCAGCAATTGGATGCGGGAGCTGTCCCGTTTCGCGCCAGAGCTCGAGGTGACCGACCATTCTGGACCAGGCCGTGCCGCAGAGCTCGACGTAGGGCCGGGTATGGTGGTGGTGGTCAGCTACGCCGTGATGCAGCAGGACGTCGAGGCGTTGGAGAAGGTGAATTGGGAGGTGGTGACCCTCGACGAGGCCCAGCTCATCAAGAACCCGGCGACGCTGCGTGCGCGAGCCGCCTACCGGCTGAAGGCCCAGTGCCGAGTTGCGGCTACGGGCACGCCCATCGAAAACGACGTCGGCGACCTCTGGGCCATCTTCCGCTTCCTGAACCCCGGTCTCCTGGGGAGCTGGAAGACCTTCCGCCGGACCTTTCTGCTCGCCATCGAACGCGATGGGTCGATCGAGGCGCGAGAGCGGCTGCGCAAGCTCGTGGGGGGCTACATCCTGCGGCGACTGAAGCGCGACGTGCTGCAATCGTTGCCACCGCTTACCGAGGTGGTGCTCGACATCGAGCTCGATCAGGCCGAGAGCGCGCTGCACCAGCTGTTGCAGAGGGATGTTCGCGACATGCTCGAGCAGGCGCGAGGGAGGCGAGGGCACGAGCTCGAGATCTTGGCGGCCATCACCAAGTTGCGGCGGTTCTGCTGTCACCCGAGGCTCGTCTATCCAGATGTGGAGGTGGGCTCGTCCAAGGTGGAGGCGTTGATTACGCTGGTGGAGGAGCTTCGAGAGAACGGGCACCGCGCCCTCGTGTTCAGCCAATTCGTGGGATTGCTCGACCTGGTCCGAGAGCGATTGCACGAATGTGGGATCTCTTTCGCCTACCTCGATGGGTCCACGCCTCGGGCGGTGCGTCAGAAGAGGGTGGATGCATTTCAAGAGGGAGAAGCCACGCTGTTTCTCATCAGCCTCAAGGCGGGCGGCTTCGGTCTCAACCTCACCGGCGCCGACTACGTGGTGCACCTCGACCCGTGGTGGAACCCCGCCGTCGAAGCGCAGGCCACCGACCGGGCGCATCGCATGGGTCAGACCCGGCCCGTAACCGTCTATCGACTGGTCACCCGGGGCACGATCGAAGAGAAGATCGTCGCGCTCCAGGAATCGAAACGTGAGCTCGCCGACGCCATCCTCGACGGTGGCGAAGCGCCTGACTTGTCGCCGGCCGAGTGGCTCGGGCTGCTGTAGCGGTTCAGCAGGGGTCGACGAGCTCGAGGGTGCCGGGGGTGCCCTTCACGATGTTGCAGGCCGCCGGGCACAGCTTCACCCGGTCGACACCTTCGTAATAGAAGCCCTTCGTCGTTCCGCACACGCTAGGGGCCGCGACCTGGGTGAAGTTCTCGATGGGATCGTTGGGCGAGCTGGGGTCGAACCGCACGTAGGTAGGGTTGAAGCCGGGCGCGTCGACGAAGGTGAGATCACACCGGTCGGCCACCTTGTTCTCGATGTTGGTGGCGGTCTGCGGGAAGATGGTGGCGAGGTTGCTGCTGTTGCAGCCGCTGAAGCGCAGGGCTTCGGTGCCTTTGGCCAGCCATTGGTAGCCCGTGCCCGGCGCGGAGAACTGACCGCCACAACTGGTGAACTGGGTGGGAAAGCCTGGGGCGATACCGCTGTTGCTGGCGTCTTGCTGCGCGAAGCCGCCGGCGAAGTAGACGCCGTAGCGGCGCGTGGCCGTGGTGCCGAACTGGCCCGGGTTGGCGAGGAGCTCGGCGTCGAAGGCAATGGCGACGGACTGACCATTGGGGTCGTCATCCTGGTCGTTGAGGAAGGTCATCCCATCGAAGCACCCGACCCCGTTGGCGTCGAAGATGAGGAACGCCTTGTAGGCGCTCGGGCGAAGCCACGTCTGCCACCCGCTGGGGGCGAAGCCGAACTCGTCCGGCGTTTGCCCATCGAGCGTGTCGAGGAGACGACAGAGCACACCACCGAGTGGCATCTGGGTGGAGTACTGCTTGAACGCCGTGCCGTTGACGGCGGGACCGTTGCAGTTGCCGTTGCCCAATGGAGGCGGCATGCAGATGTTGCCCTGGAAGTTTCCGTGGTCGCTGATGAGGATGGTCTGCACGTCGATCCCGGCGTTGCCGAGGGGCTGAACCAGGCCACCCGCAAGCTGCTGCTGAACCGAGGCGATGGCGCCACTCGTGACCGAGGAGTTGACGACGGCCACGATGAGGTCGACGGGGATCGCGTCGTAGGCGAGGGGGGCGACGTCATCCATGCAGCTCCCGCCGGTGCTGCTCGAGGTGGCGGGAGCGCCTCCGGTGCCCACGCTCGTCGATACCGTGACTCCAGGGGAGGCGCCCGAGCCGCTGGTGCTCACGGACACGCTGACGTCGGTGCTGCTCGTGCTGCCACCGGCCGACGAGGTGGTGATCCCCCCGTCGTCTTCGGGGGCCGGGCCGAAGACGACGGCGTCTCCACATGCGGCAGCAAAGGCGAGAAGGGAGAAGCTGGAGAGGAAGATCAAGCGCGTGTTCATAGGATGCCCTCACTATATATATTTCATGTGGGCGCGCTTTCGTCACCTTTCCGTCGACGACGAGAAAGCAGTTGGTAGAGCACGACCGCTGCCACGCACACCGCCGTTGCTTCACCTACGTGGTCGGATAGCCAGCTGGTGAAAGGCGTGATCCAGGCCGAGAGAGAGTCGCCCAGGTAGTAGGTGCCGACGGCCCAGAGCACCTGTCCGGGGGTGATCGCGAGCAGGAAGCGCCAGAAGGACACCCGGAGGGCACCGGCGAGACCACAGACGCTGTAGACGGGCATGAAGAGCACCACGAGGGCGCCGTGTCTCGCAAAGAGGCGGTCGAGCACGTCGATGAGACGTGCGAACCGTGGGTACTTCTGCTTGGCCCAGGTGATGGCCATGCGCCCGTAGAGGGCGCCGAGCCCGAAGGTGATGGCCATGTTGAGGACCCTCCGCGGGGCCGCCACGGCGATGAGGGCCGGGAGGTCGATCTGAGGCGCGACGAGCACCATCAGGCTCGCGTCGGGATTGAGGGCGATGAGGGCGAGCGGCTGGTGGACGAGGAGGTAGGGAGCAGCCGCACGCGCGATGAGCGCGGCGACAGTCATGAGCACCGTGCCTCCGAGGATGAGTTGTCGGATCCGGGGCGGAACCGGCTCGGGCGCGGAGGCAGCTTCAGTCGTCACGTGGTTCTCGAGGGTGGGGGTGGCGGTCTTTCACCTGAGCCACCGGCGCAGCATCCGTGCCCTGCGCCCGCTTGACCGCGCGCACGATGATGCGACTCAGCTCGCGAAACGACACGAAGGCGACCTCGGGGCATTGTGGCTTTCCTTCGTCGTCGGGGCAGCCCGAGGATGCGTAGCGCATGGCCGTCTGAAGGGCTTGCCAGTAGGCGCCATCACGCCACAGCGAGAAGTGGTGCCCGACGTTCCAGGGCGTTCGTGCCGGTCTCGCGAAGCTGGCGACGAAGCTACGCTCGTAGTCTCTGAGCATCCGTTGCCCACTCGCTCCGACCTGGAGGTAGTTGTAGTCCATCGGAATGGTCCGGGTCTGGCGGTGTTGCATGAGAGGGAATCCGAGCAGCACGCCCGAACGGTCGGCCAGCGACAGTCTCAATGGCGAGCCAGGCGGGCTCAGCTGGCTCGCGTCGTAGACGTAGTCGTGGTTGAGCAGCGCTTCGGTGAGTCCGTCGTTGCCTGCGAGGAAGGGGGCACGGTAGCCGATGATTCGATACGGCTTCAGGCGCTCGAGGTTGGGGTGGCCCTCACCGTCGAAGAGGGTCACGCCGCGATACACGATGGGGTGTGTCGGTGGCGGGACACAGACGTCGGTGTCATCGCGAAAGGTGGGCGCTCCACACACGGTGGGCGCGGGGCAGGGCTGCTTGCGATTGCAGGCTTGAGTGCAGAACCGCTGTTCGTCCGTGAGGGCGAGGCATTGGCCTGCAGGGCAGTCGTCGTCGGTCTTGCAGCGCGCACCGGTGGCGCCGGGGCTCGACGTCGTGGGGGCGAAGCGAGGGAACACGGCATACCCGTTCTCATCGCGAATGGGGCGAAAGAGGTTCTTGTCCGTCCAGCCGTGAAACTCGTCGAACTCTTCCTGCCAGCGCTTGCTCGACCATTTCAACCCGTTGTCGTGGCGCACGCCGTGGTTCCCCACGTCGTGGCCGGCGTTGATCGCCAGCTGCGCCAGGGCCCGCCGCACCAGCGCCTCTGGGCGGGAGCGGGCACGGCCGATCTTCGAACCCTTGATGCTCGGGTCGAAGTAGCAGGTGTTGATGAAGTAGGTGAGCCGCACAGGGCTGCCGTGCGCTCTTCCCAGCTCCCGCGCGAAATGCATGGTGTCGAGCCACATGCCGTAACGCTGGCTGCCGTCGAACGAAGCGGTGAACAGGAGCGGCGACTTCGAGAAGTCGATACCGACCCGGCGCACCATGGTGCGCGCGAACGGTTCGTCGGGTGGCGCCGACGCGCTTGCGGTCGCGGTGACGGACGCGGAGACGATGGGCGCCGGCGCCGTGTTGGTGCTGACGGGAGCGGGGGGTGAAGCGGGCGGCTTGGCCGTGCCCGTCGCGGCCGGGAGTGGGCTCACCTCGTGGGGCTCGTCGCCGCACCCCACCAGCGCGCCCACGAGCAGCCATACGACGGCCGGCCTCACGTTCGGCTCCGCATCGCACCCACGTCTTCTTCCGCTTCGAGCTCCGCTTCCGCTTCCCATTCGGTCTCGGTGGGCACCTCGACCCGTTGGGGGATCGCGACGCGCGCCGGCGTGGCGGCGCGCTCGACGGATTCGGTGAGGCGGACGAAGGTGGCGCCGAGCTTCTCCTGGCGGGCGCGCACGGCGGCGGCAAAGCCGAGGCGCACGAGGAACCAGATCAGGGCGACCCAGAGCACGACAAGCGCCAAGCCGAGCACGGGCGAGATGAGCTGCGTCGCCATGAGCGGGACCCAGATCCCGAGGCCACCTCCGCCGACCCCACCCACGATACCCCCGAAGAGGCCGCCCGCGAGGCCCCGTTGGTTCTCTGCGAGGCGCAGCCGAACGCGGCCGTCCCGCGCTTCGCACGTGAGCTCGGGGGTGCGGGCCGCGGCGTCTCGGCCCGATGCGATGCTCCACGCCAGCGTGCCACCGATGCGGTCGATACGGCCCAGTTGGCCCGTGTCGGTGCGCATGATGCTCACGAGCTCTTCGAGAGCCGACTCGGACAGCTCGCCGGAGAAGGTCTCCTCGAACAGGACCTGCAGGGGCGCGCCGAACCACGGGTTGGTCTTTGGCTGAGGCTTCGGGGGACGACCCGCGAGTGCGGAGCGGGCCTCGCTGAGCTCGCTCTCGAGCTCTTCGATGCGGGCCTGCATCGCTTCTCGTTCGTCCCGGTAGGCCATCGTCGACTGAGGATTACCCGCAGCTGGCCGCGTCGCCAACGCGAGACCGCCCCCTGAAAGCCTGCCATGGTGAAGCCATGCCGTCCGATGACGTCTTCGTCGTGCTCTGCACTGCCCCTGCCGACCCGGAGGTGGTGGCCCGCCTCGCAAGGGGCCTGGTCGAATCGCGACTCGCCGCGTGCGTGAACGTGATCCCAGGCCTTCGGTCCTTCTATCGTTGGGAAGGTGCGGTGCAGGACGACGGGGAGTCCCAGCTCCTGATCAAGACCACGGGCGCGCGGCTCGAGGCATTGAAAGCCCACCTCGCCGAGCACCACCCCTACGACCTGCCGGAGATCCTCGCGCTGCCCGTTCGCCACGGGGGAGCGGCGTACCTCGATTGGGTGCGGGAGGAGACGGCGGGGTGAGAGCCGCCCTCGCCGTGTTGCTCCTCGTCGGGGCAGGCTGCGCCACGCGAAGTGATTGCGTGCGCGCCGACGACGCCCTCGTCGCCGCCAGCCAGCGGCTCGTGCGTGAGACGCCCTCGGTCGCGCGCGGGGACGCTCCTGCGGAAGCGGCCGGCAAGCTCCTCGACATGGCTGAAGTCCTCGACGAAGAGCGAGAACGCATCGCGGGCATGAGCTTCGACGACGCCGCGGTGTCGGACGCGATGGGCGACTATGCCGAGGGGCTGCGCCGCGTTGTCGAGATCGTTCGCCAGACCGCACGCGCCACGACCAAGCTGGTGGAGAGCGTCGCCTCGCTCGATGTCGCCAACGCCAGTCTCACGCGCAGCCTCGGCGCTTTCGAGTCGGCTTGCGAGGGCGCCACGCCGCCTTGCGCCATCTCCGCGGAGCCGCTTCCGCAGGGCAGCTCGAAAGAGGTGCTCATGGCCGTCGACACGCGCATTCGAGCCGTAGAGACCCGCGATCCCGGGGCCTTGCGAGCCCGTACCGACGTTCTGCGCCAGCTCGCGCGCGTGCAGGAGCTCATCGTCGAAGTGGCGGATGCCACCGAGGTGGTCGCGCGCATCGGTCGTGAGCTCGACGACCTCGAGGCCATCAGCGAGGACGTGCGCACGCGTCTCGACCGCCAGTGCCCGCAGCTCGCCCACTAGGTCTGATGGTCGACCTTACACTAAGTATCTTACCTTTAGTGTGTTGACATGATTGCAGGGGCTTAGAGGCGCGGAGACGTTTCCGCGGAGCCGACTACCACGCTGGCGTGAGCAGTCCGATGTCGTCGGGCAGAAGGGTGTCCATGAGGTCGAGCACGGCCTGGGCGCCGAAGGTGTCGTCGAAGCGGCTCGCGATCTCGGCTGCAGTGGTGGTGCCATCGCAGGCTTCGAGGAGGGGGATGACGTAGGCGGGGAGGCGCCACACCCGGGGCGAGCCATAGCCGGCGGAGGGGCGCCCCGCGATGGTCTCGCCATCGGGTTCGAAGGACGGCACGTCGACCTCTCCCATGGGTTTGCCATCCTTGACGGCGACGACGCGGGCCCCGCTGCACGCCTGCACCTTCATGCCCGCGCGCTCTTCCGCGGAGTAGGGGGCGGGCTCAGGTGCACCGACGGGAACGGCAAGCACTTCCAGCAGCGGCGCGGACAACCCGGCGAGCTCGTACACGACCCGCCACTGATCCGAAGGGTCGAGGGCGTGGCTCCGGGCCACCAGCTGGGGGTCCTCCAGGTAGCTGTCGAGACGCCAGAGGGAGGGGTGGTACCAGCTCTGATGCCGGAGGCCCGCCGCGCCGAGCAACGCGAGGAGGCCGTCGACGTCGTAGGTCTGCTCGAGCGGGTGAAGCAGCGCGTCGGCCACGAAGCTGGGATCGTCGTTGGCGAAGCCGGCCAAGATCTCGAGGGCAGCCTTGCCGACCGGGGCGCAGGTCTCGTCCGCGGCGAGGGTGGCGCGCAGGATGTGGATCGACAGGGCGTAGCGCTCGTCCTGGCTCATGCGCGGGTCGGCCATGGTCGCCGTCGCGCGGCGGATGGCGGCCAGTGGCGAGCGCTGCGCGGTGCCGTAGACCATGAACTGGAGGGCCCCCGTCGGCTTGAGGGCCTCGCGAAGGTGGGTGAGTCCGGTCTCTGGGGAGGGAAGGTGGTGGATGACCCCCGTGCTCACCACCAGGTCGAAAGCCTCGCGCTCCGGAGGCGCCGTCATGAGGTCGTGGGCCGCAAAGGAGACGTTCTTCACGCCGAGTGCTGTGGCCAGACCTTCGGCTTGGCTGAGCACGCCCTTCGACAGGTCCGTCGCGGTGATCTGCGCGTCGGGGAAGGTGAGCCCCCAGTGCGCGGCCTGCTGCGTGCCACAGCCGGCGACCCAGATCTTGGCGTCCTTGGGGATGGCGTCCGCTTGGCGCCGGCCGAGGAGGTAGCTGAGCCGGCGCCGCCGATGGTCGAGCGGCCGAGGGACGGCGAGGTTGACGACCGTCGGGTAGGGAAACTTGTCGTAGTGGGCGCGGACCTCGTCGGTGGTGGACACTCGCCGACGCTATCCGTCCTCGGACGGGGCGTCGATCTGCTCCCAGCGCTGCCGCGGCAGGTAGCGTCCGCCCTCGAGGTTTTGGAGGTAGGTCAGCAGCTGCTCACGCAGGTCGCAGCGTAGGGGGAAATTCTTGTCGATGGCGTCGGTGCTCACGCGGCAGCGAACGATGGCGCGGCGGTCGTCCTGGTCGATGACCTGCATGCGGAGGTCACGGCCATCGTAGTCGGGGTGGGCCTCGGCGAGACGCTCGAGCTCGGCGCGAAGCTCGGCGAAAGGCACGCTGGGATCGACCGAGAGCTCGACGATGGCGGTCATCACGTCGCCGGGCTTGCTCCAGTTCTCGAAGGGCTCGCTCAAGAACTTCTCGATGGGCACGACGAGGCGCCGCTCGTCGAAGAGCTTCACGCGGACGTAGGTGAGGGAGATCTCCTCCACCTCGCCCCACATGCCCTGCACGACGATGGCGTCCCCGAGGCGAAGCGGTTGGGTGATGGAGAGCTGTAGCCCTGCGATGACGGCACCGAGGGACTTCTGGGCCGCGAAGCCGAGGGCCACGCCGGCCACACCGGCGGAGACGAGGAGCGACCAACCCACGCTACGCACGACCTCGAACTGCATGAGGGCGATCGAGATGGTGATGAGGCCGATGACCACCGAGGAGAGGCGCCGGAGGATGACCAGCTGTGTACGCAGCCCGCGGGTCTTGAGCTCGAGGTCGTCGGGGACGTTCTCCAAGTAGGCGATGGTCGCCACCTTGACCACGCGCATGAGCAGCCATCCCGTGGCGATGATGAGCGGGGTGGAGACGACCCGCTGAAGGCTCACCTCGATGCTGTGAGGCAGGCTGAGCGAGAGCGCGAAGATCCCCATGGCGAGCCAGCCCGTCGAGAACCGGACCGGACCCGTGGCGTGGTCGAGCAGCGCGTCGTCCCAGTGGGCATCGGTGCGGCGAACGATCCGTTCGATGATGCGGAGCAGGATCGAACCCACCAAGACGCCGAGCGGGAGCGCGAGCAGCAGCGCGATGAGCAGTCCCGCGACCTGCCAGCCCCACAGCTCGCCGTAGCGGTGCTCGGCGATCGACGGGGGCAAGAGTGGCTCGAGCCAGCTGCGCGCCTGACTCGCCTCGTACATCTCCGGGATCGCCGACACTGTGGTGGCGGCGAAGAGCCATCGCGCCCGGCCGCCCCGGGTCTGCCGGGTGAGGTCGATGGGGAGCTCGCGCCCGTCGACCGAGACCGTCGCGATGCGCAGGCGGGCTTGCTCTTCGTCCTCGAGGCCGTCCGGAAGCTCGGAAAGATTGAGCACCACCCTGCGCCGCAGCACCATTGCGAGCTGCTCGGCTGCTTCACCCGCGGAGCGGTGCTCGGACCAGCGGAGCCCGGCCAGGTCCATGTACTGTGCAGCGAGAGCCGGCTGTCCGCCATCGACGGCCGACAAGAAGCCGCTCACCGTCTGCCGGGGCGTGCTTCGGTCGATGACCGCCGCGGGAGCCGCCGGCCTCAGGGTCGCCGTTGCGCTCGGCGCGGCGGGAACCGGAGCGGGGGCCGGTGCCGGCGCGGCGGGCGGGGTCGTGGCACTCGGGACGGGGCTCGGCGCGGGGCTGGTCGCCGACGCGGGGGGCGTCTGGGCGTGCACGACCACCGTCATCGCGAGGAGGGCGACGAAGAGGGCTCCAGTGATGGCGCGACGGCTCGGCATCGGCGCGGAAGGTGGAACCTATCGCGCCGACTTGCAAGCCTCGCGCGGCTTTCTTCACTCAGCCGCCCTTCGGAGCGGACGCGCGTCGAAGCGTGAAGCCCACCGTGGCCTGGAGGCTCGCGGTGAGCCGATGCGCGGCGGCGAGGCGCTCGCGGCCCGGCGGGCAGGCGAGCCAGCTACGCAACAGCTCCGTCTCGCGCAGGGCTACGGCCAGAAGGGCTTCATCCGCTCCAAACCCCGGGGGAAGCGTGGGCTGCCAGTCCGCGGGCGGCTCGGCGCGGGCTCGATGCCACCATGCGTAGCGGGCCACCGCGACCTCGGTCTCTCGCGGGAGCGCTCCGACCGATGCCTTCCGCGCCGGCCACGCAACGTCGACCTCGAGGTGGGCGTAGGCCTCGCGTTCGCGCAGGTCGTGATGCTCCATGAGGGCGAAGAGCCGTGCCAGCTCATCCTCGAGTCGGCTCGGCGGCAGGGCACCCACGGCCGCATCGAGGGCAGCCTCCTCGGCCCGGGCGAGCCGGGCGCGGAGGTCATCGTGGTCCTTTGCGATGGCTGCCGCCGCATCCGGACGCAAGGCGGGCAGCAGGTGCCGCTCCTCCGTCTTCATGTGGGCCAGCAGTTGCCGCCGCAGGTCGAAGAGCCTCACCCGGGCGGTGATGGGTGGGGCTGCAACCAGGGCGTCGGCGGTGGCCTCGAGGTCGAGGTGCGCCCGACCGTGATCCTCGCTGAGCACGGCCAGAGCATGGCACGAAGCGGGTCTGTGCGGGACCTACCCTTGCGCCGTGCGGGTTGGTGACCTATTCGGCCATCGATGACGACCGAACCGCTCTTGCTCCCGGTGACGGCCGACACCCTCTGGACCGCAACCCAGATGGTGGTGGGCTTCATCGCCGCCATGTTCATCGGTTCGATGGTGGTCCCGGGCCTCGAGCGCAAGGGCTACAAGCTGCCGAACGGCGAAGAGCTTCCCTACAAGCTCACCGGGATGTCGCTCTTCTTCCTCACCCACGTGGCGGTGGCGGTGGCGACCTTCGGCTTCGGGATCTCGCTCGCGCCCATCGTGCACCACTTCTGGTCGCTCTTCGCCGTCACCAACGTGGTCGCGATCGCGTGGACCTTGGCGCTGTTCTTCTGGGGCCGTCGCAGCCCCGACGTGCTCAAGAGTGAAGAGGCGACCTCGCTTCCCATCCCGCAGGTCGTTCAGGACCTCTGGTACGGCAACGAGCTCAACCCGCGATGGTTCGGCGTGGACATCAAGATGTTCATGTACCAGCCGTCGCTCATCGGCGTGTACCTCATCGTCGCCTCCTTTCCCTACGCGCAGTACGAGCGGCACGGCGTCATCACGCCGCAGATGTACTGCTTCGTGGGCTTCTGGTTCACCTACCTCTTCACGCACTACGTGAAAGAGGAGTTCATGCTGTCCACGTGGGACATCATCGCCGAGAACTTCGGCTTCATGTTGGTGTGGGGTGACCTGGTCTACGTGCCCTTCCTCTACTCTCTCCCGGGCTGGTGGCTCGTCGATCAAACCGAGCCCTTCAGCACCACCACCTGGAGCCTGCTCGTCGTCCTCCATCTGGTTTGCCTCTGGGTGTTCCGCGAGGCGAACTGGCAGAAGGAGCGCTACAAGCGCGACCGCGAGGCCCTCATCTGGGGACGCACGCCGGAGACCATCGGTGGTCGCCTGCTCGTCTCGGGCTTCTGGGGAATCGGCCGGAAGATCAACTACACGGGCGAGATCGGGGTCTACATCTCCTTCGCCCTGTGCACCGGCTTCGGCTCGCCTTTCCCCTACCTTCTCCCGCTGAGCCTGCTCATCCTGCTCACCTGGCGTGCGGGGCGCGACGACAAGCGCTGCCGCGCCAAGTACGGCGAGCTCTGGGAGGCGTACTGCAAGCGCGCACGCTTCCGGATCATCCCCTTCATCTACTGAGCGCGCTTCATCGATTGGAGCCCGGTGTCGCGGGCATCAGCGTGCTCCGGCCCCCGCCGGCGACGCGGGGGGAGCCCACAGATCCGCTCGATGATGGCGTCGAGCAGGTCGAAGAACCGGAGCCAACGCAACGGAGCCTCCATCCAGCCATTGGTGATGCAGTAGGCGTCACCGTGGGGCGGCAGGTGGTGGCGGTCGTGGTGCTCGGGGGACAGGATGAGTCGGTGGCGCTGGAGCCACGCCACCCATCCCGGAACCTCGGTCATGTGGGCCCAGGCGTGGAACTGGTTGGTCGCGATGATCCAGTAGGCGCTGGCGAGCCAGAAGCTGCCCCAGAAGACCTCGGAGAGGGGGCCCGGGCCCGCCAAGAAGGCGGCGACGAAGAGGGGGAGGCTCGCGACGCAGTTGTCACCGTGACGCTCGATGGGCCCGTGACGCGTCATGTCGAGCGGGTCGACGTGGTGGTTGCGGAACGGCTGGATGAAGCCACCGAGGATCGGCCAGTCCCCCCGGCCCCAGTTATCGGCCGCCCAGTGCACGAAGCCGCTGAGAAAGTCGGCGAAGGGCAAGGCGAGGAACACCCCGAGCGGGATCCACCAGGCGCTGATGGCGTGCTCGTCCATCGCGCTCCAGATGTGGTGCCCGCGGTGCAGGCTCAACAGCGCGAAGACGGCGAGCCCGATGAGGTTGACCAAGCGTTGCCGGCGCGTGTAGCCCCGGGCCTCTGGAGTCTCATGATGGGCGTCGTCCTGCGTCATGGATCACCTCCGTCGATGCGTCGCCACGAGAGCGGCGCACGGATTTCACTACGCAGTCATCGCCCGGTCGGATTTCTCGTCCGCCCCGGAAAGTTCCCCGAGGGCCCTCCTCAGCTGAGGCGCTTGCCGCGGAGGACGACCTGATAGGAGTCGACCTGCAGGTCGCCGAGCCCATCGACGTTCTTCACCTCGAGTGCGTCCCAGGGCACGTCGACGATGGTGCCGGTCTCGTCGTCGATGAAATGGTGGTGCGGCTCGAGGCACGGGTCGAACACCGTGCGGCCCTCCCGCAGCGCCAATGACCGAAGCAACCCCTTTTCCACGAAGAGGTTGAGCGTGTTGTAGACCGTGGCCAGCGAGATGGTGGGCAGCGCAGCACGCACGCGATCGAACACCACCTCGGCCGACGGGTGCTCGTCGGTGTAGAGAACGTACCGACCCACTGCGACCCGCTGAGGCGAGGGGTGAATGTCGTGGGCACGCAACGTGTCGATGGTGGGCTCGGACATGGCCGCGTACAAAACTACATCGCAACCTGCGTGACGCAAGTTCCTGCGTCACGTTACGTCACTTTCGACCCATGCAACTCCTTGCCCAATCGGCCGTTTACCTCGCCTCGGCGGTGGTCGCCGTTCCCCTGTTCAAGCGCCTGGGCCTGGGCTCCACCCTCGGCTACCTCGCGGCGGGTGTGGTGATCGGGCCATCCGCCTTGGGCCTCGTGTCCGACCCCGAGCGCATCCTGCACTTCGCCGAGCTGGGGGTGGTGCTCCTGCTCTTCCTGGTCGGGCTGGAGCTCGAGCCGGAGCGGCTCTCCGCGCTGCGTCGGAGGATCTTCGGGCTCGGCGGCTTTCAGGTGGGGTTGACGACCCTGCTCTTCGGGGCGGCCGCGTTCCTGGTCGGTCGGCCCCTGGTCGAGGCGGGCGTCATCGGGGCGGGCCTGGCCCTCTCCTCGACCGCGCTCGCGTTGCAGGTGCTCGGCGAACGCGGCGACCTTCATCGGCCCTACGGCCGCGCGACCTTCGCCATCCTCCTGTTCCACGACATGGCGGTGATCCCCATGCTGGCGGTGGTCCCCATGCTCGGCGACGGCGGAGGGCGAGGTGGACCTTCTCCCCTCATCGCGCTCGGCACCCTGGTGGGGGTGGTGGTGGCCGGAAAGTACCTGGTGCGGCCCTTCCTTCGTCTCGCCGCCGGGGCACAGAGCTCGGAGGTAAGCACCGCGGCCGCTCTCTTCGTGGTGGTGGGCACCGCCCTGCTCATGGAGGAGGTCGGCTTGTCGATGGCGCTCGGCGCCTTCCTCGCCGGGGTGCTCCTCGCGGACTCGGAGTATCGGCACGAGCTCGAGGCCAACATCCAACCGTTCAAGGGGCTGCTGCTCGGCCTCTTCTTCATCGCCATCGGCATGAGCGCCAAACTGCGCCTCGTGGCGGAGAGCCCGCTGCTCGTGGTCGGCTTGGTCCTGAGTCTGGTGGCCGGCAAGGCCATCATGCTCGTGCTCGTAGGCCGAGTTGCGGAGCTTCCACGGCGCGAGCGCATCGATCTCGCGGTCGCCCTGTCGCACGGCGGCGTCTTCGCCTTTCTCCTCTTCGGCGTCGCCGCCGACAGCGGCGTGCTCCCGCGCGACGTGACCGACCTGCTGGTGGTGGTGGTGGCCGTGAGCATGGCCTTCACGCCGCTTCTCTTCGCCTTGCGTGACGCCATGGTGCGGCGCTTCCCGGGAGCCGACGACGTGCCGAGCACCGAGGAGACGCCATACGAAGACGCACACGTGGTCATCGCTGGATTCGGTCGTTTCGGACAGATCGTCGGTCGGGTCCTGGCCACCAAGCGCATCGCTTTCACCGCCATCGAGGCGGACGCGGGCCAGGTCGATTTCGTTCGGCGCTACGGCTCGTCGGTGCACTTCGGCGACACCACCCGGGTCGAGATCCTCCGCGCCAGCGGCGTGGCCGACGCGCGGGTCTTCGTCTTGGCCGTCGACGACATGGAGGCCTCGGTCGAGACGGCGCGGGTGGTGCGTTCGACCTTCCCTGGCGTGCCCGTCGTGGCGCGAGCGCGCAACCGACGCCACGCCTTCCTCCTCATGGAGCTCGGGGTGGACGTCATCTTCCGGGAGACCTTCGCTTCCAGTCTCGAGGCGGCGCGTGAGGTCCTCATCGAGCTCGGCCTTCCCACCCACGAGGCCTACCGTGCGGCGCGAAAGTTCCGCGAGCACGACGAGCGGGTCCTCGAGGAGCAGTTCCACATCCGCGACGACACCGACGCCCTGGTGGCCACGACGCTCGCACGCGAGGAGCAGCTCCGTCAGCTCTTCGAATGGGACGAGGAGCCTGCGCGCCCCTTCTCTTTGGGGGGCAAGGGCGCCGTACGACGGGCAACCCTGGGGTACGACGAGAAGAACCGGCCTCCCGCGGCCGAATGAGCACGCCGACGGTAACCAAGCGTCACCTGTCTTTCTCAAGCTCCTCGAATCCGGGCCGTTCCCCATCATGGCCGGGACGTGTGCTCGGCCTGTGAACGCATCCAGGAGTGGGGAGAAAGATGAGTCAACGACGGATCAGTGCGGCTGAGGCGAGGGACCTGGCTCAGAAGGTCGACGCGATGGAGCGCTCTCAGGCGGTCATCGAGTTCCAGCTCGACGGCACCATCATCCGCGCCAACGACAACTTTTTGAACGCGGTGGGCTACACCCTCGAAGAGGTCGTCGGCCAGCACCATCGTCTCTTCGTGGATGACGCCCACGCGGCGAGCGAAGACTACGCGCATTTCTGGGAGACGCTTCGGGCCGGCACCTTCCACGCAGGTGAGTTCGAGCGCGTTCGCAAGGACGGCGAACGGATCTGGATCCAGGCCAGCTACAACCCTTGCCTCGACGCCAAGGGCCAGCCCACCAAGGTGGTGAAGTTTGCCCAGGACATCACGGCGCAGAAGCGTGCGGCGGCCGACGCGCAGGGGCAGCTCGACGCCATTGGGCGTTCCCAGGCCGTCATCGAGTTCGAGCTCGACGGCACCATCATCGACGCCAACAAAAACTTCCTGGCGGCGGTCGGATACGCCCGCGACGAGATCGTCGGGCAGCATCACCGCATCTTCGCTGACCCTGCTTATGCCTCGAGCCCGGCTTACGCCGAGCTCTGGTCGAAGCTTCGCGCGGGGCAGTTCATCGCCGGCGAGTTTCAGCGCTTCGGCAAGGGGGGCAAGGAGATTTGGATCCAGGCCTCGTACAACCCCATCTTCGACCCGGCGGGCCGCCCCATCAAAGTGGTGAAATACGCGGCGGATATCACCGAGCAGAAGGTGCGTGCTGCCAATGCGCAGGGACAGCTCGAGGCGATTGGGCGCGCCCAAGCGGTCATCGAGTTCGACCTCGATGGCACCATTCGCCACGCCAACGACAACTTCCTCGCCGCCGTGGGCTATGAGCTCCACGAGATCGTCGGGAAGCACCACAGCATGTTCGTGGACCGCACCTTTGCCGCCTCTCCCGAGTACGCCGACCTCTGGCGACGGCTGCGGGCCGGTGAGTTCAACAGCGGCGAGTTCAAGCGCTTCGGTAAGGGCGGAAGAGAGATTTGGATCTCCGCTTCCTACAACCCCATCCTCGACGCGAGTGGACATCCGTTCAAGGTGGTGAAGTTCGCCACCGACGTCACCGAGCGGGTCAAGGCCGTCAACCGCATCCAGGAGAGCCTCGGCAAGCTCGCCAGTGGCGACACCGACGCCTTCATCGAGGAGCAATACGGAGCCGCCTACCTCGAGCAGATGAAGAGCGACGTGAACCAGATCGGCGTCGTGATCAAGGCCTTCGGCGGCGAGCTGTCACGACTCATCGATGCCGCTCAGGCGGGCCAGCTCAGCGAGCGCGGGGATGCGAGCGAATTCCAAGGTGCATACGCCGGGCTCATTTCGGGCGTGAACGACATGCTCGAAGCGATGGTGCGGCCCATCGACGAAGTTCGCGCGGTATCGGAGAAGCTTGCCAGTGGCGACCTTCGAGATCGTGTTCGCGGCGACTATCAGGGCGACTTCTCCGCCCTCAAGAGCAGCTTCAACGGCTTCGTGGACGAGCTCAATCAGCTCCTGGCTCAGGCCAAGAGCATCACCCAAGAGGTCCTGAGTGCGGGCACGCAGGTCCGCTCTTCGAGCAGCGAACTCGCCGAGAGCTCTGCGCGACAGAGTGAGGCAGTGCATCAATCATCCTCGGCGCTCACCCAGACGGCGAGCCAGGTCACGGCCAATGCCGAGAACGCGGGTATCGCCAACCAGCTCGTGGGCGAGGCCGCCAAGGCCGCGAACGTCGGGCGCGAGCGAATGGCCGAGATGGCGACGTCGATGGAGGACATCTCGCGCTCGAGCCAAGAGATCGCGAAGATCATCAAGGTCATCGACGAAATCGCATTCCAGACCAACCTCCTCGCGCTCAACGCCGCAGTCGAAGCGGCCCGTGCGGGCAAGTACGGCAAGGGTTTTGCGGTCGTGGCCCAAGAGGTGCGCACGCTCGCCGAGCGAAGCGCGAAGGCAGCCAAGGAGACGGCGGAGATCATCGTCACGTCGCGCGACACCGTGCAGCACGGCGTGCAGATCAGCGAAGCCACCACCACCGCGCTCGGGGACATCGTGACCAACGTGCACAAGGTACGAGATCTCGTGGCCGAGATCGCGGCGGCGAGCCGTGAGCAGACCGACGGGCTCAACGGGGTCCAAACGGCGATGCAGCAGCTCTCCGACGGCGCCCACACCGGAGCTGCACACAGTACCGAGCTCGCGACGGCTGCCGAGCAGCTGAGTCGCCAGACGGCATCCCTCATCCAGTCGGTCGACCGCTTCCAGCTCGCCAAGCCCGAGGTGGAGACTCCGAGCGCGGCGTCGCCCGAGATGATGCAGCAGCTGGTTGCCATGCTGCAGCAGAAGGGCATGAACATGAGCCAGCTCGTAGCCCAGCTGCCCTCGGCGACGCAGGTTCACGGCGGCGCGCCAGCGCCCGCCAACGATAGGTACCCGGCCGTGTCCGGCGGTGGCGACTTCACTGGGAAGTGAGGGTCTTCAACCGGGCGAGGAGCGCATCGGTATCGGGGCGCGTCTTGTAGTCCTCGGCTGCGTGCGCGAATTTCACCTTGCCATCCCGGCCGATGAGAAAGATGGCGGGGATGGCGATCTTGTGGTGCTTTCGCTTGGACCATCGCTCGATGTCGATGCCGAAACCCTTCAGGCGCTCGACCCCAGCCCCGTCGAGCGCGTTGACCACCTTGTACAGCTCGTGCACGGTGACCTCGGCGTCGCTCAACAGCGGGAAGGGCACATCGTAGGTCTTCTTCGTTTCGACCGAGCCCTCGAGCTCGTCGACGCTGACCATCACCGTCTGGATCCCCATCTCCATCAGCTGGGGATGGGCTTTACTCAGCTTCCGAACCTGGAAGCTACAGTAGGGTCACCAGCCGCCCCGATAGAAGACGAGCATCACCTCGCTCTTCTTCGTGAGCTCCGACAGCTTCACCTTCCCACCTTCGACGGAAGGAAGCTCGAAGTCGGGTGCGGCCTCACCGACCGGAACGCCGACGCCTTCGGGAAGGGTGCCTAGCTCTTGTTCGGAGGTGGACTTGAAGGCCTTCGCTTTGGCTGCCTTCAGCGCTGGGGCGGACGCGGTGGCAGATGCGGTGCTGGCGCCGCTGGCCGACGACGTCGCGGTGGCCGTGGGCGTGACCTCTTTGGGGGAGCTCTCGCTGCCGCAGGCCGCGACGAGGAGGGCGAGGGAGATCGTGGTGATGCGGGAGGTCACGAGGGCGATGTAGTTCGCGTTGAACCATGCGTCCAGCGCATCGGCCGTGTCTGCGGTGGAACTCACTCGTTCAGCGGCAGCACGTGGTCGGGGCGCTCGCGGTAGTCCTTGCGGTCTTTCAGTCGGCGGGTCGCCGCGAAGACGTCGACGGGAGCGCTGAGGTCGTCATCGGGGAAGGCATCGGCGACTGCCTTCTGCACCGTGGTTTGAGCGAAGCGGAGGAAGGGATTGCTCGCCCGCTCCTCCCCGATGGTGGAGGGTACGCTGCACTTGCCTTCGGCGCGCAGTGCCCAGACCTTCCGGATGCGCTCGGCGAGGGCGTCGTTGTCGGGTTCCACCGACCACGCGAAGCGGAGGTTGTCTTCGGTGTACTCGTGCGCGCAGCACACGCGGGTTTCGGGGGGGAGAGCGGCGAGGCGCTTCAGGCTCTCGTGCATCTTCGCTGGCGGGCCATCGAACAGGTAGCCGCACCCGGCCGCGAAGAGCGTGTCGCCGCAGAAGACGACGTCCTCGAAGACGTACGACACGTGCCCATCGATGTGGCCCTCGGTGAGCATGACCTTTCCGTTCACGTCGCCGAAGCGCAGCGTGTCTCCATCGTCGACGGGCTCGGTGATCCCGGGTACGTCGTCGGCGCGCTTCTTGGCACCGACGACGCGGAGGTCCTTCAGCATGCCCTTCTGCTCGAAGGCTTGATTGATCCCGATGTGGTCGTGGTGGGTGTGGGTGTTGAAGATGGCGGTCAGCTTCAGGCCTCGGGCTTCGCAGTAGGCGAGCACCTCATCGGCAGCCGGGGGGCCGTCGATCGCGGCGGCCTCTTTGGTCGCGGTGTCGACCAGAAGCCAGATGAGGTTGTCGCGCCAGGCGGGGACCTGGTGCACCTCGAGGCGGCCGCTGGCGGTGGCGAAGGGCGGGGTTGGCGTGCGGACGACGTGATCCATGTGCGGAAGGCATAGCCTTCCCGGGAGGCGGCGTCAGGGGCAGACGGAGGCTGGACAGAGCTCTTCGGGGCCAAAGCCGAGGAGCTGGTCGGCGCCCGAGAGGTGGTCGGCTTCGATCCAACCGGCGGACCGCGCGACGCGTTCGAGGCGCACCTCGTCGATGAGACCGTCGAAGGAGCGCGAGTTGGACATGGACTCGTTGCCGATGCGCAATGTCGTGGCGTTGTCGGGCTGCGGGGCACCGGCCGGCAAGGTGTTGTTCATCGCCACGGCTTTGCCGTCGATGTAGACGCTGGTGGTGGTTGGGGCACCGTCGTCGTGGACCAGGGCGACGTGGTGCCACGTGTCGAGGCCCATCGAGGCGCTGGTGAGGTAGGCGCCGGACGACACGCTGAAGCCGCGCTCGAACGACACCCCGTAGGCGGTCGCGCCCGGGCCGGTGCTCTGAATGTGGAGGGTCCAGCCGTTGGCGCCGGCGAGGTTGGTGGCCTTGTCGACGATGCGGCCGTAGCCGTTGCCGCCCGTCGTGGTGGCTCGGATCCAGACGGAGATGGTACCGCCGTTGGTGAAGAGGCCCTCGATGGCGGCTTGGCTGGGCACATCGAGCTGCGTGGGCGAGTTGACGGTGTGGGCTGAAGCCAAGCCGATCCGACCGGGGACATAGCTCACTGCGGGCGCCGGCGTCGCGTTGGCGCCGCTCCCCGAAGCGTCGCTCTCGCTGCCGAGGTGCCATACTGCGGCGTAGCCGTCGAACGGGGTAGAAGAGACCGGGGGCGCGGACGGGTTCCCGTAGTACATGAAGAAGCGCTCGCCCGTGTCGAGACTGGGCAGGCGCACCCAAACCTCACCTTCGGTGCCCCAGTTTTCGACCTCGTGCTCGAGCACCGTGGCGTGGTCGGCGGCGACGAAACGCAGGTCTTGGCCGGCGTTGGTCGCGGCCATGTCGATGCGGCTGTCGTCGAGGCGCACCCGCACCACGAAGCCCGTGTGGGGGCCGCCAGTGACCGTACCCACCTCGACCGGGCGGCGCCGCGGCCAGGAGGGGTCGAACCACGGCGCGGACCCGCCGACGTCGCCACCACCCGCGGAGGCGCTCGTCGAGCTAGCGCTCGTGCTGCTGATGGAGGTGGCGGTGGCCGTGCTCATCGTCGAGCCGCCGCCACCTGCCACGGCGCGCGGATCGACGGTGTCCCAGTCGAGGAGGCAGCTGCTGGTGGCGATGCCGACCAGGGGGATGAGCGCCGTGATGCGCACGACCCCCAAGCTACCACACGGGAAGGATCACACGTTGAACAGGAAGTGCACCACGTCACCGTCTTGCATGACGTAGTCGCGCCCTTCGGTGCGCAACCGGCCCTTCGAGCGAATGGCCTGCTCGCTCTTCAGCTCCTCGAGGTCGGCCACGCTGTAGATCTCGGCCCGAATGAAACCGCGCTCGAAGTCGGTGTGGATGACGCCGGCTGCCTCCGGGGCCGTGGCTCCGACACGCACGGTCCAGGCCCGGACCTCCTTCTCGCCGGCGGTGAAGTAGCTCTGAAGACCGAGGACGCGATAGGCCTCGCGCGCCACGGCGTTGAGCGCCGGCTCTTCGAGTCCCATCTCACCGAGCATCTCGGCACGCTCGTCCTCGTCGAGCTCCTGCAGCTCCGATTCGATCTTGCTGCTCACCACGACCACGCCGCTGCCCTCGGCTTCGGCGTGGGTGCGCACCCGCTGCACCAGCTCGCCCTCGCCCTTGGGATCGGACTCGTCGACGTTCGCGAGGTAGAGCACCCGCTTGGCGGTGATCATGCCCCACTGTCGCAGCTTCTCTTTCTCGGCTGCCTCCTCGATGCCGAGGGACCGAATGGGCCGACTGTCGGAGAGCGCCTCGATGCACGTGTCCATGAGCTTGACGTCGGGCTGCAGGGCCTTGTCGTGCGTGGCCTGCTTCCGGATCTTCTCGACCATCTTCTCGAGGACCTGGAGGTCGGCGAGCATGAGCTCGGTGTCGATGGTCTCGATATCGCGGATCGGGTCGACCTCGCCGCTGACGTGCACGACGTCGGCGTCCTCGAAGCAGCGGCAAACATGCAAAATCGCGTCGACCTGGCGGATGTGGCCGAGGAACTTGTTGCCGAGGCCTTCGCCCTTGCTCGCCCCCGCCACCAGGCCGGCGATGTCGACGATGCGCACCGAAGCCGGGATGACCTTCTGGGTCTTGATGTAGCCCTGGATGACGTCGAGCCGCTCGTCGGCCACCGCGACGACACCGACGTTGGGCTCGATGGTGCAGAAGGCGTAGTTCTGCGCTTCGGCACCGCCGGCGGTGAGGGCGTTGAACAGAGTGGACTTCCCCACGTTGGGAAGCCCGACGATCCCGATTTCGAGACTCATGACGTTGATGGGGCGCCTACTGCATCCTCGGCCCCGGCGCCAGCGCATCGGTTGACAGTGGCCGTCCGAGAAGGCACCCAAGGCGGGCGATGCAGACCCCGGGGCTCACCCACCTCAACGACAAGCAGCTCGAGCGGCTTCTCACCGCCGTGCACCGCGACCTGGTCGCCTGCCCCCTCACCCCCGACCAGCTCATGACCGCTGGTCTCTCCGACGTCTACGACCGCGTCGGCTTCCTCCGCGGCCTCGACAAGCCCAGCGTCAAGGCCGTGCTCGTCGCCGTTCTCGCCGAGCGCCGAAGGCGCTGACAGAGGCCGAGCGCCGAAGGCGCTGACGGAAGCCGAGCGCCGAAGGCGCTGACAGAAGCCGAGCGCCGAAAGCGCTGACGGAAAGCACAGGGCGGTCTCGGTCTCGTCCTCGAGGACCTCGAACCCCGAACCCCGAACCTCGAACCTCGAACCTCGAACCTCGAACCTCGAACCTCGAACCTCGAGAGCCTCGAACCTCGAGAACCTCGAACCCGCTACCAGCGTGCGACGGTCGACACGCCGACCTCCTCGTCGGTGACGCGCGGCAGCACCAGCCAGTCCGTGTGGGGCGTGGGAATGGCCGCGTAGAGCAACAACGGCAGGACCGCCCCGGAGAAGCCACCCATCGCGGCACCTACGATGACGTCGGTGACGTGGTGCCGGTCGGCGACCACGCGCTCGTGGGCGACCATCGTCGCGACGGAGAGGGCGGAGATGCACGCGAGCTCATCCCAGCCCTCGCCGTAGATGGGAAGATGGCTGTGGTGCAGGCACGTGAGGCTAGCGGCCGTGAACGCCGATGACGTGTGGCCGCTGTAGAAGGCCCGTGGCGGGCGCTCCTCGAGGCAGCTCTCGTCGTGGGCGGGGTCTTCTCGGCATTCGATGGCGATGGGGCGCTCGCGGCGACTCAGCCGCTTGACGAGACCGGTTGCCGTGACGTTGAACAGCATCGCGAAGGCACTCACCGTCGTCACCTGCCACGCGGTGTCCACGTCATCGTGCACCGTGGCGACCAAGAGGCCATCGAGGTAGGGCTGAGCACTGAGTAGGCCAAGGCTGACGTCACTGGCCCGCGCGGCACCATCACGCGCCCCCTCGTCTCCCAGCACGAGCTCATCCCGCGCGTCTTCGTCCAAGGACCAGCCATAGCCCCACCTGCCGTCGAGGGGCTTCGGCGCCAGCTTTTCGGCCAGCGCGCCCGCGCCTAGCGCCACCGTGGCGGCGTAGTCGAGCGGCCCCACCCTACGCCATCCCCAGTGCAGGTCGTCGGCCCGTGCGTTGCGGCTGGGCAACAGGACGGTGAGGACAGCGACGAGGCGCAGCCACGAGAGCCCTCGCGGTCGCAGCGCTGCTCCGTTTCGAGGATGCGTGGCGCTCATCCTACGGTCCGGGGCGTCGGGTCACGTCGACGATCATCTGGAAGACCCGCTCGGCCGCGTGGCGGCGCTCAGGGTGTGGCGTGTCGACGTCGAGGCGTATCGCGACCCGGCCGCTACGTTCGACCACGAGCACCTCGTGCCCTTTCCATCGCAGGCGCGTCAGACCGGGCATGCGGTCGGGCAGTCGCTCTGCGCCTCGCGATACGAAGCGCTCGGACCAATCGTCGACCGGGCAGCCTTCGGGGAGGTATGTCTCCCAGTTGAGGAGCTTGAGGCAGTTGACGACCCGACGCAGCTCCATCAGCCCGTCTTCGTGACCACGATCTCGGTGACGTCGTCTCCGCGTGCCTGGTCCTTGACGACCTCGGTGTCCCACCCGAGCCCCGCGCCCCGGAAGAGGCTGTCGTAGAAGTTCTGGTCGAGGCTCGGCTTCGAGCTCCACCGCACCCGGTGGGCGAGCACGGCGAAAGCCAACGCGGCCCCTTCGGTCACGTAGCAGCGCGGCCGATCGGCGACGCCATAGCGGTTGATGTAGAACGGCGCCTCGTAGTTGGTCGTGGTACGCAGCACCAAGCGCTTGCCGACCTCGAACTCGGGTACGAGCCAATGGCCAAACCCGAGACTGCGCGCGATGGCGAGGTTGAAGGCGGTGATCGCCTCCGGGTCGTCCGGCAAGGGGCCGACCAGCGACTCCCACTCCGGCGAGAGCAAGATGTTGCCGAAGGTGTTGAAGACGCAAACGTGGCCGGCCTCGCGGAACAGCTTCTGACCCGAGCCCGCGACGGCTGGGCTGGTGCGCTCGAGCTCGTGCATCGCTTCGAAGATGGTGGCGTTGTAGTAGTTGGAGAGGTGGGCCGTCACGAAGACGTTGAAGGCTTGCACGAGCCCACGCTCGTCGCCGGCGACGCCACCGAGGAACTGGAGCAAACCCTGCACGATGGGCTCGATCTGGTCCTCCCAGAGCCCCTTCTGTGCCGGCGATGACCGCATGGTGCTCTTCTGGAGGACTTCGGCCGGTCGCGGGGCCTCTCCACGGCTGAGCTCGATCTCGCATTGGGGATCGCGCAGGGCGAGGCACTGCTTCTCGACCGCCATGAGCTCACCCGAATGCAGTCGGTGCGCCAGCTCAATCGCCGCGATCCCGAAGCCCGCGGTGACCGCGTCGACGGGGTCGAAGCGCTTGACCTTCTGGCCGTACTTCTCGCGCCAGCAGAGCCCGTAGTGCAGATGACTCCCCGTGATGCGCCCTTGGCCATCGGGGTCGGCTTCGATGGCGGTCTTGCCGTGACCCATGGCCGCGAAGAGCGACTGAGCGAGATCGATTCTCTCCGCTGGTGTCTGCGCCCGCGCCGCGGTGAAGCAGTCGTGCAGCAGCTGTCGAAAGGCGTCGCGCGCCGCAGCAGTGCGGACCTGCGCTCCCCGCTCTTCGCCGAGGACGTCGTCGATCGTCTGATCGTGGAAGAGGTTGTAGTGGTGGCAGTGGTAGACGTAGGGCGTCTCGCCGAAGAACGAGAGGCCACGCTGGTCGTCGTGCGTGCGAATGGCGGCGATGGCGTCCGGATCCATGGTGTCCTCAGAGGTTGATCTGGTTCAGGCCCAGGATGCGGCGGGCGGCGGCTTCGATCTTGTCGATGTCGGCGTCCTGGAGGTTCTCGGCAGCATCGAGTTGCTCGGTGGTGAGGCCCGTCCGTACGCTGATGCGGAGAATCGCGGCGTGAGGATCCGGCGCGTAGCGACGGACGAACTCGACGAGACGTACGCCTCGGGGACGCTCTTCGGCCTCGATCTTTGGAAGCTGCTCGAGGATGCGCTCCACCATTCGTTTGAGGTGGAGGCGAACCATGCCCAATGGGGCGTCGCGGTCGAAGATGCTTCCGCAGACGAAGTGCTCGTTGATCTCTTGCAGCACGACGAGGGTGTCCGCCGATTCGATGGTGACCAGCATGTCGCTCGACCAAGACCCGAGCGCCTTGAGGCCCTCGCGGTTGGAGCGCACGAGGTCACCGAAGTAGCTCGCGACGTCCGATACGTCGAGGTCGCTCTCGCCGCGCTGCCAGGCGTCGTACAACAGACAGTCGGGCATGGCGGTGATGAAAATCGCCTTGAGCGACGCCACGCCAACGACGGCCTGCTCCAGCACCGAACGACTCATTTCGAATCCTCCTTCACGAATGTGTGGCGCAGTGCGGTGGCCACGACCTTGAGCTGCGCCTCGCTCGGTTTCTCTGCGCCGACGAGGCCAAGAGCGAGGCGTCCGAAGTCGGTGGGTTCGATGACGCAGGTCAGCAGCTGCGTTTCACTCAGGGCGAGGCATATGGATCCTTCGCGCTCGTTGAGCATGCGCTCGACTTCGTCCACCGCGCGGACCAAGGCGGCGGCGAGGGCGAGGTGCTCGAGCGTTGCGTCGCGCTGCACGAGGGCGAGACCGTTATCGTCGGCGACGAAGCAAGCATCGATTCCCAGGCGGCGTGTCAGCCAATCGATGAGGGCCGAGGCGCGAGTCTCCACCGTGCCTTGTGGAGGCATGTAGGGGACCAGGGTGCGGCGCTCGTTGACGCTTGGTTCGGGGCCGGCTTCGGCGGGAGCCGCAGCGGCCGGCGCCTCGAGCGACGGTGTTCGGGCAGGGCGGGGGAGGGGCGCAGCGGGCGCAGGCGGGAACAGCGGCGACGCCGTTTGGCGCCCCCTCGCTTGTCCCAGCATGGCCTGAAAACGTCCGCGATCAATCCACGAGATGGATGGGCTCATCGTCCTCTTCGGCCGGCAAAATGCCTAGTTTGGGCTCGATCTCCTGGGCGAGATGGTCGAAGACGGCCGCCGCGGGGGGCGGACGTCGGCGCATGAGACCAACAGGAACCCCCTTCGCACTCGCCTCGGCGAAGACGCGGTCGTAGGGGATGTGGGTGTCGGTCACGAGGTCTTCGGGGAGCAGCGCCCAGGCTTCTTGGGCCACGTTGGCGGCGAGCGCCTCTCGGAATCGGGTCATCGTCAACACCACGCCGATGAGCTCGATCGGCGCGCCTTCTGCCCGCAACGAGCCCACGGTGGCGACCAGTTGTGGCAAGGCGCGCAGCGCCAAGGGGTCGGTCTGCAGGGGCGACAGCACGTGGGTCGAACCTTCGAGACCTTCGCGGGTGAGACCGCCACATCCGGCGGGGGTGTCGACCACAACGAGATCGTATTCGGCATCGAGGTGACCGAGGAGCCGAAGGAGGCGACCGTCGCTCTCGACGTCACGGGTCCATGGCGCGAGGTCGCCCATGTCGGGCTGCCCGAAGGTGAGGAGCGAGAGCTCACGGCGTCGAGTCTGGATGATGTGGCCGAAGGCGTCGCGGCCGTCTCGCAGCGTCTCGTAAAGCCCGGGGGCGTCTTTGGGTCGGCCCGCGAGGGAAAGACCGATCGACCCCTGGGGATCGAGGTCGACGAGCAGCGTTCGGTGGCCTCGGCCAGAGAGCGCGAAGGCTAGGTTGAGAGCGATGGTGGTCTTGCCGACCCCGCCCTTGGGACTCGCGATCGCGAGCACGGTCATCGTTTGCTCCTCATGGACTCGAGGCGTTTCAGGTTGGCGGCGACCCGAGGATCACCTGGTCGTAGGTCGTTGCAGCGAAGGAAGAGGGCATTGGCTTCGTCGAGGTCGCGGATGAGGTAGGCGCGCACGGCGGCCGCGAAGGTCTCGTCGAAGAGGTCGGCGGGCGGAGCATCGTCGCCCACCTCCGTGGTCGAGCGCTCCGTCACCGGTTGGGCGGTGGGCGTCGTATCCGGCGTTGGCGTCTCTGGGGGGGCAGGGGAGGCGCTGCCTCGCTCGGCGCGGACTTCGTCGGCGCGGCTCACGATGTCGGCGTTCTGTCCGAGAGGGAGCTGCAGCACGTTGTCGAGGCCGTCTTCGGCCGCGTCCTCAGCCCCGCCGTGGTCCGTTTCACGCTGCGCTTCGTCCTGGCGCCGGGCGGCCTCGAGGATGAGCTCCTGCCAGCCGCGCGACACCATGGCCCGCCTCGAGCGCTCGGGGTCGAAGCGATAGACCATGAAGCGTCCGCCCGCTTCGAAGAGGCCGAAGAAGGCCTCCTCGCCGAGCAGATCGCCGAAGCGACACTCGGTGACTTCGCCGTGCTCGACGTAGACCCGACCGCGCTGATTGTCGGTGGTGATGACCTCGATGCGCACGCTGCGACGCCCGCTCGCGAAGAGCTGAACGAGCTCGGGCAGCTCGACTTCGTCGAGGCGTCCGGTCATCAGGGGCGGAGCCTCGCTCGCCGATTGTGGTCGTTTCGCCACGGTTTCAGACTCCCCCCCCGTCGGAGTTGAAGAGACGTTCACTCAACTCTCGCACGACGCGTCGAGCCCTGTAAACGACGGAACCCGCAGCACTTTCGCCATTCACCCCAAATGGGGGATGCCCCCTCCGGAGGAGATGTAGTCGCAGGTGTGGGGTCGGGCTACGGAAGGATGAGGACGCGGGTTCGGGGCACGCCGCCGCGGCATCCCGGTAAGTGAAAGGCGTAGGCCGCCTCGATGGCTTCGTTGTCGATGGCGACGCACCCGAGCGTCCAGTCGACGCGCCCTCCGCCGCCGTGGATCTGGAGCAGGCTGCCCAAGTTGGTGGTCTGCGGGGGCAGCTTGCACCAAGCGTTCGCGCGCACGATGGCCGCGTGCTGGCGCTTGCTGATCTGGCCCTCACCCAGGCCGCGGTCGGCGTCGGCGACGTTGGGGTAGCTCAGCTGTAGCGATCGGTGGAAGCCGGAGATGTACTTGCTCGTGATGTAGTACTCGCCCTCCGGGGTTCGCCCGTCGCCCTCGTGGTGTTTGTCGCCGAGCGGGTCGAAGCCGAGTCCCGCCTCGTAGCGGGCTGCGAGCTTGTCCCCGCAGCGGAGGTCGAGGCGCCGCGCGGCCTTGTGAACGACGATCCGGCGGGCCTCGTCGCACTGCGTCAGCAGCTTCGGGTGGAGGGGCTCGTCCGGAAGAACGGGGCGGGCATCAGCGGCTTCTCCCTCGTCGTCCACGTCGCCCTCGGAAGGCGCCGCCACCTTCACCCCGAGCTCGCTCACCGGCGGCGCTGCCGCCTTCGCGGGGACGACGAGGCGTTCGAGGTTCGATGCCTCCAGAGACGATCGGGTGGGCCCAGTGGTGGATTCAGTGGCGGGCTCAGTGGTGGTCTTGGGGGGGCCCGCACAGGCGGGCAGCAGCAGGAGCAGGGCGAGCAGACGGGGCATGGCGAGAGGTTCGTCGTGGCGTGGACCTCTAGTGTGACGGCTGAGACACCGTCGGGTTCTTGCCCTCGCTCAGCCGGTGCCGAAGAGGTCGCCCTGGCGCGCCTGCCCGTAGGTCTGCAGGTATCCTCCGAGCTTCAGCTTTCGGCGGGTGCTGTCGCTCGTCATGTACCGCAGCTTGCCGAAGATCGGGCGCTCTGGGCCCCAGGCTCGGTCGTATCGCCCGAGGACCCAGAAGATGCCCGAGTACGAGTTGGGGTTGCGACCGTCGAGCGCGTACTTGTTGTTGAGCTCGATCATCACGTCGAGCGCATCCTGGGGCGTGGCCGACCACTCGTAGATCTTCTTGCCCCAGAGCATGCGGAGGTAGTTGTGCATGCGCCCCGTGAGCACGAGCTCGCGTTGGGCCGCGTTCCAGATCTCGTCGTGGGTCTCCGCGCGCTCGAAGGCGGCGAGGTCGTAGATGTGGGGCCGGTCGTCACCCGCGTGCTCCGACATGGTGCGTTGCGCCCACTCGGGCAGCGATGCGAACTGGTCGTAGTCGTCGCGGTGGCTGCACATGTTGTAGCCGAGCTCCCGCCACGTGATGAGCTCGTCGAGGAAGCTCTCGGCCGTAGCGCTCATGTTCCACCAACCTTCGCGGTTCCCGCGGGCTGTGGTCGAGAGCTTGTCCGGTGACCAGTCCTCGTGTCGCGCGATGGTCCAAAAGACCTCGTGGGCAGAGACGTGGCCCCAGTGGAGGTAGGGGGAGAGGCCGCTTGCCGCGTCTTCGTCCGGGTGGTTTCGCCCCTCGCCGTAGGCAGCCAGGCGGCTGTCCACGAAGCCGGCGAGCACGTCGTAGCCCGCCTTCTGACCGCCACGCATCTCGACCGTGTGCACGTCGTGGTCGATGGGCAGCGCGGCCAATGCCTCTGGTGCGCCCTTCAGGAGGGCCGCCGACGCGGCGGGCCAACGCTCGGCGATGACCGCGGGTATGGCATCGAGGGACGGGAGGCCGTGCTCTTTCAGGGGGTCGGCCAGGGGCCGGTCGTTGAGGTGCTCGGGCAGGCTCTTCTGCAGGTGGCGCCGCAGGTCGACGGCGCGCGCGAAGACCTTCTCCGTCGCTCGCAGGGGGTAGAGGCCGTTGCTGTCCACCGCCTCCATGCGCACCCCGACCTTCTGAGCCGCGGCGTGCTGCATGCGGGGCAGAAAGAAGGACGGGAAGTCGTCGGTGACCACCACGCATGCCTTCTCCGCCAGGGCTTCGAGCAGGCCCTTCCCAGCGCCCTCGGTGGGCTCCACGTAGGGGTGGTAGGCGATGCCGGTGCCGCGGAAGGCGGCGCGGTTGTCGGCCATGCCGTCGATGGCGAAACGGTGGAAGCGGTCGCTCGCCCAGCGATAACCCACTCGGAGCGCTTCCAGGACCACGAGCGGTCGATCGAACTGTCGGGCCAGCTCGATGGCGCGGTCGAGGCTGTGGTTGAAGCGGGTCCTTCGAAACGAGGTCATCCAGTAGACGACGTGCTCTCCGTCGGGGCGGACGTCATCGTCGTTGAGGGCGCGAAGCCGAATGTCGGGAACGGTCACGCCTCGGACCTTAACGACTTCGTCGGTGCCGCCAATCCGTCGTCTGTGAGCGTGACGATTCGTCGGTCGCCCACAGCGCGAACCCGAGCTCCTTTGCCATCCTCGGCCGACCGAAGCCGAGGCATGAGCTCGTCGTCCTCGGCGATCTGGTCCATCAGCTCACGGCTGGCGGCGATGAGCTTTCCTTCATCCGTGAGCACGGCGCTCGGGCCGTGCAAGTCTTCGAGCAGCGCGAGCAAGACTCCGCGGTCGGCGGTGACGTCGAGGTGTTTGGCGTCGGGGTCGGGCGCACGGTGCTCGTCGTGCTCGTCGAGGAGCCGATTGAAGGCCCGCATGATCTGGCCCAGCTCACCGGCAGCCGCGACGTTGGGGCGGCAGCGGCGCAAGGCGTGGCCCTCGCCGAGCTCGTCGACCACCTCGTGGAGCTCTTCGAGGGGCCCGAGCACCTGTGCGTCCAAGCGTCGACGGGCCACCACCCCGAAGGCGAGTGTGAAGAGGGTCAGAATGACGACCGTCCACGCTCCCGCCGACCCGAGCTGCTGGGCGCGGCGGTCACTCGTTTCGAGGTCGCGGCGGTTGATCTCCGCCAAGCGCCGAAGCTGCGAGGAGACGACGGCGACGGCCTCGTCGTCTCCGCCGAGCGCCTTGTCGAGGTGGATGCCGATGAGGTCGATGACCGGTCGTTCCTCCTCGTTCGTGACGTTCTTCGCCGCCCGATCGAAGGCGGCATGTGCGCGCTCGTCGCGATTGTCGACGAGAGGGTCGCTGAGCACGGAGAGGACCTCCTCGATGGCCTCGAGCGACCGAACGTTGTCCTCGATGATGAGCTCGATGGCCGGCCGCATACGCCCGAGCAAGGCGACCGCCGTGAAGGCCGTTGCGAGGTGCACGGCCAGCAGCACGACGAAGCCGAGGCGGAGGCTGCGGGTCAGCTGCATCGCGTCAGCCCACCTTCTTGAGCATGGTCGACACGGCCTTGGAGGGCGCGACCAGGACGAGCACGTCGCCCGCGGTGAAGGCCTCCTTGGGGTCGGGGATCACGTCCGCGTCGCGATCCTCGTGACGGACGGCGACCACGGTCACGCCGTAGTTCTTGGGCAGGGCGAGGTCGATGAGGGTTCGCCCGATGAAGCTCTCGGGCACCTCGAGCTCCGTGACGGTGAGGCCGCCGCCGAGCGGCAGCTCGGCCTTCACGCCTTCGTGGAGCAAGAGGTTGGCGAAGCGCTCGCCGAAGGCGCGCTCCGGGTTGACCACGACATCGGCGCCGACCAACCGGAGGATGCGCTCGTGGAGGTCATCGTTGGTACGGGCCACGAGCCGTCTCGCGCCCATCTGCTTGAGGAGGGCGGTGGCGATGATCGAAGCCTCGGTGGCCTCATCGCCGATGGCGCAGACGCAGGCGTCGCGTCGACTCGGGGCCGTCTGTGCGAGCTTCTCCTCGTCGGTGGCGTCGAAGCAAAGGGCTTCGTCGGCGAAGGCGGCGGCTTGCCGAACACGGCCTTCGTCGCGGTCGATGGCCAGGACCTCCACCCCGCGCGCGGTGAGCGCGCGCGAGAGTGACATGCCGAATTGGCCGAGGCCGATCACCATCACCTGTTTCTTCATCACTGCTCTCGTGCATCAGCCGACGTCGACGTCGGTCTCGGGGTAGCTCCAGGTCTGTACCGCGTGACGTTCACGCAGGAACAGGAAGAGGGTCAAGGGGCCGACACGACCGATGAACATGCAGACCATGATGATCAGCTTGCCCACGTCGTCGAGCTGACCGGTCGCGCCCACGCTGATCCCCACCGTGCCGAGGGCGCTGACCACCTCGAAGATGGTGTCGGGGAGGGCGATGTGGGGTTGGGTTACGCTCACGATGGCGATGCCGGCAAAGACCATGAGGAAGGCCACGGATACGATGGCCGCGGCTTTGTAGACGGTGCGGTGGTTGAAGCGGCGCCCAAAGGCGATGGCCTCGGTGCGGCCGCGGATGGCGCTGCTCACCGAGAGCATGAGGATGGCGATCGTGGTCGTCTTCACGCCGCCGGCGGTACCGCCGGGGCTACCCCCGATGAACATGAAGGCGGTCATGATCCAGACCGTGGCCGGCTGGAGCTGGGCGTAGTCCACCGAGTTGAAGCCCGCGGTGCGCAGGGTGACCGACTGGAAGTAGGCGGCGTGCACCCGATCGAAGGTGCCGAGATGCTTGAACGAGTGTGACCACTCGAGCGCGCCCACGAGCACGGCGGCAAGCGCGAGGAGGAAGACCGTCATCGAGAAGATGAGCTTGGTCTGGATCGAGACGCGGTTGCGCCGCAGTAGCGCGGGCAGCTCGCTGCAGGCGATCGGAGATAGGCCACCGATGATGATGAGGAGCGAGATCGTGTGGAGAACGAGGGGCGAGCTCGCGTAGGGGATGAGGCTGTCGGACTGGAGGGCGAAGCCGGCGTTGCAGAAGGCGCTGATCGAGGTGAAGAGCGCGCGCCACGCGGCCGTCGCCGCGGGATCGTCGTGCTGAACGGTGAAGAGCACGAAGAGGATGAGGGCCCCCGCGAGCTCGACCCCGAAGGTGATGCCGAGCAGACGACCCAGAGACGAGAAGAGCTTGCCGCGGTCGCCGATGAGGTTGGCGATGGCGGCTTCGTGTCGGAGCGAGAGACGGCGCCCGAGCGCGGCGAAGGCGGCCGTGGAGAAGCTCATGATGCCCAACCCACCGACTTGGATCAGCAGCAGGAGCAGCGCCTGACCGGTAGGCGAGAAGTCCACCGGGGTGTCGAGCACGATGAGGCCGGTCACGCAGACGGCGCTCGTGGCGGTGAAGGCGGCGTCGATGAAGTCGATGGGCGCGCTGGTGGCGCTGGCCACCGGGAGGCGGAGCAGGACCGCACCGACGACCGACAAGAGGATGAAGGTGGTGACGAGCAGGCGCGCTGGCTGCGAGGCGACGGCGTCGACGAGGGCGGGAAGGAAGGGCCGCGGCACGAACCGCGGGCGCATGAGCACGGCGCCGCCCATCGAGGTGAACGAGGCTGCCGCCATGGCATCGCTCCATCGGTTGCCGTCTCCGCTGAGCGCCAGGGCCACCCCAACGACGCTCGCGGCCGCGCAGAGGCGGATCCCGAGCACCGTCCACCGCGGCTGCAGCAGCGACTCGAAGGTCGCTTCGAGCACGATGGCCGCGCCGATGAAGAGGGCCACGCCCAGCACCGCGAAGCTCTCGGGGTCGGGCTGAACGCCGCGGAGCCAGAGCAGGGGCCAGCCGGCGAGGCTGGTGATGGCGGCTCCGCGAGCCCGCGCGATGCGGGCGCGAATCCTCGGAGCTTCGGGGTAGTCCTCGAAGTCGCGGGAGGGGAGCTCGGCCGCGGGGTAGAGGCCGTGCAGCAGCAGGATGAGCCCCGTCACCGAGGCGAGGGTCACCATCGGTCGGTCGAGCGCCGGGCCCGCGGCCTGGACGGCCCAACCGAGGGCTCCCACCGTGATGAGCCCGCGGCCGAGGGCGGCCTGCACCGAAGCGAGGAGCGCGCCAATGGTGAACAGCGCCCCCGAAGCCAGCAGCAGCCAGAGCGGCCATGCTTCGGAGACGCCGCGCTCCGTGACCATGGCGAGGCCTCCCTCGTCCGCGTAGAGCTGCGCTCCGAGGAGCACGAGCAGCGGACCTGTGGCGGCGAAAGAGCCGCTGGCGCGCAGGAGCGAATACATCAGATGATCATGAAGAGGCCGGCGGTGACCGCGAGCGCGACGAGCAGCACCACGAGCGCGAGCGGGCCGCGTTGAGCGGTAGCGAAGCGTCCCTCAGACAGGAGCTTGGCGATGCGGCGGTAGCGCACCAGACCGTAGATGAGCATGCCGATGCCGGCGGCGGTGAAGACGAGGCCGATGACGAGGGCGGAGACCCCTTGCTCTTGGATGAGCTTCTCGAGCACCACGCCGATGCCCACGAAGCCTAGCCCAGTGCGTACCCACGCGAGGAAGGTGCGCTCGTTGGCGAGCTGGTCGCGGGCGGTGCTGCCCTCGTTGGGGATCGGTTCCATGGTCAGCGGGCGACGTAGACGGTCTTGGCGTTACAGAAGGCGCGGATGCCTTCTGCCGATAGCTCTCGTCCGAAGCCCGAGGCCTTGATGCCACCGAAGGGGAGGCGGGGGTCGGAACGAACCATGTCGTTGGCGAAACAGCACCCCGCCTCGAGCTCCTCGCGGGCGATGCGTTCGGCCTCGTCGAGGTTGCGCGTGAACACGGCTGCGCCGAGGCCGTAGGGAGTGTCGGCCGCGATGCGCAACGCGTCGTCGGTGTCCTTGGCGCGAAGGACGGCAGCGACGGGGCCGAAGAGCTCTTCTTCGTAGGCGGGCATGCCGGGGGCGACGTCGCTCAAAACGGTGGGGGGATACCATGCCCCGGGCTGGTCCGGTGGCTCGCCGCCACAGACGCGTCGGGCCCCCGCCGCCACGCTGGCCGTCACTTGTCGGTGGAGCTCGTCACGGAGGTCATGGCGCGCCATGGGCCCGAGGGTGGTGGCCGCGTCGTGGGGGTCACCCATGACCGCTTCCTTCATGCACCGGGTCACCTCAGCGAGGAACGCGTCGTGGACTTCGTCGACCGCGATGAGGCGCTTGGCCGCGACACAGGTCTGGCCACTGTTGACCATGCGGGCGCGGACGGCGATCTCCGCGGCGCGGGTCACGTCGGCGTCGGCGAGCACGACGTAGGGGTCGGAGCCCCCGAGCTCGAGGACACAAGGTTTGAGCGCCCGCCCGGCGAGGGAGGCGACGGCGCGACCGGCACGGGTAGAGCCGGTCAGCGTCACCGCGGCGATCGCGTCGTCGTCGATGAGCGCCTCCACGTCGGGCACGTCGACCATCACGTCCGCGGCCAAACCTTCGGGCAGTCCGGCGTCGGCCAGCGCGCCGAGGATGGCCGCGGCGCAGCCAGGTACGTTGGGGGCATGCTTGAGGACGAACCCGTTCCCGGCCATGAGCGCCGGGGCGCCGAACCGCACCACCTGCCACAGAGGGAAGTTCCACGGCATGATGGCAAGGATGATCCCGAGGGGCTGGTAGGCCACGTAGCTTCGTTCGGCGTCGCTCTCGATGACCCGCGGCGCGAGGTAGCCCTCGGCTTCATCGGCGTAGAACTCGAAGCAGAGCGCACACTTGTCGACCTCGGAACGTCCTGCGGAGATGGGCTTTCCCATCTCGTCGGCCATGGTCCCGGCGATGGGATCGCGGCGCTCGCGGAGGAGGGCGGCGGTGCGCCTCATGAGCTCGGCCCGCTCCGCGAAGGACGTGCGGCGGTAGCTACGCTGCACCTCCGCCGCCCGACGAGCCCGCGCGAGCGCGTCATGGCGTGCCACGAAGGTCGGGGCGGGGAGGGGGCGGCCGTCGATGGGGTGAAACCTCGACATGGCTCCTACATAGCCGGGGCAAGGGGAGACGTCGTGTACCGTTCGCGTCTTCGTCGTCTTGGCAAGCAGGGGTTGGGGGCGCAAGGAACCCCGAACCTCGAACCGCGTTCGTGCCGGCTGGAAGCGGGGATCAGGGCATGCACTCGTCGGCGCCGATGTCTGACGCGCCATCCCGCGTCTCGCCGTCGATGTCGCCTGTGACGGACGGGAAGGCCGAACCCGCGTCGACGACCGACGTGAGGTCGCACGAACCGAGGTGAAGGTTGCCGCCGTCGGCGTCGACGAACCACGAGGGGTCGGCATCGGTGACGTTGCTCTGCGTGTCGGCGTTTGCGCCATCGCGGGCGCGCACGTTTTGATTGGTGAGGTTGTTCACCACCGACAGGTTGCTCGTCGAGCCGTAGCGGTACTCGATGGCGTCGGGGTAGGCGTTCGGGTTCGTGTAGATCACGGTGTTGTGGGCGACCTGCGTGTCGTGTGCGCGCATCACCGAGATCCCCACGTCGTGCTCCGGGGTGTTCTCGAAGCGGCTCGAGACGGTGTTGTTCACGATCACCGAGTCGTAGGTTTCGGCGTTGAAGCCGAGCCCGATCCCGCGGGCGCAGTCGACGATGGTGTTCCGTTCGATGATGTGGCCGCCCCCGGACTCGGCGTCCCACATGTGGATGGCGTGCTCGGAGAGGCCACCGGTGTAGGTCATGCCGTTCCGGGCGTCGGGCGCGCGCCCGTGCACGGGCCGCTGAGGGCCATCACCGTTGCAGTAGATGCCCTGGAAGTAGCTGTCGTGCACGTGCCAGCGGCGGGCATCGTGGGTGTCGATGCCGCCCGTGTAGCAACGCGTGTTGCCGTTCTGTGACCCGTAGCCCCAGACGTTGTCTCGTCCGTCCGCGCTCATCACGAATTGGCTGCAGCTCACGGTCACGTCGTCGACGAAGCCGCTGCCCGGGCTCGCCTTCATGAACTGCTGCCCTCCGTCCTCGAGGATCACGTCGTGGATGAGCGCGTCGTCGCCGTTCTCCCAGAGGTGGATGAGGTGGAACACCGAGCGGCGCACCGTGAAGTTGGCCAGCACCACTCCGGGGGCGTCGACGGTGATGGTGGCGGTCTGGCCTCCGTGCAGTCGGTAGGCGGTGTCGATGATGACGGCGCTGGCGTTGCCCGACGCACTTCGAAGGGTGACGTTGGGCGTCGTGATGTAGATGCCGGAGTAGCCGTTGCCCGCCTCGGGGAGGGTGTAGGTCCCGTCTTCGAGCAGGACCGTGTCGCCGTCTTGCACGCCCTGCAGCACGCTGCGGAGCGTGGTCGTGTTGCCGTCGACGGTGACCTCGCCGTCGCCAGCTGGCGAGACCGTGATCGTGTTTCCCGTGGCGGCCACGATGGCGTCGGTCGTGTCCTGACAGGCGCTCGGTTGCGGCGGGGGCATCATCCCCCCACCACCGCCGTTGCCCCCTTGGCCGGTGCTGGTGCTGCTGCCACCGCTTCCGGTTCCGGTGCTCGCGCTCCCCCCCTGGCCCGTGCTCGTCGTGTCGTCGGTCCCGTCGCCGCCACACCCGGCAGAGGCGAGGCCAAAGAAGAGACCGGACGCGGCACAAACAGCGAGAACACGGCGAAGCATGGGGCGATGGTAGCGCGATGGGCGCCGGACGGGGGCGCTACGTCGTGCCTCTAGTGCAGCGGGTGAAGTTCGACGCGCCGTACGGCGCCGCGGGCCAGTCACGCTATAAGCGCAGGCCATGGCGCAGGACCGTCCCTTTCTCGAGCGCGCAGGCATCGGCTACCTGCGGCGCCGGACCGAGCGCTTGGGTGAGGTCGAGCTCGACGAAGAGGTTCACGTGCTCGACGAAGGGGAGCAGCGTGAGCTCCGCGCCATCGAGCGCGCCATGGTGGGTCGCGCGGCCTTGGTGGGGGCGCTCTCGGGGCTCGCGGCGGCGCTCGCCGACGTCTATGCCCAGCCGCTGATCACCGAGGGGGGCTCATTCTGGGACAACCGCGCCTACTGGGGCATCGTCGGCGGCGTCTCGGGCCTGGTGACGGCCATCGAGATCCTGTTGCTCTACTGGGATGCCCTACGCTCGGTGCACCTGTTGGCCCGTGCCGCGGGCGTGCCGCTCTTCGGTGGTGATCCCTACGACGACCGGTCGCCCCTCGCCGCTGCGCTCACCCGAGCAGCACTCGAGCTCCCGAACCCGCCCGAGACCAACTACGGGGTGGACCCCTACCGCGAGGTGAGCAAGTGGCGCTTGGTGGTGGCCTCGCTGCTCTACAAGGCGAAGATCAGCCTCACCAACCTCATCGCCAAACAGGTCGTGCGCCGACTCATGGGGCGCTCGGCGTTCAAGGTCTACCTCGAGCTCGTGGCCGTGCCGGTCTACGGGTTCTGGAACGGGCTGGTCGCCTTTCGCATCGCCCGCGAGGCACGCCTTCGGGCCATTGGGCCCAGCGCCGCTCGCGTCTACGCGGACGCGATCTTCGGGACCCACGACATCGCCGAGGACGAGCGGCATGCAGCGTGGGGCGCGGTGGCGGGGGCGGTGATGCGAACCTACGACGTACACCCCAATCTGCAAGCCATGCTCGACGAGTTGGCCCGCCGTTTCGGTGACGCGCCCGATGGCGAGATCGAAAACACGGCCACGTTTCTGGAACGACTGAAGGCGCTTTCCGACCCGGCCCGCGATCGCATCCTCGCGTGGCTCGCGGTGGCGGCGGTGCTCGACGGACGAATCACCCGTGCCGAGCGCCGACTGCTCGACGAAGCGCACGCGGCTGCGGACCGCCCTCACATCGCCGCTGCGACGCGTCGTTTGAGGCGTTGCTTCATCCGGGGCGAGCCCTTCTCGTACGGAGGGGGCTCCGACGTCGTGGCCGCCCTGGCCGGGCGTTGAGCCGATTCAGAAGATGAGGCCCCCGCCGACCAGGAAGCTGTAGGTGAGGAAGAAGGTCTCGTCGAACACGTTGCCGAGGTAGTTGTCGAACTGCAGCGGCCTCACGAGCACGAGCCCGATGTCGTCGAGCACGAGGCGACCTTCGGCGCCGAACCCGAGGTTGAAGGCGTGGCCGGGGCATTGGTTGCCACCACAAAGGGCACCGGCGTAGCCCGCCTTGGCGAAGGGCGCGATGGTGAGGCCGAGGCCGTCGACGGGTTGGATGTCCCACCAGAACTTGAAGGCGGGATTGATGACGTAGAAGCTGTTCGAGAAGGTCTGCTCGATGGTGGCGCCGATGGCTGGGCCCTCCATCGCGCCGTCGAAGTGGTAGCCGAAGTCGAGGGCGAGCTTGCCGCGGGAGCCGTTCTTGGCGTCGAACTTCTTGTTGATGCCAAAGAACGTAGGGCCGATGGCGCCCACGAAGAACATGGGCTTGGTGCCAGGTCGCAAGATCTCGGGGTAGTCGCCGCTGACGCCACCGTCGTCGTCGTCGTCGCCTCCGCCTCGCGGGGGAGGGTCGTCGTCGTCGTCGAGGTCGACGGGTTCATAGCCTTGGGCGAAGGCCTGGGCGGGGAACGAGAGGAGCGAAAGAGCGAAGAGAAGGGGTCGGATCATGGTGAGGTCAGCGCCAACGACGAACGAGGAGGGGGAGCGCGGTCTCCGACATCTGAGCCAGATGCGCGATGTGGTTCTCGGGTGAGCGACCGGCATAGCCCATCAGCGCGAACTGGCCAGCGCGACAGGTGGTGGTGGGCTCGAGCCAGGTTCGGTTGCCGCCCGGGAAGGCTGAGGTGGCCGACGCGAAGTCGGGGGTGGCGACCGGTTCGCCGCCAGGGCTTCGGTCGAGGTGAAGCTCGTTCAGGATGAGATCGGTGGTCTCGGTGGTGGAAGGGTACTCATCGGTGGTGATGGCCGAGTGGGTGACGACCATGAGCCGCTTCCCGTCGATCGCCTTGCGGGCGAAGGCCACGTAGGGCGCCACACTCTCGGGCTGGATGTCGCGAGCGCCCCCCACGAAGCTGCCGTGGGGGGTGTCGAGCAGGAGCAGGGCGTCGACCTTCTGGCTGCGCTCCGGGTCCTCGAGCAGGGTGAAGACGGCGCCGTAGCCGGCGCTCCACGCCGAGACGCCGACACGGCGTACACGGGCCTTCTCGAGGCCATTGTCGGCCATGCGCTTCTCGATCTTGTCGACGAGGCCATCGAAGGCGTCGCGGTAGGCCATGCGCGCTTTGTAGGGACCACCGCCGAGCCCGAGGTTCACGGTGAGGACGACGGCGTTGAGCTTGGCCGCCTCGACGCTGTCTTGCACGAGGGGCGGGACACCGTGAAAGTGGATGAGCAGGTCGAAGGCGCCGTCGGACGACGAGAAGCTCGAGGGCACGTAGAGCAGGCCCGGGGCCAGACGCTCGGCGAGCCCGCCCTTCTTCAGGTCACGATCGGCCATTCGGCTTGCGAGGCGGGGTCGCTCGACGACCGACTCCTTGTCGTCGGGGGCATCGATGCGCGGCGGCAGGAGCCGCTCGGAGACGACCGTGGCCGCCTCGACGGTTCCCCAGGTCGCGCCGAGGCTCACCACGAGCACGACCGAGGCCACGGCGGCGACGTACCAGTGCACGCCACCGGGCAGCTCACGTCGGCCCGAGGCGCCCAGGGCGCGGGTGAGTTGCTTGAGGAGGGTGCCGGCGAAGGTGCTCAGCAACATGCCGAGCGGTACGAGCACCAAGAGGACTTCGGCCCAACCCGGCAGCGAGAGCAGCACCACGCAGGCGACGGCGAGGGCGAGGAGGGTGGAGCCGCCGCCGATCATCCACAGACGACGGGTCCCGCTGGTCGCGAGGTCGTCGGCGACCACGCTCAGCTCGATGAGGGTGGTCGACTTGCGCCCCTCGGTGATGGATGTCCGCATGATCTCCGTCGTCGAGCGACGGGAGGAGGCGGGCGGCGAGGGCACGACCGAGGGTGAGACGGAGCTGGGCTCATCGTGCTCGCCGGGGTCGATGATCTCGGTCCCCTTGCGGGTCACACGAGGGCTCTTCGGCTTCGAGCCTTCGGCCCGGCGGAGGTCGTCGTCGTCGTCCGGGTCGGGTTTGGGCTCGTTGGGGCTGCCGAGAAGGAGCGTCTTCTTGTCTCGGGACATCTGCCTACGCGACACCTGCAAGGACCGCTCCAGCCCAGGTTGGGGCCGCCTAGGTCGGAATGGCGGCCGTCTGGCCGTCGGCATGAGGGCAGAAAGCCTCAGGTGATGCCTGCATGCATCACCCGGCATTTGTGCGCCGAAGGGACTAAGGTGTGGCTCGTGGCTCGAGGTCGACAACCGGAAGGGACCATCCCTGCCGCCCATGGTGCCTTTCCCGTTCCACGGATTTCCATCCACGTCACCCAGGAGGGCGGCCGCGCCATCGAGCGGGTGGTGACCGTCGATGGAACCACGTGTCGGGTGGGCTCGCACCCCAGCAACGACCTCGTGCTCGACGATGCCCAGGTCTCGCGCCTTCACTGCTCGCTCGAGCGCGGCGAGCGGGGCTGGCAGATCGTCGACCGGGGCTCGCTCAACGGCACCCGGGTCAATGGGGTGCCGGTACGTGATGCCGACCTGCCCCCACCCACACCCCGCATCGAGCTCGGGCAGTCGTCCCTCACCATCGTCGAGCAGGATTCGGTGCAGGCGGAAGACATCCCCATCTCACCTGGGCTCGGCGACCTCGTCGGCACCTCCATCGCCATGCGCCGTCTCTTTGGCATGGTCACGCGTGTGGCGAGGAGTGAGGCCAACGTGTTGCTCGAAGGCGAGAGCGGCACCGGAAAAGAAGCCTTCGCGATGGAGCTCGTGCGGCGCAGCGAGCGCGCCGACGGGCCGCTGGTCATCGTCGACTGCGGAAGCATCTCGTCGTCGGTCGTCGAGTCGGAGCTCTTCGGCCACGTGCGGGGTGCCTTCACCGGCGCCGAGCGCGATCGCGTGGGCGCCTTCGAAGAAGCCCATCGCGGGACCATCTTCCTCGACGAGATCGGCGAGCTGCCGATCGACATGCAACCCAAGCTGCTGCGCGCCATCGAGTCGGGGCAGGTGCGGCGGGTGGGCGAGAACCAGACCCGCCAGGTCGACGTCAGAGTCATCGCCGCCACCAATCGGCAGCTCGATCGCGAGGTGAACGACGGGCGCTTCCGTGAGGATCTCTACTTCCGACTCTCGGTGGTCACGCTTCGGATCCCTCCCCTGCGCGAGCACGCGGAGGACATCCCCATGCTGGTGCGCACCTTCCTCTCGCGCCTCGGGGCCCAAAATCACGCGGGTATGTTCGATGCCGGAGTGCTCGAAGAGCTGGGACGTCACCGCTGGCCGGGCAACGTGCGCGAGCTCCGCAACTACGTCGAGCGTGCGTTGGTGTTGCAGAGCCCCACCGCCGGCTTCCAGCCCACGCCGAGCGGGGCGCCTCCTGCGGGAGGAGCGATCGATCTCGACCAACCTTTCAGCGTGGCCAAGCGCACGATGGTCGAGGACTTCGAGCGTCGTTATCTCACGGCGCTGCTCGCGTGGTCGGGCGGCAACATCAGCGCTGCCGCCCGACGGGCGGGCATGGATCGGATGCACCTGCACCGCCTCGTTCGGCGCCTCGGCCTGAAAGATCAGTAGCCGGGGATCTTCATCGGCCACGTGGAGTCGACGGCGCCGCCGTCGATTTCGAGCACCTTGCCGGTGACCCAGCTCGCCGCGTCCGAGCAGAGGAAGAGCGCGGCGGCGGCGATGTCTTCGACCTCGCCCAGCCGAGCCATGGGCGTCTTCTCGATCATGGCATCGCGCAAGGCGTCCATCTGCACCACCGCCTCGAGGGCATCGGTCTTCACGGCGCCGACGGCGAGGGCATTGACGCGAACCTTCGGTGCGAACTCGGCCGCCATGAGGCGCGTCATGTGGTTGAGCGCGGCCTTGGCGGTGCCGTAGCTGACGAAGCCACTGTCGACGAGGTGCGACATGGCCGACGACACGTTCATGATCGCGCCCCCGCCTTCGAGCATGTGGGGGATGACCCGGCGCGAGAGCGAGAAGGCCGTGGTCACGTTGAAGTGAAAGGCCTGGTCGAACACCTCGTCGCTCGTCTGCAATGCGATGAGAGGGGGCGTGCCGCCCGCGTTGTTGATGAGCACGTCGATGCGCCCAAAGCGGTCCATGGTCTGGGCTACCAGCCGGTCGAGAGCCTCGGGGTCGTTGACGTCGGTGGATACCGCGAGCCCCTCGGTGCCTCTGGCCTCGAGCTCCGCGACGACCTCCTTCAGGGTCTCCTCGCGCCGTGCGGCGACGACGACCTTGGCCCCGGCGTCGCCGAAGCCGAGCGCGATGCCGCGGCCGATACCACGGCCTCCACCCGTGACGATGGCGACTTTGTTTTGTAGGCGAAAGCGGTCGAGCAGCATGGCTGCTTTCATGGCCGTACCGTCGCGGACGGTCAATGGCTCGGGGACAGGTACTGCTCGCGGGCGAGAAGGAGAGCGTGCATCTGGTGCTGGGTCACGTCGATGCGGAGGTCTGGCTCGGTGGCGTGGTTCTGCACGCCGCCGAGCGCCCGCGGGTCCTCGACGGGGCCTGCGCTCGCAATGGTGGCGTTGGCACCGCTGAACCCGACCTGCCAGCTCATGAGCTTCGTGAGGCCCTGCTCGATGACGCAACTGAGCTTTCGGACCATGCCGGCATCACCGCGGCGCTCGGCTTCGGCGAAGGCCATCACGAGGCCCTCGTAGGCGTACCCGGTGTTGCGTTGGCGGGAGAGGGTGCGGTGTACGTCGACCATCCACACCGCGAGGTCGAGCAGTCGGTCGCCCATGCGGGGGTGATCGGGAGCCAGTGCGGACAGCGCCATCGAGCACCATTGGTAGTAGCCCTTGGTTTCGTTGCTGTCTGCGTCGCGGCGCAAGGCTTCGGTCACGTGGCGTTGGTAGCTGCGGTCGGCTTCGTCGAGGGCCAGGGGACCGAGCGTAGGGTCGAGCTCGCGCGAGGCGCGGGTGAGCACGAGCAGGGCTTCGCCGTCGAAGTAGGGGGACCGGCTGCCGAAGGAGCGACCGCTCACGGTGTAGCTGTCGTGGAAGCCGCCTCCCGCGCGGCGGGCCCGCTTGATGAACGTGAGCAGCTGGGTGAGGCGCACGTCGGCCTCGGCGTCATCGACGACCTGGCGTCGGTCGAGGTAGGCGAGCGCGAGCAAACACACCGTGCCGAGACGCCCCACCGGGAAGTCGGGGTAGTTCACGTGAGCGCGGTCGCCGACGACCTCGGTGTGCCGGTCGAAGAAGGCCAGGCCGCGGTCGAGCGCGGCCCGGAGCTGCGGTGTCGGGCTTCGCCGGTGCAGCAGCGCCACGCCCCAGAGCGCGCCTGCCTGGCGGACGGGGCTGTCGTCGTCGTCGTCGCGCTGGGCGCGCCAGTCGTACTGGTAGGCGAAGTTGCCTTCGGGTCGCTGGTTGTGGAGAAGGAACGACGTACCGAGGTCGATGGCTTCGTCGAGCGCTGCCCGGGTGAGTCGACGCGGACATGCTTCGTCGACCGGCCGCGCAGTGGGGATGGGAGCGCGGTCGTTGGCGGTGATGGGGGGCGGTGCGCAGCCCGCGAGGAGCACGAGCTGCACCCCGTGACGTCTCGAGAGACGCAGATATGGGCGAGGGCCGGGCACGGCCTTAGCCGGGCTTGACGACGACCTTGCCCATCTGTTCACCGGAGGCGAGATGGTCGAAGGCTTCGGCGCCCTTCTCGAGGGGGAAGGTGCGATCGACTTCGGGCACGATCTTCTTGTCGGCGACGAAGGTGCAGAGGTCGGAGAACTCCCGCGGCGATCCCATCGTGCTCGAGGCGATGGTGGCTTGTTTGAAGAAGAGCTTGGCGGGAAGCAGCTCTGGCCACTTGCCACGTGTGGCGCCGTAGACGGCGATGCGACCACCGGGCGCGAGGGCGTCGACGAGCTCGCCGAACCCGGGGCCACCCGCGGAATCGACGATCACGTCGGCGCCGCCGCCGAGCGTCTTACGGGCTTGTTTGCCCCAGCCTGCGTCGACGTAGAAGAAGCCTGCTTCGGCGCCGAGCTGCTGGGCCCGGCCGATCTTGTCCTTCTTGCTGCTGGTGACCCAGACCTTGCAGCCGAAGGCGACGGCGAGCTGCATCGCCATGAGGGCGACGCCACCACCGATGCCGTTGATGATGACCTTGTCGCCGGGCTGAAGCCGGGCCTGGGTCATGATGGCGCGCCACGCGGTCACGCCGGCGAGGGGGAGGGCGGCCGCTTGCTCGTCGGTGAGGTGTGGTGGCTTGTCGCGAAGGTTGGCGATGGGAACCGTGACCTTCTCGGCCAGCGTGCCCGCTCGCGGCATCCCGAGGATGTTGAAGTCCTTGCCCTGGTGTGACTCGGCATCACCCCAGTCGAGGCTCGGGTCGATGACGACCGACTTGCCAATCCACCCCTCGTCGCCACCTTCACCCACCGCGCTCACGATCCCGCACCCATCGCTCCCTGGGGTGCACGGAAGGGACATCCCCGGATACATGCCCTTGGTGATCCAGACGTCGCGGTGGTTGAGTGCCGCCGCGGCGACATCGATGAGGGCTTCGCCCGGACCCGGGGTGGGGTCCTCGACGTCTTCGTAGCGAGGGGACTCCCCCACGGCGTGCTGCACGAGAGCTTTCATGGATCCAGTCCTTCGCGGGCCGACAGCGCGCCGTCAAGGACCCGGCGCCACGCCTCGAACCTACGCTCCTTTGGGCTGGAGGCGAGGTGGGGTGAGGCTGGGGCGTTTGCGTTTGGGCTGGGCCGTGGGCAAGACGTAGGGCGCGGGCGTCTCGCCGCCGGGGGCCCACTCGAAGAGCGCGGCTTCGCGGCGGCCGGTGGCGGTGGGGCGGAGCCACACGAAGGACTGGGTGCCGATACGCTGGTTGCACTCGGGGCTGTCGAAGGCCGGAGACCAGAAGCCGCCGTTGATGTAGTGCACCGGGCCCACCGCCTCGTCGACCGGTTCGTGGGTGTGACCCATGATGACCGTTTCGGCACCGGTGATCTCGTGGATGAGCTTGGCGCGTTGCTCGTCGAGCAGCGGCTTGGAGAAGACGCCCGACTTCACCCGTGCAGCGTAGATGACGTACGGCGGAAGCAGCACGGCGAGCGCCGCGAAGACCCACAGCGGGCTGATGGGCCAGGCGAAGTTGATGTGGAGCACCACCTGCCAGGCCAGGCCCAGCACGCCGACGAGCAGGAAGGCGCGGTCGAGCCAGAGCTCGCGGATGATCGCCATGGGTCGGCTCGCAGAGGCAGGGGGCACGCTGAGCGCCGCGAGCTGACGCACCATGCGTGGCGTGGCGCGGCTTCGCTTGGCGATGGCGGCCACCTTCTCTTCGACCAACAAGGGGTCGCGCATCGGCGGGTGCAGGTGGTCGCGGAAGCTCACCACCATCGTCACGATGGCGCTCCAGAACCACGACCACAGCAGAAACGGCTGCGTCCGCACCATGTAGCGGAAGAAGAACTTCACGTAGGCCCAGAGGCTCATGATGTAGTTCCCCGTCGCATGGGGGTTGAAGTACCCCATGCCGTTGAGCATGTAGCGCTCGGCCAGGTCGCCGAAGGCGATGCGGACGCGGGGGCGACCGTGCACTTCGATGAGCGGGTCGATGGCGTCCGGGACCGCGCACAACGGGTCGTATTGGTGCCCGTGGGTGATGAAGGTGTCGTCGTTCGACAGGTAGAACCACGCGCAGAAGACCAAAGCCTCGTCGTCGTCCTCCACGCCGAGCGCCTCGCGCAGGAGTCGCTGCACGCTGGGCCAGTGAAGCTCCAGGTCGTGGTTGCCGATGACGAAGACGGCCCGGTGACCCCGGCCGATGAAGTCGCCGAGCGCACGGAACCACACGGGATGGTCGGCGATGATGCGCTCGATCTTGAAGCGCGACATCCACTCTTCGGAGCCGAGCCCCCGTGCGCGAGCCAGCCAGTCGACCGTGCCCTCCGGTTCGTCAGGGAGTTGGATCACGTTGTCGAAGTCGAAGACGTCGCCGTTGAGCACCAGCTCGATCGGCCCTTCGGTCTCCGCCTCGACATGCTCCAGGAAGCGAGCGAAGTCGTCGTCGATGAAGTGCTCGGGTCGCTTGTAGGCCATCCAGAGAGGCCGTTTGGGATCGAGCCTCTCGGCCTCGGACAGGTGCAGATCGGAGACCACGACGGTGTGCACGAACTTAGGTCTAGCCGACTCCTACCCCCCGATCCGTCACGATCCCGACATCCATCATGTCGGTTGCTGTGTACACCTGTAGGCGGCGAGTTGCTTCTTGCCGATCCACGTGCTTTGCCTTGCCCAAATGTCGACCCCCCTCCTGATGATCCCCGGCCCCATCGAGATCTCCGATGCGGTCTTCCAGTCCACCTGCCAGCGCCCGCCGAGCCACCTCGCGCCCGACTTCAAGGCCGCGTTCTCCCGCGCGCTCGGCCACATGCGCACCGTC
>JAUHZF010000323.1 GCA_030426145.1 Polyangia bacterium
CCTCCGCTTTGACTCGGTACCGGTACTGCTCTCTTGATCCGTCACAGTATGTAGGGGGAGGAATCCAGCCGTCATTGCGGCACTGCCGCCGCCAACTGGCCCTCGAACACGATCACGGCCTCACCCCGAATCATCAGCCCGTCGTTCACCAGCTCGACCTCCATAAATCCGGTCCGGGGTGAGGATTGAAACGACCGCATGCGTGTCTTGCCGAGTCGCTCGGACCAGTAGGGCGCGAGGAAGGTGTGGGTCGCCCCCGTGACGGGGTCTTCGTTCGTGCCGCTCCATGGCCAGAAGTAGCGCGAGTGGACATCGAACCCGTCGTCGCCGAGTTCCATCGCCACGCAGCGCTGGTTGAGGAAATCGCGGGGGCACTCAGCGAGATCCGCACATCGAGCCGTCAGCTCGACGACTTGTCCGAACGGGCCCACTGCGTGTCCGAGGAGTCTCTTCGGCGCGCGACCGCGAGCCTCGAGCGACTCGACGAGCTCGCCGACTCGGCCCGACATCTCGAGGCGCTGGTCGAGCGCATCGCGTCCATCGGTGCGGTCATCGAGAAGATCCGCGGGCATTCTCTCGCCATCGATAGCCTCGCCTCCCAGTCCCACATTCTCTCCCTCAACGCCTCCATCGAGGCCGCACGGGCGGGGGATCAAGGGCGCGGATTCGCCGTGGTCGCGACCGAAGTGCGTGACCTCGCGGAGCAGAGCCGAAAGGCTGCGAAGGAGATCGACCGCGCCGTGTCGGAGGCGAGCGAGCTCGTGGAGAGCGTGCAGCAGATCACGACCGAGGCCATCACGAGCCACGAGCAGTCCGTCGCTTCGGTCGACGGCTCGGTCCGCGAGGTCGAGATGTCGATGACGGACATCCGAGCCGTGTGCGGCAACATGACGCAGAAGCTCACGCAGCAGTCGAGCCATGTCGAGGCGGCGGCAAACGCGATTCAGCTCACCAGCGATCGAAGCGCGGGTCGGATCGCCAACCTCATCGGCGACATCACCGGAGCCAGGGTCACCGACCTCGACCCGACCGTAGCAAATCAGCGGCGGGGTGAGATGCGGGTCGTCGACGTGCGCCGCGAGGATGAATACTGGGGCGAGCTCAGCCACATCGAAGGCGCCGAGCTGCACACCATCTCCGACAGCTTCGGTGACCTGGTGAGCGGCTGGTCCCGGGAAGACCCAGTGCTCTTCGTGTGCCATCGCGGGGGCCGATCCGCGCGGGCGGCGAGCATTGCGCTGGAGAAGGGCTTTCAGCAGGTCTACAACCTCGACGGAGGGATGTTGGCTTGGCACGAAGCGAAGCTTCCGGTCGCCAGCTGAGCTTACGAACCCCCTAGGCTCAGATGGCGTATACTGACGTCATGGGCCGCTTGACCCCTTTGCTGTGTGCCGCGCTCGTCGCCGCGGGCTGTAGCCCAGAGCGGGACGCGAGGGACATCGAGCAGGGCGAAGGCAGTGCGGTTGGCGTCGGTCCCGGTCCTTCGGCCGGCTCCGGCGAGCCGTCGGGTGGGGGGATAAAGCTCGGCCCGAACCACTGCCCCGACGTGCCTGCGGGCTACGCGGTGGGCGAGCAGGTCAACGAGGTCCTTCCCGACTACGCCCTCCGGCATTGCGATGGGAGCGAGGCGAGCCTCACCGAGGTGTGCGGGGCCGAGGGCCTCTTCCTGTTTGCGGCCCAGGGTTGGTGCACCATCTGTCAGGGCGTCAGCGTCAACCTGGAGGAGATCCAGGCGGAGTACGCCCCCCAGGGCCTCGCCACCGTGCTCGTTCTCACCGAGAGCACCACGGCCGGGGAGCCGCCGGACGGCGATCTGTGCAACATCTGGCGGACACAATCCCCCCACGAAGAGGTCTTCACCCTCTACGACCCCAACGGCACACTCCGTAGCTTGTGGGGGGGCGGCTCGAGCCAGAGCGCCTTCATCGATCGCGACCGCGTGATTCGCAGCAAGCTCGTCGGGGTGGGAAGCCTCGATGAGCTCCGAGCTCAGATCGAAGCCGTGCTCAACGCAGACTGAGGGCGTTGACGCACCCACGTCGCCGCTACGGCGGCCGTGGCCGAGCATCTCGAGGGTGCTGGCTGACCGTCAGATGGGGCGGTAGTTCGGGGCTTCTTCGGTGATGATCACGTCGTGCACGTGGGACTCGCGGAGCCCCTGAGACGTGATCTTGATGAAGCGGGCGTTCTCGCGCAGGTGCTCGATGGTCTCGCTGCCCGTGTAGCCCATGCCCGCGCGGAGACCGCCGACGAGCTGGTTGAGGATGGACACGAGCGAGCCGCGGTAGGGCACTCGGCCTTCGATGCCCTCGGGCACCAGCTTCTCGTCTGCGGCGCCGCCCTGACCGTAGCGGTCCTTGCTGCCCTTCTTCATCGCGCCGAGCGAGCCCATGCCGCGGTAGACCTTGTAGCTGCGCCCTTGGTAGAGCACGAGGTCGCCAGGGGACTCGTCGGTGCCCGCAAAGAGCGAGCCGATCATCACCGCGTGGGCGCCGGCCGCAATGGCCTTCACCACGTCGCCCGAGTACTTCACGCCACCGTCGGAGATGACGGGCACGCCGTGTTTCGAGGCGGCCTCGACCGCGTCGGCTACGGCGGTGACCTGGGGCACACCCACTCCGGCAACCACGCGCGTGGTGCAGATGCTGCCGGGCCCGATGCCCACCTTGACCGCGTCCGCGCCGGCGTCGATGAGGGCTTTGGCCGCGTCGCCGGTGGCGATGTTCCCTCCGATGACCTCGACGTTGCCGAAGCGCTTCTTGGTGTCGGCGACGGCGTCGATGACGCCCTTGGAGTGGCCGTGGGCGGTATCGACGATGAGCACGTCGACCCCGGCTGCCACGAGGGCTTCGGTGCGCTCGTGACGATCGGGACCCGGGCCGATGGCGGCGCCGACGAGGAGGCGCCCCTTCTTGTCCTTCACGGCGTCGGGCTCGAGGTCGGCCTGGAGCAAGTCCTTGATGGTGATGAGTCCGACGAGCTTGTCGTCTTCGACCACCAGGAGCTTTTCGATGCGGTGCTCGTGCAGGAGCTCCTTTGCTCGCTCGGTGGAGACGCCGGGCGGCACCGTGACGACCTTTTCGGTCATGAGGCCGCTGATCGACTGCGACATGTTTTGTGCGAACCGCACGTCGCGCGCGGTGAGGATACCGACGAGGCGGCCGTCCCGGGTGACGGGGAGACCGCTGATCTGGTGCTCACGCATCTTGTTGAGCGCCTGCTCGAGCGTGGCCTCGGGGTTGATGGTGACGGGGTTGGCGATCATGCCGCTCTCGGCTCGCTTGACCCGCTCGACCTCACGGACCTGGTCGGCCACGGAGAGGTTCTTGTGGATGATGCCGAGGCCACCCGCGCGGGCCATCGCGATGGCGGCGCGCGCTTCGGTGACCGAGTCCATCGCCGCGCTCAAGAGGGGCACGTTGAGGGCGATGTTCTTCGTCAGCTTGGTGGAGACGTTCACCTGGGCCGGCAGCACTTCGCTGTAGGCGGGCAGGAGCATGACGTCGTCGAAGGTCAGGTAATCTCGCAACGTCCCTTGCAGCATGACGCCAGGTAGCACGCTGCATGGACGAAAGCCAGGGGTGCTCCCCCCGCTCACATTTGGGTCCCGACGCGGACCGTCGGCGGCGGTAGATCGAGGGACATGCCCTTCGGACGCACGCAGGTACGGGTCGTCATGGCGCTGCTCCTGGTGGGAATCCTGCCCCTCATCAGTGCGGTGGTGTTGGCCAACGAGGTCGTGCGCCGCGTCTCGCAGACGGCCTTCCAGCCCGAGTTTGGTGAGCAGCTCGATCGTAGCCTCGAGCTCTACGCCGAGCTCGTGAAGGCGCTCAAGTCCTCGATGCGGAGCGAAGGGGCACTCATGGCCGTCGATGCGCCTACGCGGGAGGCGGTGGCCGAGGAAGACCCCGAGGCGGCGACCGAGGCGCTACGCCGTCTGCTGGACGAGCATCCCACCGTGCAGACCCTCGTGGTGGAGGACGAAGACGGGAACGCGTGGTTGCAGATCGACCGCGACCGGGTCCTCGACGAAGCCAAACAACGCACCTTCTCGGTGCGCAGCCCCCTCGACGAGGGCCGCTATCGTCTGGTGTCGACCTTCGCGGTCGATCGCACGCGCCTCGATGAGATGGATCGCGCGCAGCAGTTCGTGCAGGGCTGGAAGTCGTTCGCTTCACGCTCCCGCAGCGAATGGATCGTGCGACCCTACCTCTCGGCCTTTGCCGCCTTGTTCGGCGTGACCGTCCTCTTCGCGGTCGCCATGGGTGTACTGCTCGTACGGCCCGTCATCCGCCGTCTCAGGCTGCTCGCCGAGGCGACCAGGCCCGTCGCCGAAGGCGACCTCTCGGTACGTGTACCGGCAGAGGGGCGCGACGAGATCGCAGACCTGGCCCGCGCCTTCAACGACATGCTCGAGCAGCTCGGACGTAGCCGCGCTCGTGTCGAGTTCCTTCGGCGAATGGGCGAGTGGCAGAACATGGCGCGGCGCCTCGCGCACGAGATCAAGAACCCGCTCACGCCCATCCAACTCGCGGTGGAGGAGTGCCACGGGCGCTACGACGGCGGTGACGAGAAGTTCCGCCGCCTGCTGGGGACTACCCACGACATCGTGGTCGAGGAGGTGGCGAGCCTACGGCGCCTGGTGGGTGAGTTTGCCGAGTTCGCGCGACTGCCACAGGCCGACCTCCGCGATGGCGACCTGCGCGAATTCTTCCGCGAACAGCAACCGCGTCTGTCGCGCGAGCTGCCGGACCACGTCGAGCTTCGTTGGGACATCGGGGAGGTCTCGCTTCCGGTGGCGCACGACAAGACGATGTTCTACCGCGTGATCCTCAACCTCCTCGAGAACGCCCATCAAGCGGCGCCGGGGGCAGGCGAGATCGCGGTCACCGCGCAGCGGGAGGACGACGCCGTCATCGTCGTCGTCGACGATGCCGGGCCCGGGATCGAGCCCGATCTGGCTCCGGTGGTGTTCGATCCTTACGTGACCAGCAAGCAAGACGGCACGGGTCTCGGCCTCACCATCGTGAAGAAGATCATCATCGACCACGGCGGCAGCATCGAAGCATCCGAGTCTCCGCTCGGGGGGGCGCGCTTTCGCATCGAGCTCCCGGTGGTGGGCAGCTCAGCGAGCGAAGCCGCGCGCGCGGTGAGCTGAGCGCCAATCAAAAACGCCCGACCGGCGCGTGGCCAGTCGGGCGTTCTCGTCGGTTCGGGAGAACCTCAGGGGGTCGCCGGGGCCGGAGCCTTGGGCGCGGCCGGAGCCGGAGCCTTGGGCGCGGCCGGAGCCGGAGCGGCGGGGACGGGAGCCTTGGGCGCACCGGGCGCTTCGGGCTTCTTCTTCTCGTCCTTCTTCTCCTCTTCGACTTCCTTGGCCTTGGGACCGCCTTCTTCTTCGACGAGCGCCTGAATCGACTTGATGTCGCCGGGGTTCTTCACGCGCTTGGTGTTCACGACCATGGTCGGCGTTCCCGACACGCCGATCTCGCCACCGAGGGTCTTGTCGGCCTCGACCGCATCCTTGAAGGCACCATCGTCGAGCTGCTTCTTGAATTTCGCCATGTCGAGGCCGATCTCGGCCGCGATCTTGTCGATGGTCTCACGCGAGAGGTTGCGCGAGTTCTCGAAGAGCTTGTCGTGCATGGCCCAGAACTTCCCCTGGGCGTGTGCGGCGAGCGAAGCCTCCGCGGCGAGCTGCGCGTTCTTGTGCATGGGCAGCGGGAACTGCCGGAACACCACGCGAACCCCCTCGGGGTAGGCTTTCTTGAGCGCGCTGACCGTCTGAGCGGCGCGTGCGCAGTAGGGGCACTCGAAGTCCGAGAACTCGACGATGGTGACCTTGGCGTCCTTGGGCCCGTAGGAGGGCACGTCGCCAGCGCCAAGCTTCGTCGCCTGCTCGGCGGAGAGCGGCTTGTTCCGCATCTCCTGCTGCTGCAGCTGCTGGAGAACCTGATCGTAGTTCTCGAGCATCTTCGTGCACTGCGCGGCAGGGAACTGCGGGGTCTTCTCCGTGACGAGCTTGCAGCTCTCGCTCTCGGCGCCGAGCGCCTTGCAGAGGTCGGCCACGAGCTTGTCGCAGTCCTTGCGAGCTGCCTGCAGCTTCACCACGGTGGCGCCGATGTCGCTGATGCCGGCCGTGCAGGTCTTGTCGCTGAGGAAGCTCGAAGCCTGCTTGGCTTGGGCACAGACGGGGCTGGTCGCGCCGAGCTTCTCGCAGAGCGCGTCGGCATAGGCCGCACAGGGGCCACCTTCACCGTTGGTGCCCGTGGCCGAGGCCACCGCTGCGGCGGTGTCCTGGGTGGGGTCGACCTTCTCGTCGCCGGCTTGGGACTTGCCGACGAAGAAGCCGCCTCCGAGGCCCACCACGAGGCCGAGGACCGCGGGCATCATCGAGCCGCCGCCGCCGCTGGCATCAGCCGAGGCCGCTGGCGGGCGAGGAGCGCTGTGGTCGTCGTCGTCATCGTCGTCGTCGGCCTTGGCCGGCGCGGCGGCCTTCGCGGCAGCCTTCTTCTTGCGACGCTTCTTCTTGCGCTTCTTGGGCGCAGCCGCCTTCGAATCGTCGTCTGCGTCCTCAGCAGAGTCTTCGTCGTCCGATGCGTCGCTGTCGTCAGAGGCCTTGTCGTTGGCCTCCTCGTCGTAGTCGTCGGACTCGTTGTCGCGTTCTTCCTCGTCGAGGTCGTCGCGCTCGTCTTTTTCCTCGTCAGTCACGTGCTCTCCTTGTGGGTCGCTCACGCGGCGCCGCCCTCCAGGGGTTTGATGAACGACGCCGGCGTGTTTGCACGACCGACGACGTAAAGGAAGAGCGTCTGCGTGACGGTAAATGTGACCCTACGGTACTTTTGGGGCTTCCGTCGAAACGCACCATAGAGCCGATTGTGCGCTCATGCCAGCTGTGTGCTCACACGACACGAAATCTTCGGCGTCGGGTGTTCACCGAGGTGGTCCTACGGCACCCTCGCGTCATGTCGGAACGCGCGGTCGCTCTCATCGGCATCACTCCACGGTGACGGTCTTGGCCAGGTTGCGCGGTTGGTCGACGTCGAGGCCCTTCTTGCTCGCCACGTAGTACGAAAGCAGCTGCAGGGGCACGACGGTGAGCATCGGCAGGGTGAGGGGGTGGGCCTCCGGCATCCAGAGGATGTGGTGGGCCACGTCGTGCATGGCTTCGTCCCCCTTGGTGGCGATGGCGATCACCTGTCCGTCTCGCGCCCGCACCTCGTTGAGGTTGCCGAGCGTCTTGTCGTAGCTGTCGTCCTTGGGACACAGGATGACGACGGGGAGCCCCTCGTCGATGAGGGCGATGGGGCCGTGCTTCATCTCGCCGGCGGCGTAGCCCTCGGCGTGAATGTAGCTGATCTCCTTGAGCTTCAACGCGCCCTCGAGGGCGATGGGGAAGCTGTAGCCGCGGCCGAGGAACAGCACGTCTGTGGCGTGGGTCATCTGCATGGCCACACTGCGCACGTAGTCCCGGTCGTCGAGCAGCTCGTTCATCTGCGCCGGGACCTCGGTGAGGGCCTGCAGGATCTCACCCGCATGCTCTGCCGTGAGCGTGTCCCGACGGCGCCCCAGATAGACGGCGACGAGCAACAAGGCCGCGAGCTGAGCGGTGAAGCACTTGGTAGAGGCGACGCCGATCTCGGGTCCAGCGCGAGTGTAGAGCGAACCGTGCGACATGCGGGGGATCGCCGAGTCCATCACGTTCGAGATCGCGAGGATCTTCGCGCCGGCGGCTTTGGCTTTTTTCACCGCACCGATGGTGTCGAACGTCTCGCCCGACTGAGACACGGCGATGAGCAGGTCGTCTTCGAAGAAGACGGTGTCGCGGTTGGCGGTTTCGCTGCCGAGCTCGATGAAGCAGGGGACCTTGGCCAGCTCCTCGATCCAGTAACGCCCGATCTGACCCGCGTGATGGCTGGTGCCGCAGGCGACGATGTAGACCCGTCGACAGCCCGTCGCGAGCTCAGGCGTGAGGCCGATCTCTTCACCGAACACGTCCCCATGCTCGAGGTCGACCCGGGCCAGCACCGTCTGCGCGATGGCGTCGGGCTGCTCGTGGATCTCCTTGAGCATGAAGTGCTTGTAGCCACCCTTTTCGGCCATCACCGGGCTCCAGTCGATGCGCTTCTTCGGTCGCTCGACGGGGTTGCCCTTCAGGGTTTGAATGCTGCACTTGCCCGGCGAGAGCTCGGCGAGGTCACCATCCTCGAGGAAGATCATGTCGCGGGTGTGCGAGAGCACCGCGGGGATGTCGCTGCCGCAGAGCATGGCTTCCTCGCCAAAGCCTACGACGAGGGGTGACCCGTGACGGGCGGCGACGATCTTGTCGGGGTGCTCGTCCCAGAGGACGGCGAGGGCATAGGCCCCCTCGACCCGCTGCAGGGCGGTCCGGGTCGCCTCGATGAGGGTCTTGGCCCCGTCCTCGAGTGCGTGCGCGATGAGGTGGGCGACGATCTCGGTGTCGGTGTCGCTCGAGAAGGTCACACCCTTCTGCTGCAGCTCGTGTCGGAGCGTGGTGTGGTTCTCGATGATCCCGTTGTGCACCACCGCCACGCCTCCGGCGACGTGGGGGTGGGCGTTCTCTTCGCTCGGGCGGCCGTGGGTCGCCCAGCGCGTGTGGCCGATGCCTACCGTGCCCTCGAGGGGCTTGTGGGTCAGCGCTTCGTCGAGTGCTCGGAGCTTGCCCATGGCCCGCACGACTTCGATCTTGCCGCCATCGTGGATGGCGACGCCTGCGGAGTCATATCCGCGATATTCGAGCTTCCGCAGGCCATCGACGATGATGGGGGCGGCGGTTTCAGAGCCGATGTATCCGACGATTCCACACATAGGTTTTGCCTAGAGGACGGGAGTATAGATGTGAGCGGGGGGCCGATGTCACCTATCGCGGGGACGTCGCCGAAGGTTTCGCATCGAGTCGCACACCCGAATCGTCCGTGAGGCCGGTGCTGGTCGCGGTGGCCGCCGGCGCCGCCGTGGTGGGCGGCTCCTGTGTAGGCGGCGCCGTGGGGTAGATCCCGCCACGTCGACGTCCGAGCGCGGCGAGCCGGGTGAGCAGCCGCGCGACTTCGGAGGCGGGGAGCGTCACATCGACATGAACCCGACGGTCTTCGCTGCGCAGGCGGATGGCGTCGAGCAGACCACCGAGCCCGACGAGGCGCAGTCCGATGTTGCTCGTGGCCTTGCGTCGACGCGCCTCGAAGTCGTCGGCGAGGGCCTTGGCCGCCTCCGGGTCCTCGCAGCGCAGGACGGCGGAGAGGCTGACCTGGCCGTCGGCGGCCGCGCCTCCTTCGGTGGCAGGTGGTGAGACGATTCGGAGGCTCAATGCACCATCGCGCAGGCTTCGGAGCGGAGACGACGTCGCCTTCTGGACTCGAAGCTCATCGAGCAACGTGGCGCGTTGGGTCTCGCTGAGCACGGCGGTGATCACCACCACGCCGGGCGGCACGAGCTCCTGGAGTTTTTGGTGCGGCCCCTGGGCGGCCGACGTCTCGGGCGTCACGGCCAGGGCTGGGCCGAGGTAGGCGGGCTCGGTGAGAAGCAGTGGGCCCCTCTCGCCGACGGCGAGGCGTGCGGTCTCGTTGGCTTCGAAGGCCCGGTTCGAGTCGAGCAGGACTTCGAAGGCGCCCTTCGTCTCGCGCACGGGCGTTCCGCCGCGGCCCTCCACGATCTTGGCGGCACAACTCAGCAGCCGCTCTCGGTCGATGTCACCGGTAGCAAAGAGGCCAAACCCCACCCCGGCCAGCTCGGGGACTGCGAGCGCCATGCGTTGCACACCGTCGAGGGGGTCGGCACCGCAGAGCTGCTGAATCTCGCCTAGGCCAGCGATCGCCCGCCCCTCGCCCAGCAGCTGGGCTCCGAGGGGCGACTTCCGAAGCGCCGTGACGTCGACTTCGGCCACCAGCAACGGTCCCGCCGGAATGTGGGCCAGGGTGCCCGTCTCGGGTGCCGTGGGCGCGCTCGTGCCGAGGCGCGTCGAGGCGACGAAGGCAACGAGGCCGGCGATGCAGAGACCGAGAACGATGAAGCCCGTTCGACCGAGCCCGGGACGTTGCGGGGGAGCGGCCATATCACTCCTCGTCGGAGGTGAAGAGCCCCCCGAGCGCCTCGCCGACCCGTGGAGCCCAGGTGAAGGACACGATGCAGAAGAAGAAGATCACCACGAGCAGCACCTCGTTCGGTGTCGCCTCGCCAAAGATCATGCGCACGTCGTCCCACACGGTGCGGCCACTGTAGGCCACCTCTTGGTCGGAGGCGAAGGGGGAGGCGTGCGGCATGGCGGAATGTGGCGCGGGAGTGACCGCTCCGACTAGACTGCAAGAGGGGCCGTTCGTGCGGTGCCCGAGTCCCCATGCGCGGACAGGAGCAGAGCTAGTCGGTGAGCAGCGATCGAGGGATGGCCTCGGACCGCCAGGTGGTTCTCGTCGCCGATCGGGGGCCCGAGGCGGCTCCCATCGCCGAAGCGCTGCGCCGTGCCGATCTGGCCGTGATGACGTGCGACGTGGTGGCGCTCCCCGAACGGGTGACCCGTATCGATCCCATCGCGATGCTCGTCGATGCCGAGCAGCCGCACGCCGAAGCCGTGCTCGAGCGCCTCGTAGCGCAAGAAGGACGGCGCGCGCTGCCGGCCATGGCCATCGTCGGTTCGCCCGGACGCGGCCCCCGGCTCGGGTTGGCGTCGGGCGCCCGCGTCAGGTGGTGGTCCAGACCCATCGAACCCTCTCAGGTGGTGGCTTTTTTGCTCGAGCGGGTGAGCAGGGCGCTCGGCGAGCGTACGGACATCCCCTCGAGTGTGGGGTCGATGCCACTCGCGAGCGAGAGCGATGCCATGCTCATGTCGGACTTCCCGGCGCTCGCGGGACTTCCCGAGGTGGAGTCGATCCTCCCGGAGCTCACCCACGGCGGCGCTGCGAGCTCGCGGGCAGGGGCCCTCAGCCCCGAGATCGAGGCTTTGCTCGACGCCGCAGCGCAGCGCGTCGAAGGACAGCCGGGCGAGCCCAACGAGGTGGGCGAGGAACCGCGTGTCCTCGTGCCGCCGG
>JAUHZF010000324.1 GCA_030426145.1 Polyangia bacterium
GACCCCGACGACACCCACGCCACGGGCGACGACCCCATCGCCCTCGGCAACCGGATCGGGGGCCAAATCATCGCGCAGTTCGCGGATGACGGCGCCAACGAGGCCAACGGCTACGCCGACACCACGAGCTATGCGCCGGTGAATGCCCCCCTCTTCGTCGACCGCGCCGGGACCCAAGCGGCGTTCCCGTACCAATGGCAGGAGCTCAACCTCGCCCAAGCCGAGACGCAAAACGGGATCATCATCGACGCCGGACTGCAGGGCTACATCGGGCCCAACTGGGGCTACGTGACCCCATTCGCCCTGCCCGGAGATCCCGAAGGCGACGGGACCCACCACGACTGGCCCGACGATCCCGCCGATGCGCCGATCGCGACCAAGCAGGCCTGGGCGGTCGAGGTCATCCAGCGCACAGCCGAGCTCGACCACGACGACGGCACGACCATCGACATCTCACCCGCGGCGCTGGGCAACAACACCCTGGGCACCAACGACGGCGCCGGCCATGGACTCAACCCTGTGACCAACCAGGCCTACACGCCCAACACGGTGCCACGTGGGGACTTCGGTCGCGTGCTCGCCGAGTTCTGGGCCGATGGCCCCAGCTCCGAGACGCCCCCTGGCCACTGGAACACCATCGCCAACCGCGTCGCCGACACCCCGGGTCTCGAGCGGCTGCTCTACGGTGAGGGCCCCCCCGTCGACGCGCTCGAATGGGATGTGAAGGTCTACCTCGCGCTCAACGGCGCCGTGCACGACGCCGCCATCACGGCCTGGGGCTTGAAGCGCAAGTACACCTCGTCGCGCCCGATCACCATCATCCGTCACATGGCCGGACTCGGTCAGTCGACCGATCCGGGCGGCCCCTTCTACGATCCCGAGGGGCTGCCTCTCGTCGCCGGCACGATCGAGCTCATCACCGACGAGAGCGCAGCTCCCGGCCAGCGTCACCACCACCTCCGCTGGTGGAAGGGCGAGCTCGCCGTACGTGCGTGGCGGGGCGAGCCCGGTCGTCGTGATGACGAGTTCGGCGGCGTGGGTTGGATTCGCGCCGTCGACTGGATCCCCTACCAGCGTCGCACCTTCGTCACCCCCGCCTTCCCCGGCTTCGTCTCGGGGCACAGCACCTTCAGTCGAGCCGCCGCGGAGGTCCTGACGCGCATCACCGGCAGTCCCTACTTCCCCGGGGGATTGGGCGAGTACGTCGCCGGCCAGAACGAATACCTCGTGTTCGAGGACGGCCCGAGCGTCGAGGTGCGCCTCCAGTGGGCCAGCTATTACGACGCCTCCGACCAGGCGGGTCAGTCGCGCCTCTGGGGCGGCATCCACGTCTCTCCCGATGACTTGGTAGGCCGCGAGCTCGGCTCGCTGTGCGGGGTCGATGCGGCCGACCTCGCTCGCACCTACTTCGAGGGCACGGCCATCCCCTAAATACGTTCCCATGGGTTCGCTACACCTCGACTCGCCCTGGGACGGGGCGAGGACGAGTCGAGGCTCCGCGAACACACCCCCTGTTCACTCCTTCCTCCAATCGCTAGGGGCCTTCAGAAGCTTCAGAAGGCCCCTCCCCTCGCTACGCGAGGGGCCCCTCCCCAAACGGCGTCGCTTCGCGACGATTTGTAGCGAATAGACGGTCACCTATTTAGACACCATCACCTCCTTGCCGATGGCGGAATCGGCAGCACCCATTGCGTCCGCCGCGAGCCCGGGCAGATGATCGCGCCATGAAGGTCGAAAAACCTGGGGTCGAGGTCGCGCTTCTCTCCATGGCCATGCTCGCGGTCGGTGTGACCGGCTGCGACGTGGTCAAGGGTGTCGCGTTGAAGGAAAAACATGCGGCCGTCGCTTACGACGAGGAAACGGGTGGCTGGGGCTACAGCTACAACCAGCTCACCGCGAAGGCGGCCGAGAAGGAAGCCACCAAGAAGTGCAAAACCTGCACGGTGCACCTGACCTGGAACAAGGGCTGCGGCGCGCTCGCCCAGTCCAAGGAAGACAAGAAGGTCCTCGTCGCCGAGACCGGAATCTCGCGCGGCATCGCCGAGATGGCGGCCAAGAAGGCGTGCAAGGAAAAGGGCAAAGGCGACTGCAAGGTCGTCGTCTGGGCCTGCAACAGCAAGTAGGCCAGCGCCCAGAGCTACGGGGCGCGTTCGAAGACGACCCCAACCTCACCAACGCGAAGTTCAGGGGCAACCCCACCAAATCCTTTCGCTCCCGCGCCCCCCTCCGCGTCACCGGCGAGCTCCAAGGCTGGACGGGACACCCCGCAGAGGTCGTGCGAAAGATGAAAGAAGGCCTCGACCGCCTCGAACGAGAGGGTGTCGAGCCCAACGACACGTGAGCGAACAGGGCACGTTGCGGTCTGGACGAGCGCTCGAAGCGACGAGCTGCTTCATCCCTCCCGGGTTTTGAAGCAGCCCGCCGTAGACCTCAGACGCCCTTGTAGGACAGCAGCGGGTGCAGCCGTCGCTCGATGCAGATGAGCCAGCGCTGGACGCGCATCAAAGATCGCGTCGCCATCCGGTGGTGGACGGCGTGCACCCAGCGCAAGAGCACCGCTTCTTGCTTGGCCTCGATCTCGTGCTCAGCCTCAATCTCGTGCTCGTGCTCGTGCTCGGGCTCGATCTCGTGCTCGGGCTCGATCTCGATCTCGTGCTCGATCTCGTGCTCAGCCTCGGTCTCGTGCTCGGTCCTCGGGGACGGAGTCCAGTGAACCGAAGAGCGCTGGCACCGCGAAGAGCGGCCGCAGGCCGCTCCAGCAGACGCGTCCCCTGCGGGACACGCGGTGTTGTGACCGAAGCGGCTGGCTCGACATTACAGATGGCGTCCCCTGCGGGACACTCGCTGCGGTGAGCCTGGCCGAGCCCATCTTTGGTTTTCGACTCTCGGTCGTTGCCTGAGCGCGCTACCATTGAAAGGCACGTGTCCGCTCCCGCTTCCAAGTTGGCCACCTACGAGGATCTCATGGCCCTGCCCGACGACGTGCGCGCCGAGATCCTTGCAGGGCACGTCATCACCGCGCCGGCGCCATTGCCGAAGCACTCCAAGGCGCAACGCGCCCTCGGTCGCTTCGTGGGTGGGCCTTTCGACGACGACCACGACCACGGTGGTCCGGGAGGCTGGTGGATCTTCGTGGAGGTGGATGTCCAGTTCGGGCAGCACGACATCGTCCGCCCCGATCTGTCCGGGTGGTGTCGCGACCGCCTCACCGATCCGGGAGAGCAGCGCCCCATCACGGTGACCCCCGATTGGGTTTGCGAGATCCTGTCGCCGAGCACCGCGACCCGGGACAAGGTCGCCAAGCGCAAGCTCTACGCGGAACATCATGTGCGCCACTATTGGATCGTCGATGTCGACTCCCGAACGCTCGAAGCGTTCGTGCTCGACGACCAAGGGTGGCGGCTGGTCGACAGCTACGATGACACTTCGGTCGTTCGCATCCCACCATTCGAGAGCGTCGAGCTAACGATCTCCCGCCTCTTCTTGCCGGTCGCACGTGCACACGAACCTTAGCGCCCGGCGGAGTCCACGAAGTGGATGGAGTCCGTGAACCGAAGAGCGCTGGCCTGGTGAAGTGGACCTCGTCCACGAACAGAGGCGTCCCCAGCGGGATGCGAGTTCAACTGGACGGAGTCCACGAAGTGGACGGAGTCCAGTGAACCGAAGAGCGCTGGCACCGCAAAGAGCGGCAGCAGCTGCTCGAGCAGAGGCGTCCCCAGCGGGATTGACTAGCGGTTCGCGCTGCCGGCGATGCCGGCCGTCGCCGTCCCTGGACTCTGTGCACTGCGTGTACGCCGTCCAGCTCCGGTCGAGTTCAACTGGACGGAGTCCACGAAGTGGACGGAGTCCAGTGAACCGAAGAGCGCTGGCACCGCGAAGAGCGGCAGCAGCCGCTCGAGCAGAGGCGTCCCCAGCGGGATTCGAACCCGCGTTACTGGCGTGAAAAGCCAGGGTCCTGGGCCGGACTAGACGATAGGGACATGAGGGGGTGGGCCCCTCAGGGAGACCAGATAGTGCTGAATCTTCGAAAGGGCAACCCCTTGTGATCGCGTCGAGACATCCGCCGGTGAAGCACCTCTGAGTTCGAGGTTCCAGGTTCCAGGTTCGAGGTTCGAGGTTCGAGGTTCGAGGACGGGAGCGCGCACGAGACCGAGGACGAGGACGAGGACGAGACCGAGACCGATAACCCCGTTGGCGCTCTGCTCGCCTCCCGGGTACGACCATGCGCCATGGCCGACCTTCGACTGACCGACAGACAACTCGCCGCCGTTCGTGCCCTCGCCGAGAACCCGGTGTCCCGGCGCGCGCTGTGGGCAGTGGTCAGCAAGGACTTCAATCTCGCCGAGCTCGAAGCGCTCCCGGCATCCGACCGTGGACGCGTGGAGGAGGTACCTCGTCCTCTGCAGGGCAAGGCGCCCCGTAGCTGGGGTGACGGGGATGACCTCGGGGTTCCGGAGACGACGCGATGCACGGGAGCGCGACTGCGCAAGGCTTACCTCGAGGGCCAAACCACCCCCGTCGAGGTTCTGGAGGCCGTGCTCTCGCGCGAGGCGCAGGGTGACTTCGGCCCCAGCACCTACAGCCCATTCATCGCGCTCGACGAGGCCGGCGCGCGCGCCGCAGCCGAGGCCAGCGCCGCGCGGTACAAGGACGGCAAGCCGCTCTCTCCCCTCGACGGGATCCCGGTCCCCATCAAGGACCAGATGCACATGAACGGCCTCCCCACGCGCGGCGGCGGTGTCTGGCGCACCGAACGCGCCACGGAGGATTCGGCCGTGGTCGCCAGGCTGCGCTCAGGCGGGGCCGTCCTGCCCGGCAAGGCGCATGCGACCGAGAACGGGATGAACCCGCTCGGTTACAACCCCAACTTCGACTACCCGCGCAACGTCTACTCCAACGGTCACGGTGCCGGCGGCTCCTCCACCGGAAGCGCGGTCGCGGTGGGGCTCGGCCTCGCCCCGGTGGCCGTGAGCACCGACGGCGGCGGCTCGATTCGCATCCCCGCGGCCATGAATGGCCTCTTCGGCCTCAAGCCCACCTTCAACCGGTTCAGCCGCTACGGAGACATCTGGTACGGCACCGTCGGCCACACTGGCCCCATCGGCCAGTCTGCGTCCGATCTCGTCGACCTGATGGAGGTCTGCTCGGGTCGGGACGAACGCGACCCCCTCACGCACTTCGCCCCCGACTGGGACGACGTCGTGCCGACCTGGCGCCCCGCCATCGGTCGCGGCATCAAAGGCTGCCGGATCGGGGTCCTGCGCGACGAGCTTCGCGACGCCACCCCCGCCATCGCCGCGGCCTGTGTCGATGCCCTCGAGGCCCTCGAAAAAGAAGGGGCGGTGCTCGTCGACGTTCACATTCCTCTCCTTCGTGTGGCGAACGCCATCGGACCGCTCGTCATCGCGGGCGAGTCCGCCTCCAACGCCAGCGACGACCTCGAGCGCAACCGGAGCGCCATCTCCGACGAGCTGCGCCTCATCTACGGCCTGCTCCACTCCGTGACCGCCCAGCAGCACCTGCGGGGTCTCCGCACGCGAACACGCCTTCGCGAGGTCATGGCCGCTGCGATCGCCGAGGTCGACCTCTTCGCGCTGCCGGCCCATGCCCGGCTCGCGGCGCCCTACCCGCTTCGTGAGAACCGCATGCAGGTCGCCGACACGGCATGGACGGCCTCGATGACGCGCTTCAACTTCGTGGGCAATCTCACCGGCCTGCCGGCGGCCTCGATCCCGGTGGGTATGGACGACGGTCTGCCGATAGGGCTTCAGTTGCTCGGGGACGCATGGGACGAAGCGAGCGTCATCGCCGCCACCGCGCACCTGGAGCGGCTCGAGGTCACCGCCCTCCCCAAGTCGCCCGGATACCGTTCTTTCATCTGAGCCCCGTGCCCCAGCCGGAGTAGGATGCACGCCGTGGACAAGGATCCCCTGCAGAGCCCCGTGAGCGACATCATGGCCAACCGCATCGAGATGGTGGCCGAGACCATCCCGCTGAGCTTTGCCGCCAAGCTGATGTCCGAGAAGCACATCACTGGCCTCCCCGTCACGACCGAGCTCGGCGAGCTCATCGGCGTCATCTCGTGGCGGGACGTGCTGCAGGCCCTCAACCAGCCTGTGGCCCCCAAAGAAGCCGGCTACTTCGAAGAATCACAGCTGGTGACCGCCGCCAACCCCTCGGCCCTCGAGAATCTGGAGGGCACGGTCGCCGATCGCATGAGCAAGGACCTCGTGACCGTGCTCCACACCGCCACCGTTGGGGACGCCGCGCGCAAGATGGCCGCCGACGGGGTCCATCGGGTGCTCGTCGTCGACGATGCGGGCAACCTCGCCGGGCTCATCTCCGCCATCGACATCGTCCGACACCTGGTCGCCTGAAGCGCCGCCGGAGCGCCGCGCTCCCTAGGTGCCCGAAAGAATCTTGCGCAACACTTCATCAATTGTTGAAGTGTGCATTCGATGAATGCTAGGTTATCGGGGTGTCGAAAGACGACGACCACCACGTCACCTGCACCCATGAGCTGGGTGAGGTGCCGGAGCTCGACGATGATGTCGTCGAGCGCACCGCGGCCTTCTTTCGCGCGGCGGGCGACCCCGCACGACTTCGCCTGCTCCATCACCTCTCGTTCCACGGCCCGTGCTGTGTGTCCGAGCTCTCCGCCTTCTTCGACGAGGGCATGAGCACCATCTCGCAGCGCCTCAAGACCCTGCGCTCCGAGCGTCTCGTGAGCCGCCGACGCGACGGTAAACACATCTTCTACGCGCTCGAAGACGAGCACGTACGCCACATCCTCGGCCAAGCCCTCGCCCACGCAGAGGAACATCACTGACCCACCCCACTTTCTGAATGGGAGAAGCGCCATGAGCTGCACCAAGCACGACGAGCACGATCACAAACACGACGACACCTGCGGACACACCCGAATCAAGCACGACGGCCACGTCGACTTCGTGCACGACGGCCACCTCCACCACCCCCATGGCGACCACGTCGACGAGCACAAGCTCGAGGTATCGGCGAGCAACCCCGCCGACTGCACCCCCGATCACAGCTGCGATGGCCATGACGATGGCCACGTGCATGGTCCCGACTGCGGCCACGAGGCGGTCCCCCACGGCGACCACGTCGACTACCTGGTCGACGGCCACCTGCACCACCCGCACGACGGCCACTGCGACGACCACGGCCCGGTCGAAGTCGTCGGCTGACGCCGGCCAAACGCCACCGCAACCCCCATCAACGCCTGTGTCGCGAGTGCGGCACAGGCGCTATAGTCTCCGGCCATGGCTTCCGCTTCCTCAGGGATGCGCCGCCGCCTCGCCGGCAGCGCCTTCGCCTTCTTGGCCGTCACCAGCATCTATGCGTGCGGCGACGATGGCTCCACCCTCCCCCCAACGGGCAGCGGAGGCTCGACGTCCGCCAGCACCAGTCAGGGCACCGGCGGCATGGCGGCGAGCAGCAGCGCCACCACCAGCAGCTCCTCGGGCGCGGGTGGCTGCGACGTCCAGCCGTGCAGCTTCTGCAGCGCCAACCAGTGCTGCATGGAGGACTGCGGCGAGAACTGCGCCTGCACCGGTGGCTGCAACTGCGAATACACCTGCAACACCGGCCCCTGTAGCCCCACCTGCACCGGTTTCGGCACCGACTGCACGGCCCCCGTGAAGAGCGGCACCGGGACCTGCCAGGGAACCGCCGTTTGCAACTTCACCTGCGACGAAGGCGGTGGGAACGGGACCGGAGGCGGCGGAGGCGCAGGTGGTGCCGGTGGAACGGGCGGCACGACCGCGGCCGGTGGTGCCGGTGGCAACGGCGGGAATGGTGGAAACGGCGGGGCGGGCGGAGCTGCAGCAGCTCCCTTCTGCAACGCGCAATGCGACGGCCTGCAGTCCACCTGCACCGCGACCTGTGCCAACGGAACTTGCAGCTGCGACAACCAAGCCATCTGCACCTTTGCCTGCTCGACCGGTCCCTGCGCGGTGAACTGCGACAACGGCAGCACCTGCACCGGCGCCTACCGCAACGCGACCGCCACGTGTGGCGCGGGCGCCACCTGCGACCTCAAGTGTGAGGAGGCCTCCTGCGCGATGGAGTGTGCGGCCGGCGCCAACTGCAAGCTCGACTGCGACACCCTCACCCCCGAGAGCGCCGCATGCGACATCACCGTCTGCCCGGACAACAACAAGACGGTCTGCCCCGACGGCAAGACCATCGTGTGCGGAACGGGCTCGTGCTGAACCGCATCGCGACGACCATCCTCGTCACCGGCATGCTGGTGGGCCTCGGGGCCTGCAAAGACAAGGTCTTCGACGCCAGCGCGCCCGGCCAGAAGGGGCACAACAACCCGACCCACGAGATGGGGGCCGACAGCTTCGTGCAACGCCAGAAGGACTGTTGGGACATGCCCAATGCTGCTGCCTGCTACGAGGTCGGCCTCAACTACGAGCTCGGGATTTCGGTCACCCCTGACCGCAACGAGGCGTTGAGCTACTACCAAAAGGCCTGCGACATCAGTGACGACCCCGACCACTGTGACGCGGCCGACAAAATGCGCGCGAAGCTCGAGCCCTGAGAAACGGGCGCGAGCTTCGCGCGGTCGGGGACGTGAGAACTACTGGGCGAGGACGAGCCGGTCCTTGCAGGGCTTGGCGTTCTCGTCCTGGCCGAGGCCGGCGATGCGCATGGGGTCGATGTCGAGCGACTTGACCGCGAGCTTGATCTTGCTGGTCACGAGCTCGTGCAGGTTGCCGCTGCGGTAGTTGGTGTGGGTCCCACCGCAGCTGCTGGTCGGGTCGCCGCCGCCGGTCGACGCGGGGCCGGCTCCGCCACGCTTGACGAACATGTTCGTGGCCCCGGTGTACTGAGCGATCTGACGCCACACCGCCTGGCCCGTCGCGTCCATGCCGCTCGCAGCGACGGTGTAGAGCTGGATGCCACGGTGGTTGGCCGACCGCATGCTCGCCACGTAGGAGGTCTCATCCTGGTAGTCGAGGTGCGGCGGTGCGTCGCCGATGAGGAAGGCCATGCGGGCCAGCGACCGGTTGCTCCACTGAAGCTGCGACAGCGCCACCTTCAGGCCGCGGTTGGCGTTCTCCGGCGTATCGCCGCCTCCCGAGGCGTTGAGGCCGTCGACCTGCTGGGCAAACCCCTGGAGGTCGGTGGAGAAGCCGTAGACCTTGGTCACGAAGGCATCGCTGTTGTCCTTGTACTCCACGAGGGCGATCCGCACCCCGGCCCCGAGGTCGTTGAGCATCTCGGTGGCGCGACGGATGGTCTGCTTCACCGCTTCGATCTCCTCGCTCATCGAGCCCGTCGTATCGAGGATGAACGCCACGTCGACCACCTTCGGTCCGAGCTGACGGGTCGACGAGAGGTCGAGCGCGACGACGCCGTCCTGCCGTCCGAGGTCGAACTTCTTGCTCGCCTGCCCCCCCGAGCAGTTGGTGGTGGCCGTCATCTGGTCCCCGCCGAGTCCTTCGGCCCGAGGGAAGAGGATCGCGCGACCGTTGGAGCTGGTGGTGAGGGCCACGTTCTTCTGGCGGCCGTCCTGCACCTCGACGGTGCAGTTGGGGACCGGCTTGCCGTTGGCGTCGCGCACCACGATGAAGCGACGCTGGCTGACGTTGACGCGCGTGATGGGCAGGTGGGACTGGCTGCTGAGGTAGGCGTTGAACTCACGCCAGTTCGCGTTGTCGTCCCACTCCCCTGCCTTCACCGATCCGGTGGCGCGCATCGGTGGACGGCGAGCCGGGGTCGAGGGCCGCGCGATGGTGGTGCCCCCCGAAGCGCGCTCCGCGCTCTTGACCGCGGGCGGCGGGCTCGGCTCCGCGCGAGGCGCCTCGTCGGCCATCGTGGCGTCGTCCGTCGGGGCCGCCGGGGCCACCGCACCTCCATCGGCCTCCATGTCGTAGCCACCTGCCTCTTCGGAGGCGAGCTCCGCCGCCGGCGGAGGCGCGGGCTGAGGATAGGCGCCGGCCGCGTCGCTCGGCGCACCCGCCTTGGGCGCCATGCCACCGCAAGCCACCAGACCGAGGGTCGTCGCCCCGAGGGCGAGGGTACGCAACCAACCGAACACGCGGCGGTCGCTGGTGGAGGGTCGCAGGGAGTGGGAGGGGGTGTGGGTCAAAGGCATCATCAGGCTCCTCGATGGGTCGTTCTCAAAGGCAACGAGGGGCACCGACCGCGCTTACACCCCAGGGGGTGGTCGTGTTATCTTTTCACCGTTTAGGGGTGGTCGAAGGCGTCAGGGCGGCGTCGTTCGGCCGCCGGCGAGGCGAGATTGTCCCCCATCTCATCGGAGCCTAGCGGTCGATTCGCCATCGAGGCGCGCGTCGGCGGTGGTGCGAGCGGCGACATCTTTCGGGCGCTGAACAAGCAGACCGGAAAGATCGTGGCGCTGAAGGTGCTGCGAGGCACGGGCTCCGAGATGGAGAAGACGCGCTTCGAGCGCGAGATCTCGGTGCTCGCCGACCTGCGTCACCCCAACATCGTCAACTACATCGCCCACGGCACCTGGCCCGACGGTCGCACCTTCCTCGCGATGGAGTGGCTCGACGGCGAAGACCTCGCCAAACGCCAACGCCGCGCTCCGCTCGGCATGCGCGACAGCGTGGAGGTGGTCCGCCGCGCCGCGCAGGCCCTCACGGCGATCCACGCGCGAGGCATCGTGCACCGGGACCTCAAGCTGTCGAACATGTTCCTCGTCAAGGGACGCGGGACGGCGGTGAAGCTCATCGACTTCGGGGTGGTGAAGTCGAACGAGGACGGGGACTTCGACACCGAGACGGGCACCATTCTCGGCACGCCCCACTACATGGCACCCGAGCAGGCACGCGGCGAGCAGGTCGATCCACGCGCCGATGTCTACGCGCTCGGCTCCGTGCTGTTCCGGTTGCTCACGGGCCGCAACGTCTTCGAGACCGAACACGTCATCGCGCTGCTCGGCCGCCTCGTGCTCGAAGACCCACCCCACCCGGCGCAGCTCCGTTTCGACATCCCCGACAAGCTCGACGCGGTCGGCAACAC
>JAUHZF010000022.1 GCA_030426145.1 Polyangia bacterium
GCATCGCACGGACGGCGTCTCCGAGGGTTTCATGACGACTCAGGATATGGACTGACTGTCCCAACGTGTCGGTTCTACGAACCTGGTAGTCCGGGCAAGGCCTACACGCTCTGGGGGTGGTCGGGGTCATGGGTGCTCCTCGGATGGGATGAAGTGGTTTCCCCATGCACTCGCATGCTCCATGCCGGCGGTCCCCCAACCGCCCCGGGCGGCCTACTCGTCGTGTGATTTCGCGGCGCGGGCGGCTGTGCAGCCCGGGTGCAGACGGCGACGGATCGCGGGTTCTCGACTGCAGGCGTCTAGCCACACCCTGTGGTCTTCAGACGACAAGATGGCGCTAGGGATTCGGTGTTCTGGGAGCCGAGGGCATGGCACGCGACATGCTCTGTAGCGCGGTATGAAACCAAGCGATGCCCTCGAGGTGCTGGTCGTGGACGACGAACCGCTCGTCGTCAGATCGCTCAGTCGCCTTTTGAGCATCGACGGTCACCAGGTCTTGCAGGCGCGAAACCCCGAAGACGCATTGGGATACGTAGACGAGCGGAGCACCATCGACATGGTGCTTCTCGACCTGAATCTCGAGGGCTCCTCTGCCATCGATTGTCTCCTCGAGATGCGGCGGCGCGGTCTTCGTGCGCCGATCGTCACCATGTCGGGCTATCCGCTCGAGCGCGGCATGTGGCAGGGGCTACCCCACGCCGAACGACCGCACATGCATCTGCAGAAGCCGGTCAGCCGCGAGAACCTTCGCTCTGCCGTCGAGCAGAGCCGTGCGTCGCGTCGGCCGAGAGAGGAATGAGGACGAAGCCCCGTAGGACGGGGCCCCGAGCCATGTGATGCGCGCTACGGCGAGCCGGCTACTGAACGATGGTCTCGCAGCCCAGCACCACCTCGACGTCCAGCCCCTGGGACCGCACACGGTCACAGGTGGCGGGGCACAGCTCGATGATGGTCGGGTTCTGCGGGTCGTTGTAGTACCAGCCGCCCTGCGGTCCGCAGGCACTCGCACCCGCGACCCGGCCAATCGTCTCGCGGCTGTTCGGATCATTCGGATCGACGAGGGTGACGTTGACGAGGTCGTAGTCCGGCACGCCGTCCGTGGGCTGGGGGATCTGAAGGCTGCAGGCTCCGGTGTTGCGGATGTCGGCCAAGGCGTCGAGGAACTGCTGGGTGGTGTTGGGTCCAGCGTCGACGAGGAAGGCCTGACCGGTGCCGCCCGCCTGGGCGACGCCGTTGAGGAAGCCGAGCTCGGGACCGACGCCGATGACGAAGGTCTTCACCGACGGGTTGGCCGCCGCCGCCGCTGCCGCTTCGGCCTGCGCATCCCCGCTGCAGCCAGTGGGGTCGCCGTCGGTGGCGAAGAGGATGTAGGTGAGGTGCGTCGGGTTCGCCGCCGCCCACTGCGTGGCGTAGTCACGGGCTCCCGCGAGCGCGACCCCAGTAGGCGTGCTGGCCCCGTCGGGGCTCTCGCCGTTCATGGTCGACTGCAGGCTCGCTGCCGCCATGGGAAGGGTCGCGATGGGCAGCGCGGGCGTGGCGTAATCCATGGGCTCACACGAGTCGCCGCCGGCTGCGCCCACGCAGATGTTGAACGGCGCCGGGAGACAGGGACCGTAGGCACCGCAGTCCTGGTCGGTGTTGCACGAGGACGGGGGTGGGTTCGAGCTCTGAAGGGGGAAGAACTGCAGGCCCACGCCGATGCCGGACGAGCCGGGGTCGGAGAAGAAGGTGTTGAGCGCGTTCGTGACGTTCGTCCACTTGCCGCTGCTGTCCATCGAGCTCGACTTGTCGAGCATGACGTACATGTCGAGGGGCACCTGAACGCCGTCGAACACCTCGGATGCGCAAGCGTCCATGCCGCCGCTGCCGGTCGCACCGCCGACGCCTCCCGAGAAGCTACCTACGCTGTCGCCGCCCGCGCTTCCGGTGCTGTTGCCGGCCCCGGCTCCGCTGAAGTCGTCGTCGTTGTTGGTGCTGGCAGAGCAAGCCCCGAGCACCCCGAAGAAACAAGAAGCCGCAAGTGCGGCAAGCATCACCCCGTATCGCCTCATCAGAAGATAAAGGCGGGATCGAAGTGCTTCGTGTCAAGCCATTGTGGGCCTGAGGTGCCCTTTGGAGGCGATTCTCGCCGAATGACGCACCGACACAGCGCATCAATCCGCACCGCGGCTGTACGATTCCAGCCGAGGTGATCCGTGTTTCAGGTTCTTACAGGGCGCTCAGCCGACGTCGAACTCGACGCCCTGAGCCAGAGGCAGGTCGCCGCCCCAGTTGATGGTGCAGGTCTGCCGACGCATGTAGGCCTTCCAGGCATCCGAGCCTGCCTCACGGCCACCACCGGTGTCCTTCTCGCCCCCGAAGGCGCCACCGATCTCAGCGCCCGAGGTGCCGATGTTCACGTTGGCGATGCCGCAGTCGGAGCCGCGGTGCGAGAGGAAACGCTCCGCCGCCGAGATGCTGTCGGTGAAGATGGCGCTCGAGAGCCCCTGTGCCACCGCGTTGTGTTGCCGGAGGGCATCGTCGAGATCGTCGACCTCGAACACGTAGAGGATGGGCGCGAAGGTCTCGTCCCAAGCGATGGGGAAGCTCTCCTGGTTGGGCGCTTTGACGATGGTCGGCTCGACGAAGAAGCCGTCGCGGTCGACGGCCTTGCCCCCGCAGAGGATCTCGCCCCCCTGCGCCTTGGCGGCTGCGATGGCCTTCTCGTAGTTCTCCACCGCGCGCTGAGAGATGAGCGGCCCGAGCAGGGTGCCGTCCTCGAGGGGATCGCCCATCTTGACCGTGCCGTAAGCCTTGACCAGAGCCGAGGCGAGCTTCGGCGCGATGCCCTTCTGGGCGAAGATGCGACGGGTCGTCGTGCAGCGCTGACCGGCCGTGCCCACCGCACCGAAGGCGATCGCACGCACCGACAGGTCGAGGTCGGCGTCATCCATGACGATGATGGCGTTGTTGCCGCCGAGCTCCAGGATGCTGCGGCCGAGGCGCTGACCCACCTTGCCCGCGACCTGCTTGCCGATGGCACTGCTGCCGGTGAACGACACCAGCGGGAGGCCCTTCGACTCGGCCATCCAACCGCCCATCTCGGCCCCACCACACACGAGGTTGAAGAGTCCGGTCGAGTCGGTCTCCGCCATCACGTCGTGGCAGATCTGCTGCACGGCTTGCGCGCAGAGGGGCGCCCAAGGCGAAGGCTTCCACAAGACGACGTCACCACACACGGCCGCGATGGCTGCGTTCCACGACCAAACGGCCATGGGGAAGTTGAAGGCCGAGATGACGCCGACCGGCCCCAGCGGGTGCCACTGCTCGTACATACGGTGCCGGCTGCGCTCCGAGTGCATGGTGGCGCCGTAGAGCTGGCGGCTCAGACCGACCGCGAAGTCGCAGATGTCGATCATCTCCTGGACCTCGCCCTGGCCCTCGGACCGGGTCTTGCCGACCTCGACGCTGATCATCTCGCCGAGGGCCTCCTTGTGCTGGCGGAGGTGCTGACCGAGCACGCGGACGACCTCGCCCCGAGCAGGAGCCGGTCGCATGCGCCAGGTGTCGTAGCGCTCGGCCGCCTTGGCCAGGATGAGCTCCGCTTCGGGGACGCGGGTCGAGGCGACGGAAGCCAGCAACTTGCCGTCGGTGGGGTTGTGGGTGTCGATCCGGTCTCCCGAGGTTTCGACCCACTCGCCCCAAGCGGCGCCACAGCCGGCGCGGTCGGCGATTTTCAGCTTCTCCAAGAGCGGATGCGAGGACATGGCGCGGGAGCATACGCGCCAGATTGAGGCCCTTCAACATGGGACCAGAGCGTGCTTCGTGTAAGGCTGGCGCCCATGAGCCGCCGCGCGGACGCGAACGCCATCGACCGGGTCCCTTTCGTCGACCAACGCTTCCTCGAGACGGTTGCCACCTTCGAGGCACGGCCCCGTCGACACGACCTCGAAGCGCCTCTGCGGGAGGGCAGCTCTCTGTCGTGCCGCAAGGCCAGGGTCCTCTTCTCGAGCCAGCTCGAAAGTCGACACATCGACCTCTGCTCACGCTGGCTCAAACAGCAGGGGCAGTCCTTCTACACGATCGGCTCCTCGGGGCACGAGGGCAACTGCGCCGTGGCAGCGGCCACCCAGCCCACGGACCCGGCGCTCTTGCACTACCGCTCCGGGGCCTTCTTCCTCCAGCGCGCGCGGCAGGTCGGCCTCAACCCCGACGACACGGTTCGCGACGTGATGCTCGGCGTCACCGCGTCGTCCGAGGATCCCATCTCTGGGGGACGTCACAAGGTCATTGGGAGCCACGAGCTCAGCATCCCCCCGCAGACGTCGACCATCGGGTCCCATCTGCCGAAGGCCGTGGGCATGGCCTTCGGGCTCGACCGGGCCCGGCGCCTCGACCTTCCGATCGGCTGCCCCAACGACGCCGTCATCGTCTGTACCTTCGGGGACGCATCGGTCAACCACAGCACCTCGGTCGGCGCCATCAACGCTGCCTGCTGGGCGGCCTACCAGGGCTCGCGGGTGCCCTTGCTCTTCGTGTGTGAGGACAACGGTCTCGGCATCAGCGTGCCCACACCGAAGAACTGGATTCGCGATAGCTACGTACAGCGACCCGGCCTTCGCTACTTCGACGCCGACGGCACCGATCTCTCGGACGCCTATACCGTGGCCGCCGAAGCGGCGCGCTACGTGCGTACCGAGCGCAAGCCGGCCTTCCTTCACCTGCGCATGGTTCGCCTGCTCGGGCACGCCGGCTCCGACGTCGAGACCGTCTATCGGTCGATCGAATCCATCGAGCGCACCGAGGCGCGCGACCCCGTCAACGCTGGGGTGGCCACCCCGGAGGAGCTCCTCGAGGCCTACGAAGAGACACGTGATCGCGTGCGCCGCCTCGGACTCGAGGCGGCGGAGCGGCCCAAGCTGCACGATGCGGCAGAGGTCATGGCGCCGCTCGCACCGCGCCGTGACGATGCCGTCGCCGAAGAGGTGGCACGCCCCACCGACCCGGCGGCGCGCGTCGCCTACTGGGGCGGCAAGCTCCCCGAGAACGACCGTCCCGGCCCCCTGAGCCTCACCCTCAACCGCACCATCGGCGATCTCTTCGTCAAGTACCCCCAGCTCATCTGCTTCGGCGAGGACGTCGGTCCCAAGGGGGGCGTCTACGGCGTGACCCGCGGGCTACTGCGTCGGAGCAAGCGTGGCCGTGTCTTCGACACACTTCTCGACGAGCAGACGATCCTCGGTATCGCCATCGGGTCGAGCCAGCTCGGCATGCTCCCGATGCCCGAGATCCAGTACCTCGCCTACCTGCACAACGCCGAAGACCAGCTCCGAGGCGAGGCGGCAAGCCTCCAGTTCTTCTCGCGTGGCCAGTTCAAGAATCCCATGGTCGTGCGCATCGCGGGCTACGCCTACCAGAAGGGCTTCGGGGGGCATTTCCACAACGACAACGCCATCGCGGTCCTGCGCGACATCCCGGGGCTCATCATCGCGTCGCCCGCCCGCGGCGACGACGCCACGGCCATGCTTCAAACCTGCGTGGCGGCGGCACAAACCGATGGGGCCGTCTGCGCGTTCCTCGAGCCCATCGCCCTCTACCCCATGCGCGACCTCCACGAGCCCGGCGATGCGGGTTGGTGCACCCCCTACGACCCGACCCCCGCCCACGTGCCCGTCGGCGAACCACGCGTCTATCACCCGGAGGCCAAGGACGTGCTCATCGTGACCTGGGCCAACGGTCTCTTCATGAGCCTGCGCGCGGCGCGCCGCCTCGAGCAGCGAGGGGTTCGCTGCCGGGTGTTGGACATGCGGTGGCTCGCGCCCATGCCGCACGACCACATCGCCGAGCACGCCCACGAGGTGGGCAAGGTCCTGGTCGTCGACGAGACCCGCCGCAGCGGCGGCGTCTCGGAAGCCGTCATCACCGGCCTCGTCGAGCGCGACTTCCGCGGCCCCATCCGGCGCATCGCCGCCCACGACACCTTCGTTCCGCTCGGTCCCGCCGCCGACCTCGTGCTCGTCCAAGAGCACGACATCGAAGCCGCCGCGAGCGCCCTCCACGAGGGCTGAGAACAACGGAGACGCGTCTCGAGGAGGCGTGAATACCCTGCGCCACTGTTGCGGATGCCATCGTCAACAGACGTTCACAGGTCCCACCTATGTCGAGAATTTCGTCACTGGTGTCGAGCCCTTCAACACCCTGAGCCAGCTCGCTGCTTCCGCGGCATCACCGCCCCAATTCGATACCCAGAGGTGGCGTCGGCACGTCTTCACGACCCACTTTGCCGACCCACCTCAGCGGAAGGCTTTGGCATGCCCGGTGCAGTCCATTGGAGCATGTTTACCAGAACCATGCTCTCGAGCATTCTTGTCTTCATCACCGCTTGCGGCACCGTCATCGAGACGGATCAGCCCCAAGCTTCAGGTTCCGCAAAGCCTCCCACGCGCCCCCACACCGAGGGCTTCGACCCGCAGCTCGATGGCCAGGGCTTGACCCTCGTCGTACGCCGATGGCGTCTCAACGAATCCTACGTGGCGGCGAACGGTGAAAACGGTGATGCTTGGCGTCGAGCGGGCTACGACCTCGACGGCTTGGATACGCGAGACGCAATAATCCCAATCTCAGGGCACTGCCGAACCAAAGAAGATGGGTATCAGACGTGGGCCGTCGATGGCGACGACGGACGAGACAACACCTTCGCCAGGGTCGCGCCGCTGTTTCTCGACTACCTCGAGAAAAGCCGTGCTGAAGACACCTTCAATGGACGCCTCGAGGACGGACATGGCAATCTCCTACTACACATCCCACGGCTACCTCCCCCCGGCGTTGCTCATTCCTCCGTCGAGGGCACGCTCCATCGCGCGGGTGCGCTCGGATTCAGCCCGACATTCGACGCTCAGGAGGCGTGGCCCTTTCTCGAGGGCGAGGACCAGTCCTTCATGGGCTACGTCACGCAAGGACAATGGGTCTCCGGATTTGGTCCAATGCGTATCACTCTCCCTGGTCTCGTGCCGCTCGAGCTCCGGCTGTCCCATGCTATCATCGTAGTCTCGTTGGATGATCTGCGTGGCACGGTGGCCGGCGTGCTAGACCCGGATTCCTACCGAAGAACCGTGCTCGATGCGGTTCCGTACTACGATGCGAAGTACTGTGATCGTAGCGACTCCACTCTCGCGTATCCCCTCGAGGAGGGGATCGCCGACATGAAGGATATCCTCGCAGACGGGTCCCAAGACGAAAATGCGTTCTGTGACGGGATCAGCCTGGCCATAGAGTTCGAGGCCGTTCCGGTACGACTCGGGCCAGAGCAAGCCCCGCTTCCGCTCGAGGATCCGTGCGGCCCCTGAGAGACCTCCTTGGGCGCTCTATCGGCGGGGATTGACGAGAGGCATACCTGGTGAAGAAGATGGCGGTCCGTGCTCTCGGCGAATGAACACGGCCTCGAGCCGACGGCGACGCCTACGCTCGGCGGGGTACGAACCCCCATCTTCGACTCCGATCCGAGCGGCGGGCGTGAAGCCATGGTGTTCGTTCACGGGAACCCGGGCCCGATGGCCGACTGGTCCGAGCTCTGCCCTCGGGCGGCCGGCTTCGGTCGAGTCATCGCCATGGACCTCCCAGCCTTCGGCGATGCGGGGCGGCCAAGGCGCTTCGACTTCAGCCCCCGCGGCTATGCGCGGCACCTCGGCCAGGTCATCGAGTGGGCTGGCATCGACCATGCGCATCTGGTGCTTCACGACTTCGGCGGGTCCTGGGGGCTTCATTGGGCATGCTCTCATCCCGGTGCCGTTCGCAGCGTGTCGCTGATCAACACGGGCGTGCTTCGCAACTATGAGTGGCACGGCTTCGCAAAGCTGTGGCAAACGCCCCTGATTGGAGAGGTGTTCCAGGCACTGGTGACCCGTCGGGCGATTCGGTTCGCCATGCGTCGGAGCAATCCAACTCCATTGCCGCCGTGGTTCACGGCACGTGTCGCCGCCCACGCCGACTTGCGTCAGAAGCTCGCCGTGCTGGCGCTCTACCGCGCGGCGCGTGAGGTCGAGTCGGCTTTTCCAGATCCTCAGCTGGACGTACCAGCCTGCGTCATCTGGGGTGCAGCCGACCGATATGTCGATGTCTCCCACGCGGAGGCGCAGAAGGCATTCTTTCCGGAGGCTGAGGTCCACATTCTCGAAGGCCTTGGTCACTGGCCATTCATCGACGACCCAAGGGCTGTCGGTCGGTGTCTGATCCCCTTCCTGCGCCGCCAGTTCATGGCGGGCCGTCATGGGGTAGGGGCTGGCTACTGAAGGAATCGATCGGGAACCCGCACCACTTCGAAGGTTCCACCGGCCGGGAACTGTTGGTTCTGCTTGGTGTAGGTGCCGACAAAACTCCCCGTTACCTTGGCACCAACGTCGGTGATGGTGAGGTCGACGGTGCCGAAGTCCGTCCCGACTTGCAGTGCCCGCTCTTGATAGAAGCCTGTGGCCAGGCCGCCCGGAACTTGGATCTGCATATGATTCGAGGAGGAGGTTATCGGCCCCGAACTGCGGCAGGCCTCGATGACGCCGTAAATCTGGCCTCCCGGTACCCCCGGAATGAGGTCGTACGCAACAGGGCAAGAGGTGTGGCTATCTCCCCACTCGCATACGAAAGCAAAGTCATTGGGTCCGCTGCTTGGCGCAGCTGGATTCAGCGTGACAGAGCAGCCGAGTGGCGGACCACCTCCCACGCCTTCACCACCGCCAGTGCCGCCGCTTCCGCCGGCACCAGATGTGCTGGTGACGGAAGCCGTAGACGTCGAACCGGATGAGACTGAGGGTTGGGCCCCGCCCGCAGCGCCTCCGCCCGAGGCCTGCCCGCCAGTCGTGCCACCGCGGTTGGCGTCGTCGACGCTGCCGGCGCAGTGGACCGACGCGCCGAGCGTAGCGGCAATCGCAACTACGGTGAATAGAATCCTGGCCATCGGAGGTCCAGGATAGCATCCATGGCTCAACCTTGTGGGGGGCGCTCCCGGCGGCTTCGATCGCGTGCTCCCGGACCCGCACCCGGTCGCGGCGGGGCCGAGGGGGCCGAGAGGGCCGAGGGGAACGAAGGTATCGTGGGCGGTGGTTCTCCGGATTCACGTGGGTCGCCGAGAGTGCTGCGGGCTCGTCGAGCCGTTCGTTTAGACGGAAGCACGCTCTCGATACAGACCTTAGAGGACGCGGCGAAACACCTCTAGGTTCTTGCCGCTGCGGCCGCCGCTGGGAATGGCGAACCGTACGCGCTTCAGGTGAGCACCGCTCGTCTCGAGCGCATCGGCCGCCGTGCGCGCCGCCACCTCGGGGTCCCCGCGGAACGCGCCACATCCCCACGCACCGAGCACCAGGGTGTCGATGCCGCGATCGCATGCGATGGCGATGACGCAGCGCCACCGCCGCGCGAACGTCGCTTCGAGCTCGGCTTCGGCGCCCGGGTTTCGCTGCAAGAAAGGCCCAGAGTTGGGGGCGGGCATGGTGATGACCCCCACGCGGTAGGGTTCCTCGAGTAGATCACCCTTCCCCCGCACTTTGAAGAAGGGCACCCCGGGGCTGAAGATCGCGTGGTCGGTATAGAGCATCGACCTCTGCTCTCGGTTGACCTCGTAGTAGACGGGCTGTGTCAGCAGCGTGGGGTAGAGGCCCGAGCAACGGCAGACGTCTTCCTCCTGCGCCTTCGCCCCACCGAGGAAGCCGCCTCCGGGGTTGCGGGCGGAGGCGAAGTTGAGGACCGCCGTCGTTTCGCCCGCCAAGGCGCGACCCGCTACTTGGGTGGTCTCCGCCGTCACCTCGAGCTCGCCCGTAAAGGGACCCCTCAGCTGGTCACAGAGGACCTGGAGCTCGGCCGGGGTGAAGATGCAGGTCCCCTCCACCGCTTCGGCCTGAGCCTCGACCACGGAGACCTCCCTCCCCGAGGGCGCCACATAGCTGCCACGCTCGAGCAGCTCGAGCACCTGCTTCGCTGCCCCATTCAACGACATGTGACAAGCGGTAGCAGACTTCGGCCCCTCCGGCTCGATGTGCCAGCTACGATCGTTCGATGCGGAGGTCGACGAAGTGGGTCGCGCAGGAGATGCAGGGGTCGTAGTTGCGAATGGCCTGCTCCGCACGGTGGGTGGCCTCGACAAGGGGCATCTCCGCGAGCATCGGGGCGAGCTTGCGGATGTCGTCTTCCATCGCGCGCAAGTTCTGTGAGGTGGGCGGCACGATGGTCGCTTCCTCGATGAGCCCTTCGTCGTCGACGCGATAGCGGTGGTAGAGCGTTCCGCGCGGGGCCTCGGACGCGCCGTGCCCTTCTCCGGCTCGAACTTGCGGCTCGACGAAGGGCGCCGACGGCCGACGATAGGCCTCTACCCGCGCACACGCTTCGTCGAGCGCGGATAGCGTCTCCACCCCGCGCACCAGCAAGCTTCGGAAGGGATTGGCCGCCTGCTCTGGTGTGAGACCGATGGACGCGACGGCGGCGCGCGGGACCTCGCTCAGCTCGGTGTGATGCAGCGCGAACCGTGCCGCGGGACCGCAGAGGTAGGTGTCGCCGTCGGTGGTCCGCGCATGGAGCGCCGTCGAATGCCGAACCTGCTCTTCGGCGAAGGTGTCGGGCCAAGCGTCGAGCGCGATGTCCTTGCCCCGCGTGGAGCGAAGCCGCCGACCGATGAAGGGATAGTGCCCAGGCTCGTGCACGGCGACGAGCTCGAGGTCTTGCGTGAACTCGGGGAAATCGAATTCCGCCATCCAAACGAGCGCAGCTCGCATCGCGTCGCGCGCCTGCTCGAGCTCGGGCAAGAGAGCCACCAGCTCCTCGCGCCGGGGCAGGCGATAGAAGCCGCCCACCCGTACGTTGATGGGATGGATCTCGCGCCCGCCGAGGACCTGCACGATCCGGTTGCCCGCCTTCTTGATCGTGAGGCCCGCCGCGACCCGATCACGGTGCACCTCGGCCATGGCGATACCGTCGGGGAACCCGAGAAAGTCGGGGGCGTGAAGCATGAACATGTGCAGCGCGTGGCTTTCGATCCACTCGCCGCAATAGAGCAAGCGCCGCAGGCCCTGTAGCTCCTCGGGCACCTCCACGCCGAAGGCGTCTTCGAGCGCGGTGCAAGCGCTCATCTGGTAGGCCACGGGACAGATCCCGCAGATCCGTGCCGTGATGTCGGGCACCTCCATGAAGTGGCGACCGCGTAGGAAGGCCTCGAAGAAGCGTGGGGGCTCGAAGATCTCCATTTCGACCTTCTCGGCCACCCCGTCGACGATGGTGATGTGGAGGCCCCCCTCCCCTTCGACCCGCGCGAGGGCCGACACGTCGATCTTCTGCGTGGTCATGTCTCCTCCTGACCGAGCACGGCGAGCCGACGTCCTCGCTCGAAGGCCTCGGCGCGCGGGTTGATGGTGCTGTACAGGCGCGCAACCTGCTCGGGCTGCGCAACCGCGGCGAGCGGCCTAGCCAGCGCTTCGGGGTTGGCGTCACCCGCGGGACCGTAACAACCGAAACAGCCACGGTCGTAGCGGGGGCAGAGCGCACCGCAGCCGCCGTGGGTCACCGGGCCGAGACAAGCTCTGCCCTCCGCCACGAGAATGCAGGTGACCCCAGCGCGCTTGCAGGACACGCACACCGGCTCGTCGCGGATCTGCGGTGGGCGACCGGCGAGCAGCGAGGTGAGCACGTGGAGCAGCTGCCCCTTGTCGATGGGACAGCCCCGCAGCTCGAGGTCGACGTCGACGTGGTCGGCGATCGGCGTCGAGGTCGCGAGCACGTCGAGGTACTCGGGATGGGGGTAGACGGCCCGGGCCATCTCGGCCACGTCGGCGGTATTGCGAAGCGCCTGCACGCCGCCCGCCGTAGCGCATGCACCAATGGTGATCAGCAGCTTCGAGCTGCGCCGGATCTCTCGAATGCGCTCGGCGTCGTGCGGCGTGGTGATCGACCCCTCGACGAGCGAGATGTCGTAGGGGCCCGGCAACACGGTTCGTGTGGCCTCGGTGAACTGGGCGATTTGCACCGCGCCCGCCACCATCAGCAGCTCGTCTTCACAATCGAGCAGACTGAGCTGACAGCCGTCGCAGGAGGCGAACTTCCACACCGCGAGCTTGGGTCGACGATCCTCGGTCATCACAGCTCCCGAATGCGCATCAAGGGAGCGACGCGCGGATAGGGGTAGACCGGGCCGTCACGGCAGATGAGCTCACCTCCGAGCTGGCAATGCCCGCATTGGCCGATCCCACACTTCATGTTTCGTTCGAGCGTGAGGTAGACCTGCTCGTCTTTCATCCCCGCCGCACGAAGCGCACGCGCCGTGTGACGCATCATCACCTCCGGCCCACACACCATGGCCACCGTACGCGCGGGGTCGAAGTCGGTCTTGTCGATGACGGCCGTCACCACCCCCTGACGCCCACGCCAGGCGGGGCTGCCCCGGTCGACGGTCACACGCACTTCGACATCGAAGCGACCACCCCACTCGTGAAGGTCGTCGGCGAAGCAGAGGTCGTGATCGGTCCGCGCGCCGTAGAGAATGGCGAGTCGTCCGTAGTCCTCGCGGTGCCGCAGGATGTGGAGGATGGTCGACCGAAGCGGTGCGAGGCCGATTCCCCCGGCGACGATGAGCACGTCGTGGCCCTTGGCCTCTTCGACGGGCCAGCTCGAGCCGAAAGGCCCTCGAACGACGAGCGACGCGCCCACCTCCAGCGCCGCCAATGCGTCGGTCACGAGCCCCACGGCGCGCAGGGTGTGGACCAGGCGTGAAGGCTCCCCCGGATCGCCGCTGATGGAGATGGGCACCTCGCCCCGACCCAGGGCGTAGAGCATGTTGAACTGCCCCGGGGCAAAGACGAAGGGCGTCTCGGGCTCGACTACGAGGGTGACCGTGTCGAGGGTCTCCTGCCGCTTCTCCACGATGCGGTGTGGCGTCGGTATGAAGGGATCGTGCGTCATCGTTGGTAGAGGTCCATCCGGTGGAGGCGGCTTCGTTCGAGCCGCTGGTGCACGGTCGCGAGCAGCGCGCGCATCACGCGGAGCCCAAAATCGGGCGCTTGCTCGAGCAGAGGGCGAAGCCGCACACCGTCGATGGCCAACGCCTCCGTGGCCTCGATGGCCCGGATGTCGCAACCCCATGTGTACGGGGGAAAGAAGGTCGACCAGCCCACCGTCGCCCCCGCGTCGAGGCTCTCGAGCAGCACGACTCCCGGAGGGGCGTGCATCTCCACCGCGACGCGACCGCTTTGCAGGAGAAGGAACTCCCGCGCGGGCTCATCCTCGCGGTAGATGACCTGATTCGGCACGAAGGTCTCCACGCACGCGAGCTCGGCGAGGCGTGCGACGTCGTCGTCGGTCAGGCTCGCGGCGAAGGGATGGGCGGCCAGCATCCGTTGCAGGTCGGTCATGTCTCCTCCTGGCGTTGGATGTGGCGCGTGGCTTCGGCCACGAAGTCGATGCCGGCGGGGCACCAGGTGGTGCAGCGACCACAACCGACACACCCGTCGAGGCCCCATTGCCCCGACCAGGTCGCGAGCTTGTGTCGCATCCAATGGCGATAGCGGCCTGCGCGGGAACCCCGCACCGCCCCCCCGTGCATGTAGCTGAAGTCGGGGGAGAAGCAGGAGTCGCGGCGACGAACCCTTGTCGAGGCCTGCCCGTCGTAGCTCGGCTCCTCCTCCACCGTGAGGCAGAAGCACGTGGGGCACACCGCGGTGCAGCTCTGGCACGCCAAGCAGCGTTCGGCGACGGCCTCGAAGTCTTCGGTCTCTTCCGCCGCGAGCAACGCCGCCTGGGCCGCCTCTCGAGGAAGGGCCCGTACCATGGCCTCGCGCGCCGCATGGTCTTGGCCAGATGCACGCACGCGATCGTCTTCGCCGATGGCGTCTCCGGGCATCGCCTCCAGCACCTCGCGACCGCGGTCCGAGCTCGCCTCGAGGAGGTAACGCGGCGATGCGCTCACGAGCTCCGTGAGCAGGAGGTCGGCATCGTCGGGGTCCGGCCGCACGTCACCACCACGCGACACGCAGAAGCAGGTGTCTGCCGGCCGATGACAGGCGACGGCCACGGTGAAGAGCGCCTCGCGGCGGGCGACGTAGCGAGGGTCCGGGTGGGCGCCGTCGCGAAACACGGCGTCCTGAGCCCGCAAGGCCCGAAGGTCACACCCCTTGGCCCCGATGACCGCCGTGGGTCGAGCGTGAACAGCCGCTGGCTCCACCGCGAGCTCTGCGCCCTTGCGGCGCAGGGTGACGAGCCGTTCCTCGGGCGGTGAGACGAGACGCCGCATCGAGAAAGCCAGCGGTCCGTGGGCAAAAGCCACGGGTTGCTCGTACTGCTCCAAGCGATACCGACCTGGCCCCTGGGCGTCGACGACCGCCCACGGCAGCTGGTCGACGTCGTCGATGGGCTCGAGCTGAAGCGCTGCACCTTCGCGCCGCGGCCCCATCACCCGGTAGCCCTTGGCGATGAGGGTGGTGACGAGCGCGTCCAGCAGCTCCCGGCCTCCGGCTCGCCCCTTCGATGCAGTTTCTGCGCTCATACGCCAAGGTTGCGCCGTTCGACGTCGACATCCGTGCCCAAAGCCCTGATGTCGCGACGCCCCTCCCGTACCAACAATAGGCGTGCCAAGGAGGCGTGGGCCTTCAGTCGCGCCACAGGGCGATGCCGCCGAGCAGACCCGCGCGGTTGGCGACGACGCTCACGTTGTCGGGAAGCTCGAGCTTGAGCTTCTTGGCGTTGCCGCCTCCGATGTAGAGGTGACGGTAGTTGAACAAATGCGCGAGGCGCGCGATGGCTTCGCCCACGTTCTCGTTCCACCGTTTCTTGCCGTATTCCTCGCGACCGGCTTTTCCGATCCACTCCTCGTAGGTCTTGCCATCCTTGAAGGGATGGTGGCCGAGCTCGAGGTTGGGCACGAGGCGACCATCGACGAAGAGCGCCGATCCCATGCCGGTCCCCAGCGTGAGCACCAGCTCGACCCCCTTGCCCTCGATGGCGCCGTAGCCCTGGACGTCGGCGTCGTTCGCGACCCTGGCCGGCTTGCCGAAGCGCTCTCGCAGCGCAGCCCCGAGGTCGAATCCGGGCCAATGCCCGTCGAGGTTGGGCGCGGTCTGCACGACGCCGTCGACGACCACCCCCGGGAAGCCACAGCTGATCCGGTCGTAGTCGCCATGCGCGTCATCCATGGTGAGCAAGGCCGAGACCACCGGCTCGGGCTCGGCGGGTCTCGGCGTCTCGACCCGCGTGCGCTCCGTCACCGGTTCGCCCGTCGCATCGAGCACGAGCATCTTGAGGCCGGTGCCGCCAACGTCGATCGCCAGTGTCTTCTGATCACTCATCGGGGTTGCCCTTCACGTGGGGGTCCTGCTGCAGCAGGCGCTCGAGCTCGCCGACGTTCTCCGCGTCGAATCGGCCGAGCTCACACAGGATCGACCAGTCGCTGAGCTTGGTGAGGGAGTGGCGTGCGCGCTGTCCTTCGGCGAGCGAGCTCACGGCGTAGGGAGCGTTGAGGCACGTCGCCTCCACGTCGTCGTCGCGCACCTCGTGCACCTGGAACCAGAGGTGCTCGCGGTCGTGCTCATCCTCGGCGTGGTCGACCTGATAGCCGAGCTTGACGAGAAAAACCCACTCTTCTTCGCGGTGGTGCTCCCACAGGGCACGGAACCGAGGGAGCCGCTCTTTGGCCAACAGCGCTGCGCGCGCGGTGGCCATGTTGGACAGATAGAGGAGCGGGTTGTCCTCCATGATGGCGCGGTACTCGGCGACGGACTTGTAGGTGCGACGTCCGAGGAGCCCCTTCCGCGGGACCAAGAGCACACCCCTCGCGCCGACGTGCACGTCGTCGTCGCGGTCTTCGTGGTGACCCGGCACGCCGTTGCGGATCTTCGACAGCGCTTCCTCCCAGGGCAGCCAGCAGAGCTCGAGCCCCTGCCCTACTTCGAAGGGCTCGTCGGGCTCTGGCACCCCACGCTCGACGAAGAGGGCCCCCGCGACGTTCAGCAGCTGACCGGCCATGCCCGCGAAGTCCCCGGGCACGTCGAGCATCTCGAGCTCGATCGAACCGCAGCGCTCCAAGCCGTGGGTGTGAAGCCAGGCCGGCTGGTCTTCACCATCGCCGACGGCGTGAATGGTGAAGAGGGACTCGGGCGAAGGGGGCGCGAGAGAAGACGCGACCTCGTTGAGCCACGGCCCCGGGCGCGGCGAAAACGACTCGGCGTCGAGCACGAACACGGTGTCGGGGGCGACGGCCTGCAGCACCTTCAACTGCGCGTGGAAGTCCCACAGCGGCCGGTCTTCGAACACCGTGCTCACCCCCATGGCCCAGGTCGCGGCGGCCACGTTCTCGCGGTCCTCGTCGAGCAACCCCCGCCAGGGCAGCTCCATGCCGAGGATGTTCTCGATGAAGTCGACGGGGGCCGGCTCGAGCCAGATCCGGAAGCGTCGCGCCGATGCGTCGACCAAGCGGGCCGTGACGAGGGCCTCGTAGCGCGCCGCCCTGGCGAGCGGCTCGGTGCTCACCTCGAAGCTCTCGACTTCGATTCCCGCCCCTTCGAGCAGGCTCCGCACTTCGGTGATGCTCGCCGGCTGCGCCCGAGGAGGACGCACGGCCAAGACCACGGAGGCCGGTCGTTCGGGGTGAGGAACCATGGGCGCCGAATCGTAAGCGGCCGTCGGACCCGACTCAAACGGACGGGGTGGTTCGCCGTGTCACGCGCCAGACGACGACCACGACGAGGAGCCCGAGCGCCCCCGCGGCAGCCAGCTGCCAGTACAGCACCGGGACCGGCAACGGCGTGGGCCAAAACTCCGGCGCGATCCACTTTCGGAGCCGCGCGAGGCTCATGAGGTTGAACGACGCGTGAAGCAGGATGGGCGCCGCGATGCCACCGCTGTGGTGCCGCACGAGCCCGAGCGCGATGCCGAGGCACGCCGTCTGAACGACGCGCACGATGCCCGCGCCCCCGGACTGGTCCGCATGCATGCCGGCGAAGACGGCGGCGGTGACGAAGGTCGCGATGCCCCCGGAGCGCAACCATCGCACCCCGTGGCGGCCCGCCGCGACGACCGGCGACTCTTCGATGAAGGCCGCGTCGAGGGAGGCTGGCGCCTCCTGATCCTTCTCCTTCGGCGACGTGACCCGTGCGATGGCGGTCCACAGCGCACCGCGGAAGAGCAGCTCCTCGGCCACCGGAGCGAGCACGATGCCCCACAACAGGGTCACGGGCAGTGGCGAAGCGACGAGCGCCTTGCCGTAGCTGCCCGTGTTCTTGTTGGCTTCGGCGGCCCCGCCGCGCTGCAGTTCTTCGATGAGGGTGGGGAGCGCGAGCTTGAAGCCGAGGTACGTGCTGATGGCCATCACCATCGGGGCGATGAACAAGCCGCCCAGCAGGGCCCACACCGCAGGCGACTGCCCCCACACGGCGGCGCGTGTGTCCTGCACCGCAAAACGCACCGCGAGCAGGCCGAGGGCCGTCGTGATGACGAGCACGACGCTGTAGTAACCGTGGAGGCCGAGGGCGCGGATGAGCCCCGCCGGCAGGACCTTCACGAGCGCGAGCCCCAATCCCTGGGCCAAAGCGATCCAGGCGATCGCGACCCCGAGCAGGATCCAAGGCTTCCGTCCCTCGAGCTCCGCCATCCGAGGAGCATAGTCCCGCGGGCAACTGTCGGCGCAAGGGCGTGCATCTCGCACACCTGCGCACCCCGAACAGGATTCCTACAGGGGGCCAAAGACCGGCCCAGGCGCCCGCAGAGGGCGCGCACCGTGAGATTTGTGAAAGGCCGCGGCTTGTTGTATGCCGCGTCGACCATGCACGTTCTGGTAACCGGAGGCGCCGGCTACATCGGCTCGACCCTCGTCCCCATGCTCCTCGAGCTCGGGCACGAGGTGACGGTCCTCGACCGTTTCTACTTTGGCCCCGAGTCGCTCGAGGCGGCCCGTAAGGCCTTCGAGAACAAGCTCCACTTGGTTCGCCACGACGTTCGGTACGTCAGCGAGAAGGTCTTCGAAGGGGTCGACGCCATGGTCGACCTGGCCGGGATCAGCAACGACCCCGCCTGTGAGCTCGACGAGAAGCTCACCACGGATACCAACCTCGAGTCCTGCGACCGGCTCGCCAACATGGCGGCCAAGGCGGGCGTAAAGCGGATCGTCTTCGCCTCCTCCTGCAGTGTCTACGGCCACGGCGAGTCGACCGAGCTCACCGAGAAGTCCGAGCTGCACCCGGTCTCTCTCTACGCCAAGTGCAAGGCCGAGGCCGAGAAGCGCCTCTGGAAGCTCGCCGACGAGAAGGGTGACGACATGACCATCGTCGCGCTGCGCTTCGCGACCGTCTTCGGACTCGCCCCGCGCATGCGCTTCGACCTCGCGGTCAACATCATGAGCAAAAACGCCTACGTCGACCGCCGCATCACGGTCGAGGGCGGCGGGCGTCAGTGGCGCCCCTTCGTGCACGTGAAGGACATCGCCCGCGCCATTCTCACCGGGCTCGAGCAGCCCCACGAGAAGGTGCACAAGAAGGTCTTCAACGTCGGCAGCAACGACAACAACCTCCGCATCATCACCCTCGCCTACCGCATTCGCGACCAGGTGCCAGGCACGGAGATCGTGCTCGCCCCCACCGACCCCGATCGCCGGGACTACAACGTTCGCTTCGACAAGATCACGGCCGAGCTCGGCTTCGAGGCGGCCTACAGCATCGACGACGGCATCCGTGAGGTGGTCGAAGCCCTGCGCAACGGCGACCTCGATGCGTCCGATCGGCGTTGGTACACGCTCAAGCAGTACGTCTTCCTCACCGACGTCGAGCGCACATACGCCAACATCGCCCTCGACGGGCACGTGCTCAGCAGCACCTGAGCCCGAGGAGGAGAGGAACGGAGATGAAGGTCGACTTTTTCAGGCACACCCTCGGGCGAGACGAGCTCGAGAGCGTCAAAGCCACCCTCGACTCCCTCTTCCTCACCCTCGGTCCGCGGGTCGGGAAGTTCGAGGAGCGCTTCGCGGAGCGCCTCGGGGTGCCCTACGTCGTGGGCTGCTCCAGCTGCACCATGGGCCTGACCCTCACCATGCGCGGCATGGACATCGGGCCCGGCGACGAGGTCATCACCACCCCGATGACCTTCTGCGCCACCTCCAACGCCATTCAGCACATCGGGGCCACGCACGTCTTTGCCGACATCGATCCCAAGACCGGGATCCTCGACCCCGAGAAGGTGAAGGCGAAGATCACCGACCGGACCAAAGCCATCAGCGTGGTGCACCTCTACGGTCAGCTCGCGCCCATGGAGGCCTTCCGCAAGCTCGCCGACGAGCACGGCCTCTACCTCATCGAGGACGCGGCACATGCCGTCGAATCCGAGCGCAACGGGATCTCCACCGGCAAGCTCGGCGACGCGGCCGTCTTCTCCTTCTACGCCACCAAGGTCATCACCAGTGGTGACGGCGGTGCCATCGCCGTGCACGACGAAGGACTGCGCGATCGCCTCAAGCGCCTGCGCAACCACGGCGTCAGCAAAGACGCCGCCGCACGTCACGGTGGCCTCTACCAGCATTGGGACATGCTCGAGCTCGGTTACAAGGCGGCCATGACCGACGTGGAGGCTGCATTGCTGTTGCCTCAGCTCGACCGCATGGACGAGCAGCTCCAGAGCCGAACCGCCCTCGTCGAGCGCTACGAGCAGAAGCTCGCGGGACACCCCGACGTCGCCCTCGTCGAGCGCACCGGGATCAGCGGTCATCACCTTCAGACCGTTCGCGTTCCCCACGGACTCCGCGACGCCGTGCTCCTGGGGCTGGGCAAGCGCGAGGTGGGATGCGCGGTGAACTACCGCGCCGTGCACACCCTTCACTGGTATCGCGAGCAGTTCGGCTACACGCCCGACGACTTCCCCATCGCCGCCGACTGGGGCGACCGCACCATCTCGCTTCCGCTCTACCCCGGCATGCCGGAGAGCCACGTCGACGCCGCCGTCGATGCCCTCGACGCTGCCATTGCCGAGGCCAAAGCCGAGGCCGCCTGATAGGCTGCAGTCGAATCAATGGTGTGACCCTTCGCAAGCTCATGGCCTCCTCCATCGACATCTCGGTCGTCGTCCCCATGCTCAATGAGGAGGGGAACGTGCGCGAGCTCGTCGAGCGCCTCGTGGCCGTCCTGAGCCAGCATCGGGATGAGAGCGAGGAGACCTTCGAGATCATCGTCGTCGACGACGGCTCCACCGACGACACCCCCAACATCATCGAGGAGCTCATCGCCGAGAACCCCGAGGTGAGGTGCCTGCGCATGGCCACCAACTTCGGCCAGGAGGCCGCGGTGCAAGCCGGCATGCTCCACTCCAGTGGCCGGTGGGTGCTGCAGACGGATGGCGACCTCCAGCATCCGCCGGAGGAGATCCCCAAGCTGCTGCGCAAGCGCGACGAAGGCTACGAGATCGTCTACGGGCGCCGGGCCGAGCGAAACGACCCCTGGCATCGCGTGGTCGCTTCCAAGCTCATGGTCCTCTTCATGCGCAAGGTGCTCGGCATTCGTCTCCCCGAAGACGTGACGACCTTCCGCGTCATCGATGGAGAGGTCGCGCGGCTCTTGGCCGGACTGCCTGAGAAGAAGAAGTTCTTCAGCGCTCTCGCCGGGTGGAGCGGCGCCAAGTCGACGAGCGTTCCCGTGGCCCACTCGGCTCGCCACTCGGGCCACACGAAGTACAACCTCGGCAAGCTCATCAACCATACCTTCGATCTGATGGCCGGCTTCTCGGTGCGGCCCTTGCGGCTCATCGGAACCTCGGGCGCCGCCATCGCCGTCTTGGGGATCCTCTACGCCCTCTTCAAGGTCGGCCAGAAGCTCTACGGGGTCGACATCGACGACGGCTACACCAGCATCTTCGCCGCGATCGTCATTCTCGGAGGGGCGCAGCTCATCGCACTCAGCGTCATCGGCGAGTACGTGGGCCGCGTCTTCATCCAAACCCAGGACCGCCCTCTCTATCGCATTGGGCAGCGGCTGGGATTCGACGCCGAGCTGCCGGCGACGGCCAAGAGCGAGCTCTTCTGGTCGTCGCGCCGCGAAGAGGCGGGCGAGCCGCCGGTGGATCGCGCTTCGGGAGACGCATGAGTCAAACGTTGATGGTGGTCGGCTGCGGGTTCCCGCAGCTGGGGCTGCTCCGCTTTGCCCGCGCCGAGGGCCTCACCGTGGTCGGGGTCGACGCCTCGGATGCAGCGGTGGGGGTCGAGCTGTGCGATCGCTTCGTGCACTGCTCCACCACCGACGTGGAGGGCATCGTCGCCGGAGCGAAGAGGGAAGCGGTGGACGGGATCGTCACCTGCGGCTCCGAGCACGCCCTGCGCGGTGCAGCGGCGGCGGCGCCCGCGGCCGGACTGCCCTTCTACGGCGACCCCGAGACCGTGGCCCGATGCCAAGCCAAGGACCTCATGCGTGCCGCCTTCGACGCGAAGAACGTTCCTTCGCCCGCCCACCGTCGGGTGAAGACGCTGGCCGAGGCGCGCACCTTCGCCGAGGCCCAGGGCCTACCCGTGGTGGTCAAGCCGCCCCGGGGCTGGGGGCAGCGTGGTGTCTCCATCTGCATGGAGATGCACGAGCTGGAAGCGGCGGTCGACAACGCCATCGCCGCCGCACGCAACGCTGGCGCCGATGACTGCCTGCTCGAAGACTTCATCGTCGGCCGCGAGTTCAGCGTCGATGCCTACACCCGTCATGGTGTGACCGAGGTCCTCGCCGTCACCGAGCGCATCATCACGGGTTACCCCGACCCGCCGGGGATCACCTTCGCCGAGGTCCACCCGTCCGAGCTCGATGCCGACGCCCAGCAGCGCGTGGTCGAGGTCGCCAAGCAGGGGCTCGCGGCCCTCGGGATCACCCGCGGTCCGACCTACACCCAGATGCGTAGCGGGCCCGCTGGCGCCTTCATCGTCGAGACGGCCTATCGGCTCGGCGGTGGCCTCGACCCCGACGTCGCTTTCCTCGCGAGCGGCATCTCCCTCTACCGAAGGATCTGCGGCGTGGCCCTCGGTCGGGACGACTGGGAAGCCGCGGGTGTCGAGGGTCCCGCACACGGCGGCGCGACGGGTCGCTTCATCATCGGCACGCCGGGCAAGGTCGTCGCCATCGAAGGCCTCGAGCAAGCGAGGAGCATGGACGGCATCGCGGGCGCAGAGGTCTACGTCCGTCCTGGCGACACGGTCGCGCCCCTCACCGACGGCAGCAAGCGCGCCGGTCACGTCCTCGCGCACGGCAGCTCCCGTGCCGAGGCCGAAGCCCGCGCTCACGCGGCCATGGACGTCATCAACATCGTCACGGAGAGCTCGTCATGAACGCGAAGGCATCCGACGGCCGCAGCCTGAAGCAGATGCTCCGGGACCGGGTCAACAAGCAGGGCTGGTACGACACCCCGGACTACTGGGACATGAAGGCCGAGAGCTACGAAGGTCTCGCCCGCTCGAACTGGCCCAGCAATCGCTACAACGAGCATGTGCACCGACGCCAGATGGCTACCCTCGATCGCCTGCTCGGCGACGTGGAGGGTCTGCGCATCGCCGACGTCGGCTGCGGTACCGGACGAACATCGGCCCACCTGGGTCGACGTGGTGCCATCGTCACGGGTTGGGACTTCTCCCCGAAGTCGATCGCGGCGGCCGAGAAGGAGCACGCCGACGTTCCCAACCTCACCTTCCGCGTCGGCGACGTATTCGAGGCCCCCGAAGCCGACCAGCGCGACGCCTTCGACGTGGTGATGACGCTGGGCTGCCTCACCCTCGCGTGCAAGAACGCCGACGACTTCCGCCGCGCCGCGCAGAACCTCATCGCGCGGGCCAAGCCGGGGGGCCGCGTGCTCTTCCTGGAGCCGGTCCACGCCTCGCGCCTCCTCCGCCGGATCCTCCGCATGAGCATGCGGGAGTGGATCCGTCACTGTGAGGCGCTCGGGCTCGAGCTCGAGACCCGCGGCGGGGTCTGCTTCGTGCCGTCGCGCATCCTGCTCGCCTACCGCGACATGCTGCCCGCGAACCTCGTGACCCCGGTCTTCGACGGCGGCGAAGCGGTGCTCGACGCACATCCGCTCTTCGAGCGTCTCGCCGACTACAAGTACCTCGTCTTCCGCAAGAAGCACTGAGAGGAGCCTGAGCGTGCGAGAGCGGCTGTGGCTGGCGTTCAAGATCGTCGCAACCGCCGCGCTGCTGTACTTCGCGCTTCGTAGCGTCGACCTCGGCGGCGTGCTCGGTGTGCTCGGCGCCCTCGACGCCGTCGCCATCCTGTCCGTGGTCGCGCTTACCTTCGCCGCCGTCGGCGTGAGCGCCTTCCGTTGGACCCGCGTACTGCAGCGACTGGGTGAAGACGTCACCTGGGCTCCGCTCTTCGGCGACACGCTGGTGGGCATGACCTACAACCTGCTGCTTCCCACCTCGGTCGGCGGCGACGTCATCCGCTCGGTGCGGTGCGGCGCGCGCCTGCGTGTGAAGGAACACGCCTGGGCTTCCGTGGCCTTCGAACGGGTGATGGGCTTGGTGTCGCTGGCGCTGGTGTCGGCGGTCGGACTGCTCAGCGCGACGGCCCGGGCCCGCGGCGAGCTGCTCCTGCTCAGCGTGGGTCTCGCGGGGGGGCTGGTGCTCGCCCTGCTGGTCGCCCCGGGCTCGCTCCACCTCGCGGCCCGCATCGCGGGACGCATCGGCCTCGGGGGCTTGTCGTCGACGCTACACCGCATGGCCGACGCTTTCGCCGGTCCGCTGTCGACGGCGGGCGCGCGGCTCGAGACCTTCGGCTGGTCCCTCGCCTATCAGCTCGTCAGCCTCGCCATCCTCTTTGCCGCCGGTCGAGGCTGGGCCGACGTGAGCACGGCCGAGCTCGCCCGCGCCGTCTTCCTCGGGGTGCCCATTGCTTTGGTCATCTCGACTGCGCCCATCACCATCGGCGGCTTCGGCCTTCGCGAGTCGCTCTTCGTGACGGTGCTTGCCCCCTTCGGCATCGCCGCCGACCGTGCCTTTGCCCTGTCGCTCGTGTGGCTCGCGAGCAACCTCATCGGCGCCACGGTGGGGCTGGGTCTCACCATGACCAAGCCGGCCGAGAAGGTCGAACCCGACGAGACCTAACGACGCGACCCCGACCAAATACTTAGGCGAAGTGTGCCGCACGCTCAGCGCTCGTGGGCGAGGAGGAAGTCCCACACTGCGGCCACCCTCGGTACGTGGCGGAGCGCCCGGTGCGTGACGAGGTAGACGGTGTCGCGGGGCCAGGGTTGGCGGCGGAGCTTGGGCGTGAGCTCGAGGGGCACGAGCCCGTAGTGTTCCACGCTGCGATCCGGCACGAGGGTCACGCCGAGCCCCGCCTCGACACTCGCGATGAGGATGCGCAGGCTGGGAGAGCGCAGGGCCGGCTCCAGGTCCGGGAGATGGGCCTCGAACCAACGCCCGGGCGTGGTGTGACGTAGCTCTTCAGCGCAGGCAACCCAGCGCACATCAGACAGACGCTTCACGCGCCCCAGCGACTCGGCCAGCGCCGGCGTCGCTGCGGGAACCCAGGTGATGTCGAGCAGCTTGGTCACCACGAGATCCCCCGCCTCCGGGCGCGCGGTGCGCATCGCGATGTCGGCGTCGCGACGGGTCACGTCGACGATCTTTTCGCCTGCGAGCAAATCGACGCGGAGCTTTGGATGGCGTTCGAGCAGCGCCGGGAGCAGCGGCACCACGAGGACCTCCGCCGCGTCGGACGGACACGCGAGCCGAACCACACCGGCCACGTCGCGCTCGAGCGACTCGGCCTCCCCGGTGAAGCGCAGCATGCCGTGCTCGATCTCCTCGGCGACCGGCAGCAGACGCTCCGCCGACTCGGTGGCCGTGATCCCGCTCCGGCTACGATCGAAGAGCGTGAGCGTGAGCCCCTCCTCGAGCGCGACCAAGCGGCGCGACACGGTGGAGACGTCGACCCCGAGCCCGCGCGCTGCATCGCCGAGGCTACGCGCGCGGCACAGCGCGAGAAACAGGCGCACGTCATCCCAGTCGAGGTGCAGCTGATGGCCTTGCATCTATGCAACACTACCTTGCCAAGGCTCGACTTTCGCAGCGAATCCGCAAGGCCCATGATGATGACGTCACCAACGAGGAGTCATCACATGAATGAGTCAGAGCAGAACGAAACCACCGTCATCGTGGGCGGAACCGGCAAAACGGGGCGCCGCGTCGCCGATCGTCTCGCGGCCAAGAACCTTCCCCACCGCGCCGTGTCTCGGTCGAGCGCGGTCCCCTTCGACTGGAAGGACGAGACCACCTGGGACGCCGCCCTCGCTGGGGCGCGAAACCTCTACATCACCTACTACCCCGACCTCGCCGTGCCCGGGGCGGCCGACGACGTGCGGCGCCTCAGCGCCCGCGCCGTAGCGAGCGGTGTGCAACACATCGTGCTCCTCGCGGGTCGGGGCGAGCCTCAGGTGCACCCCGCCGAAGAGGCGGTGCGCGCCTCCGGCGCCACCTGGACCATCTTCGAATGTGCCTTCTTCAACCAGAACTTCACCGAAGGTGTGCTCGCCACGCAGGACGGCAAGCTGGTCTTTCCCGGCGGCGACGTGGCCGAGCCTTTCATCGACTGTGACGATATCGCCGACTGTGTCGTCGAGGCCCTGACCGACCCGGCCCACCAGAACCAGACCTACGAGCTGACGGGTCCGCGCGCCCTCACCTTCGCCGAAGCCGCCGCCGCCCTCAGTGAAGCGACCGGCGAGCCCGTGGTCTACGTGCCGGTCAGCTTCGAAGCCTACGCCGAGGTTCTGGGCGAGCACATGCCGCCCCCCGTGGTGGCCTTCTTCATCGACCTGTTTCGCTTCTTGATGGACGGACACAACAGCCACACCACCGACGGTGTGCAGCGGGTGTTGGGTCGCCCTGCGCGCGACTTTCGTGCTCATGCTCGAAGCGCAGCCGCACGGGAGGTGGCGTGATGGGCGCGCTCGTCTCGCAGCTCGGTCACGTGGGACTCTGGGGGGCTGCCCTCGGTACCGGCACCATGGCCGGCGTCTACTTCACCTTCTCCAGCTTCGTGATGCAGTCCCTCGACCGGCTCCCCAACGGGCAAGGGATCTCGGCGATGCAATCCATCAATCTGAAGATCCTCTCGTCTCCTTTCATGCCCCTGTTCTTCGGCACGTCGTTGCTGAGCCTCGCCCTCGGGGTGTGGGCGGTGTCGCGATGGGGGCAACCGGGCGCGGCGTCGGTGCTGGTCGGCGCCGTCGTCTACCTCCTGGGCATGTTCGTGTGCACCGCGGCCGGCAACGTGCCCCTCAACGAGATGCTCGACGGCGTTGCGCCCGAGCAGGTCGACGCAGCGCAGCACTGGGGGCGCTACCTCACCCAGTGGACGCGGCTCAATCACCTGCGCACAGTCGCTTCGGCCGTCGCGGCCGGGCTCTTCACCTACGGCATCGTCGCGTCGAGCTGAGCCTTCTCGCTCGCGGGGTCCATCCCTGGGTTGGTGCGTCGCTACCCGCATCGTGTACGTTTCACGCATGTCAGTTCTCCAGCGCACGACGCTGTTCGCTCTGACCCTCGGGGTCACCGCCGCCTGCGGCGACCAGGTGACGCTGCAGACGGGTGCGGGAGGCTCGGGGGGCGTGCAGGGCGTGGGCGGCGTCGGGGGCGAGGCCTCCAACGCTCAAGGCGGCCAAGGCGGGGCCCAGTGCAGCCAGACGCCCGACGACTTGGTACTCGACCTCGTCAAAGACGGAACCCCGATGCTCGAGTGCATGCCCCCGGCCATCGTCGAGGCGTCCTTCTCGGGAACGGTCGTCGAGAGCACGGCGTCGCGCATCGCGGTCGACGAGTGCCTCGACCCATCTTGCACCAGCACCGCCACGTGGGAGGTGCTCGTATCGAAGGGTGGGGTGGCCATCCCCGTCGGCACCTTCGTCGAGGTGGCCTATCGACACAGCGACACCCCCGACCCCAACACCTATGGGTGCGTGGCCACGGTCTCCATCCGCAATCTCTCCACCCTGGGGGGAATGGCCAACCCCAACCTCTCCGAGGACGAAGCGCTGTGGTTGTTCGCTTCTACGGGCGGCGGCGCCGCCCCGGTCGAACTCGACTTCCCTCCCTCGTGCGAGACGACGGCGGGCATCCTCCACGACATCGAATTGCCGGATCAAACCCGGGTGCCCCCAGGCCAGACGATGTCGACCACCTTGGCGCTCCCCACGGCAGCCGCCTTCGACGTGACCAACGTATTGCTCTACGGCTCAGGGCACTGGCTTGCGCAGAGCTTCACCATCGCGCGCAGCCAGCCCTGAAGCACAGCTGCCATCCACCCCAAACCCTCACCCCGGTCTTCTGCTGCACGTCGATGGTGCCGATGGCGAGGCGATGCCCGTCGGCGCCGACCAAGCTGATGCGCTTTAGTTGCACGGGCTCGCGCCGGGGCAGTCGCACGCGTTGCCGCACTCCACCTTGGGACCATTGCCCGCAGAGAGGTTGCAGGCGACATCACAAGCGTTGACGCCACAGAGCACATCGGCGTTTTTGCAAGGTTCGTTGCCGGAGCAGCTCATCGAGCAGGGTCCGTTGCTGCAAGTGAACGTCACCTCTTCGCAGGCGTGATTGTCGGCCGCATTCGTGCACACGAGGGAGCAGTCGTGGTCGGCGGGACAGTCGATGGCCGTGCCCTGGCAGGCGTGGTGACCATCGCATTGGATCAAACAGTCGAAACCCACCGGGCAGGTAATGTTCGTGCTCTTGCACTCGTCCGCGCCGCACGCGATGACACACGTGCTGCCGTTGCAACCGCCCGTGCAGACAGCTGTGGGGCAGTTGTTGGCGTTGCCCGTTGGCGGCACCTCGTCGCCGCAACAACGGCCCTTGCCGACGCAGCCCGCACCACCGCACAAGCCGTCATCGGTTGGCGCGTAGGCGCAGATCCCGTCCGGGATGGTGGCCTGATCACCGGTGTGGTCGGCACAGCTCTCGCAGGGGCCGTCGCACGCTTCGTTGCAGCAGACGCTATCGGCACAGAAGTTGGAGTTGCACCCGCCGGGGTCCGTGCACATCCCCCCTTCGAGGGGAACGCACTCCGCGTCGGCGTTGCAAACGCCGCCGTTGCACGTGTTTCCGACGAGCGCTTGGCAAACGCCGTTCTGGTTGAACACGTCGCAAGCAACGCACTCGCCATCGCACTTCTGGTCACAGCAGACCCCATCGACGCAGAAACCACTCGCGCACTCGTCGGGGTTGGATTCGTCACAGCCGGTGCCCACCGGCTTGAGGTCGGGACGTGCAATGGCGCCCTCCCCACCGTTCGGATTGCCAGCGCCACGACCGCCGCTTCCCTCGGACGGCAGGCCGTCGAGACGTCCGTTCGCCACCGCGGTGCAAGCCGATGCGGCGAAGACGCCGACTAGGGCCCAGACCCGCGGTCCGCCACGTGGTGCCATCCTCGCCTACGCTACACAAAGGCGATATGTATGAGAAGTGGTGGTGAGCACCTGGCCCCGGCGACAAGCCGACGCCACTCTGGTCCAACTCTATCGGCCGGGTGACGTCATCGCGGGCAAGTACGCGTTGCAGCACGTGCTCGGCGAAGGAGGCATGGGCACGGTGTGGCTCGCGCGCAACGAGATCTTGGAGGTCGACGTGGCCATCAAGCTCTTGCGGAGTGAGTTCGCGTCTCACGCGGAAGCGGGCCAGCGCTTCCTGCACGAGGCTCGCGCCACCGCCAAGCTCAAGCATCCCAACATCGTCCAGCTCCACGACTTCGGTACCACCCACCACGGTCACGCCTTCATGGTCATGGAGTTCTTGAGCGGCTCGTCGCTCGCCGACGTGCTCGAGACGCGCCCCGTCATCGACCCGATCGAGACCGTGCAGCTCATGCTCCAGGTGCTCGATGCCCTCGCGCTCGCCCACGAGCACGGCATCGTTCACCGCGACCTCAAACCCGAAAACGTCCAGGTCCTGTTCGGTGCCGACACCCGCACCTGCAAGGTCATGGACTTCGGGATCGCCAAGGTGAGCTCGGCGCCGGACATCGAAGATACGTGGACCGAGCTGTCCGTCGACTCCGCGGTTCAGCGGTCGGTGTCCCGGCTCACGCAGATGGGGGAGATCGTCGGTAGCCCCCAATACATGGCCCCCGAACAGGCGAGAGGAGCCGGGGATGTCGACCATCGCGCCGACATATGGGGCGTCGCCGTCTGCATCTACGAATGCATCGCGGGCGAACGCCCCTTCGACCACGAGCAGCTACAACAGCTACTCCTTCAAGTGCTGATGCACTCGCCACCGTGCCCACCTGGCCTCGACCCAGCCCTTTGGAACGTCATCTCCAAAGGGCTGGCCAAGAACCGCGACGAACGCTGGCAGTCGGCCGAGGACTTCGGCGAGGCCCTCGCCGGCTGGCTCGTCGACCAGGGGGTGGACGTCGACGCCTCGGGGCGATCGGTGCGAAACCGGTGGCTGGGAGCATCGCTTCTCGAGAGCACGACGCGCCTCGCCATGCCGTCCCTATCCGGTGCCGAAGCCTTCCACCCAGCTCCGCCCGCGCCCGACGCCGGGCGAAGCAAGCTCGCCTTCATCGGCGCAGCGACGGTGCTGCTGCTGGGCGTCGGGGGCGCACTCGCTCTGATGCGAGCTCCCGGAGACGACACCCCCGCAGCCGATGCCACGCCCGCGCGGGCCGAGACGCGGTCGCAGGCCCCGCGAAGGCAACCCAAAGAAGATGTCGCAGAAGCCGTCGCCGAGGAGCCCAGTGTGCCGAAGCCGGCCGCGTCGACCGAGCCCACCGCGGAACCCAAGCCTCCCGCGCCCGCGGCCGCAGCTCCGAAACCCAGCCACCCGCCGAAACCCGCCGCTCCGCCCCCCGTCGCGCCTCCGCGCGCACCCAAACCCTCGGGTGGCCTCGCCCTTCCCTCCGACGCCGACTATTGAGCCAGCGCGTCGGTCTCAGAACCGGAGCTGCAAGCCGAACTGCTCACCGGCAAACCACGGTCGCAACCCGCCGGCCGATGGGTCGTCGTCCGTGGAGGTCACGTCCAGCAAGACGAGGACCAGTCCCGCGATGGCCGCCGCGCCACCGACCCCCATGAGAATGTCCCCCGCGAGCGCCTTCTCCAGGGCTGCGTCGGCCTCGGGGCCATCGCTCGTGGGCGCGTCCGACGCTTCCTCGGCACCGATGATCCCGACCACGAGGCCCGTGAGTCCGATCGCGCCGCCGCCCGCAAGCAGACCGACGCCAGCGTAGAACGAGGTGGGATCGTCCTCATCTACGCTCGGGTCTGGCTCGTCCCCCGAAGGCGTCAAGGTCAGCGATACGGACGCCCCTCGTTGCGCCTCCACCGAAAACGAATCTCGCGCGGAAAGGTAGCCGGGGGCACGAGCCTCGACCTCGTGACGCCCCGGATCGACGAGGCGCGGTCGACCGAACGCCACCTCGGGCACCGGCTGCCCGTCGACCGTCACCTCGAGCTCTGGGATGTTCGCGGGCGCCACGGTGATCGTGACCCGGGCCACCATGCGTTCGAGCTCAGCGACGGCCTGCTCGGCCCCCGGCACGAAGCCCTCGGTCTTCTCGTTCTGAGGCTGGGCGAGGAAGACCTTGAAGTGCTCGAGCGCGGCCACCGGGTGGCCAGACTTCTTCTCCGCCACCGCCAGCGTGTAGTAGGTGAGCGGCGTCTGCTTGAGGCTCAAGGACTGCTCGAGCTTGACCCGGGCCTCCTCCCACTTCTCCTGACGACTCAGGGCCAATCCCTCGCGAAAGAGCTCGCGCGCGGTGGCGATGTCGGCCGGCCTCTCCTGGGCCAGGGCCGGGCGGCTCAGGCCGAGACAAAGTCCGGCGCACAACGCCATGGCTCCGAGGAGGGCAGTCGGTGCGCGCATCTCAGTACGAGCATGCCATGACGGTCGCCCACGCCCAAAGCTGCGACGCCCAAGCGCCCTTCGCCTTCGCGCTGATCTCAGCGCGTGGGTTTGGTTCGAGCCCAGTAGAGGAAGTGACGCGCCATCTCCTTGAGCACGGCCCTCGGGCGAGCATCCACGATGACCGGCTCGGGCAGTCCCGCGGCCGCGGCCACGGTGGCGAGCTCCGGTGGTCCGTGCAGACCCATGACGACCTCGGGTCGACTCTGGTCGAGGTGGCGGCTCAACGTCTCGAAGACCTCGACCCAACTCCGATCGTGCTCGGGCCCCACCGAGCTGAGCACCAGCCACTGCGTGTGGGCGAGGTGGTGCCAGAAGTCACCACGAAATGCGTCGTCGTGCTCGGTCTTGAAACCGTAGAGGTGGATGGTCATCTCGAAGCCGCGCAGGGGCGGCATCTCGACCGAAGAGTAGCGGCCACGCGTCTTGGCTCCGACGTCGTCTTCGCCACCGAGGGCCAGGTGCACCGCGCGCACGAAGTCGCTCGCTCCTCGGCCGCCGATGACCACCGGCGCCGCCAGCGTCTTGTTCTCGTGGTCGAGCCAGCGGAGCTTGCGGATGTCGGGCGCCCGGCTCACGAGACCAGGACCGCCATCCAGTAGTCGAAGTAGTCGGCGATGAAGTGCAGCAGCTGGTAGCTGGCCGCCCCCATCACACCGCCGATCACCAAGGCCCCGGCCCATGTACCGAGCCTCGACGTCCCCCCCGCTCCACCGCGCTTCTTGCCGCGGGTGGGCGCACGCGGCGGTGGTGCCGGGATGCTCACTTGGCCTCCTTGGCCGCAGGGACCTGCCACGTTCCGCGCGTGGACAAAGGAGCCCCCGTCACCACGATGTTGCCGCTGCCGGTTCGGGTCGCGAGATCGAGGGTGCCGTTGATCTCCATGGGGTAGTTGTACGGTTCGCGCTTGCCGCCGGGGCAGTTGGCCGCTGCCCCGCCGCTGGTGCGGCAGCCGCTGAAGCTGAAGCTCCCCGTCCCGGCCATGTTGCCCTTGAGGCGCAAGGGGATGCTGCCGCCCGCCTGGAGCTGTGTAGGGGAGATGCTCTGGGTCGCGGTGGCGCTGTAGGTCTGCTCCCAACGCATGTTGGCCGTGCCGAGGCTGCACCGAAGACCGGGACGGGTACCGCTCTGCTTCACGCTGTAGGTCGCCGTCATGATCCCCTTCTTCTCGTCGAAGCTCAGGTTGAGGGTCCCGCTGGTGCGCGGCGAGGGGCTGAACTTGCAGTCGGCGCCGTCGGCCTGCGTCATCACGAAGCTGCCCACGAGGGTGCCTCCGAGGCCACGTCGCATGTCGAGGGTGCGCGTCTCGGCCGACATGCCTTCGTCGCCGAGCGGTCGGCCTTTCACCTCGGTGCAAGCGCGACTGTAGCCGGGGCGGATGGCGCAGAGCTCGATGGTGACCTCCTGATCGAGACGTCGTCGCGCGGCATCCTGATCTCGCAGCGCCGCTGCCCGCAACTCGAGGCCACGTGAGGTGTCGACCTCGTGGCCTCGAATGGCTTCGACCGCTGCTCCGGCGCGGGACAGGTAGTTGCCTCGTCGACCCAGCTTGCTGACGCAGAAGGAGGCCTCGACGCCGGCCTCTTGGCAGGCCATCGCAACCACCCCGACCCCGGCCACCGCCGTCGCGACATCGCCCAGCTGCTTCTGGGCTGTCTTGCGCTCTTCTTTGGCTTCGGAGGTGAACGCCTCCAGGTCACCACCCGAGCCGAGCTCGCTCTTCTTCACGCTACCGGCGACGGCGATCTGCACGGTGGCGGTGGTGGGCATGGTCGCGGTCGGGTTGCGCACCACGCACGTGAGGGGGGGCGCGCAGCGTGCCTCGAGTTGGACCTCGCCGTTCGGCTCCTTGTCGTTGGCTGCGGCTCGAAGGCCGAGCTCGACCGTGACCTCGCGCTCGACGGCGATGCTCGGGTCCTCTTCTTCTTTCGGGGCCGACGCCGACGGGATCGCCGTCTGCGCGTGGGCTTCGCCGACGAGCGAGAGGCCCGCCCACGCATCTTCGCGTGCGGGCAGCGGGGCCTGAGCGAGGGCGAGGCTGCTGCGAAGCTCGACCGGCACCAGGACCCCTTCTTCTCCCGCCGCCGAGCCGTCGGCCTTGGTGAATGCGACCGTCGCCTTGCGGCCCGACCAGCTGATCGTGGCCCGAGCGCCGTCGCCCCCCGTGAGCTCGACCGGCTTGCCGTCCTCGAAGCGCATCTCGAGCTGGGCGCCATCACCGAGCGCGAGGCGCGCCGAGAGGGGCTCTCCGTCGCCGCTACGACGCACCTCCACGTCCTGCAGTGGCAAGTCGCGGTCCTCGAAGATCACACGCGTGCGCGACGCAGCGCCTTCGACGCCCTCGTGCTCCACCCGCATCTCGCGCCACGGCTCGGCGCGCTGCCCGCGCGACCACCAGGCACTCCCCATGGCGCCTCCGACGAATCCGACGAAGGAAAAGAGGAGCGCACCCACGAGGGTGCCACGCGGTGCGCCATCGGCCACGCCCCGTCGTAACGCCCCCGGCCGGCGCCGGCAACGGGGAGCACACTCTGCTCACAACTGACTCGAGACTTACGGGACGGACTCCCCCGCCACGCAAGCTTCGAGTCAGTAGGTGCCGTCCGCCGGGATCCCCTCGGTGTCGAAGGCGGCGTACCGGCCGTCGCGGGCGAGTGGCTTCACGATGCCCGCATCTTCACCGAACACCATCCGGGCCAGCTCTGCGTCGGATGCGTCGACCATGTCCTCCGGCGCACGCAAGATGACCACGTCGTAGTAGCGCGCGTAACCGCAGCGGGGATTGTAGTCCTCGGGGAAGAACTCCCAGCCCTTCTGTGGCCACGCCGGCTGCGTGCCCGACCGGAAGTTGAGCGGCACCGACGCGTACCGAGCGAAGTTGAAGGCGTACTCGCCCCCCGTGCGTGCGCCGTGGTAGGCGGCGGCATGAATGAGCACGCCCCCGCGGAAGGCGTAGGTCGACGGCTGGTGGATCACCGCCGTCACGCGCCGCCCTTGGGGCACCGCATCGATGACGCGCGATAGGCCATCGGTCTCGGCGGCGAAGCGCTGCATGTGGATGGCGAAGTTGAGCGAAGCCAGGGCCGCGAGACTCAAACCCACCTTGCGCAGCCGCGGGTGCCAAACCTCGCCCAGCTCAGTGGGCAGCCGGGGCAGCAAGAAGATGAGCCCGAAGACGGCCGTCTGACCGAAGCGCGGAAAGATGATGTGGGTTCCGATGAACACCATCGGGATGAAGAGGTAGATCCCGAGTCCAGCCACGAAGGGAAGCACCAGCGGCCGGTCCGCCGCGCCACGGCGCCGGGCGTAGAACCCGAGCCCCACCGCGAAGAAACCGGTGAGGATGGCCAAGCCGAGAAAGACCTGGTCGGTGGCGTCGTAGTGGAGCCCGGTCGCGTAGGCCGTGAACCACACCAGTCGGTGCAGCAGGCCCGGTCCCGTCCCCTCCATGGTGGGGTCGCTGTAGACGGCCGGGTTCCAGCTGTACTGCTCGAGGTAGACGGCGATGCAGTAGGCGCTCCCGAGCAGGAGGGGAGCGAGCGCAAGCACCATGCGCCCCAGCGCCGACAGCAAGCGGCGACGCGGGGGTCCCTCCGTGGCCCGCCAGACGACCTCGGGTGCAAAGGCCACGCCCAGCACACAGAGCAACAGCGTGCCGAGCACGTGGGTGAAGCCGGAGAGCATGCCGATGATGGCCACGACCACCGGCCCCTGCCACTGGGGACGCTTCAGGGTGCGGCAGATGAACACGAGCGCCATCACACCGAAAAAGATGCTCAACGCGTAGTTGGTGAAGCCCCACGCGAGCGGAGACGCAAACAAGGCCGGGACGAAGAAGGCAGCGTAGATGGGGGGCCGCTCGACCGTGCGCAGCAGCGCGACGGTGGCTCCACCGAGGCCCACGATGGAGAGGCCCACCACGATGCGCCCCGCGGTCTCCGCAGGCATCACGGCGGCCATTTGGGCCACGAGCCACTGAAACAGACCGTTGTAGGTGAAGTAGTTGAGGGAGAAGCTCTCGTTGAGCGGGTGCGCCGGGTCCGCCATCTGGTGGGCCATCTCGGCCATGGCCACGTGCTGCGGATAGTCGACCATGGGCAGCAGGTCGGGGATGAACAGCGCGAGCGCGTAGCCCACGAGCGCGAGCCAGTACACGGCGGTCGCGGTGGGCGTGTCGAGCGCGAGGTGTCGGGCGAGGGCACCCCGAGGGCGCCACGCCGCGGCGGGCTCGTTCGCCCCGGCTTTGGCTGCAGCCGTCACGGCCCGGCTCTAGCAAAGCGCTGCCCAGCCGGCCACCTTCCTCGAGCGCACGCCATGATGCTCGGACGCGAGTCACCTCGCTTGCCCGTTGGCCCGAGCGAAGATACAGCCCCAACCCATGGCGCCCGAGGCGACCCCCATTCGGTGGCAGCGCAAGCACACCTGGCTCGCGGTGGGCCTGTTGTCGCTCGTGCTGGCCCTCTGGCGCGCCCACCTCGTGGGGCTTGGACCCGACCCCGACAGCGACGCCTACGGCCATCACGTCATCGCCCGCAAGGTGCTCGCTTCGCCGGGCGCGCACGGGGTGCATTGGGTTTGGCTGCCTCTGTTTCATTGGCTCCAAGTCCCGCTCGTCGCCCTGGGGGGTGGAATGGACGTCGTTCGGTACGTCAACGTCGTCGTCTGGGCCGCGGTGCCGCTGGTGCTCGTGGGCTACCTCCTGAAGAAGGAGACCCATCCCGCGGTGACCGCCCTCGCCGGGTTCTTCTGCGCGCTGTGCCCGATCGGGATGCAAATGGGCACCACGGCCCAACCCGAGCCAGTGTTCGGTCTCCTGCTGCTCGGGTTTACCTGGGACTACGACCAGCGGCGCTTCGGATGGGCAGCGGTGGTCCTCTCCACCGCCGTACTGCTTCGCTACGAAGCCTGGGCCGTCTTGCTCGGGGTTGGGATCCATCAAGCGGTCCGGCTGCTGCGACGCCGCAAACTCCGCGATGTCGATGGCTGGGGCTACCTGGCACCCGTCATCGCGCCCGGTCTCGCCGTATTGGCCTGGGCGCTCGTACGCTGGCCGGTGGATGGACGCTTCCTCGGCTTCGTGCTCGACACCCGCCGCTTCGCGACCGAGGTCCACGCCAGTGAGTCCGCCTTCGAGGGTGGCTTCATCACCGGGCTACGCGACTGCCTCTACTACGTCTACGACGTGGCCTTCCGGGTCTATGGTTGGGCCATCCTGCTCTTCCCCCTCGGGCTGTGGGCCACCCTTCGCAGATATCCCGGCTTGGCCCTGAGCGGGGTCGGTGCCCTGGGCTTCGTCACCCTCACCTGGGTGATGCGCGGCACGCTCGGGCTCGACCGCCACTTCGTGGCCGTCATTCCCTTCTACGCCACGGCCATGGCCCTCGGCGTCGAGAGCCTCGCGCGTTTGGTTCGGCAGCGCACCAACAAGCCTTGGGTGGGGCCGGCCATCGCAGCGCCAGCGGCCCTGGCCGCGTTGGCCCTCATCACCTGGGGCATGGTGATCTGGATGGGCCATTGGCGCGGATCCATTGCGGGCGGCTATCGCGACCGCATCGCCGTCGCCGACTTCTTGCGTCGAGCCCCTGCAGACGCGCTCATCGTCTGTGACGAAGCCACGGTCGAGGTCTTGAGCGGCCTCGACCGCACCCGCTTCGACCGCCGCTCCCCCGCGGGCGAGGCCGGCGCCGAGCGCGTGCTGCAGAAAGCCAGCGAGCACGAAGTCTACGTAGCCACCTGGCTCGGCAACCTGAAAGCCCTACAGCCTCACGGTACCATCGTCTTCCGCCCCGAAGACGCACCCGAAGATGGGGGGTTGGCGGTGATGGTCGTGCCCGCCCCATAGCCTCGTCAATCGCATGGACCATCGCTCCGAATACGTCGCGCGGATCAACCGCGTGATCGACCACATCGAGACGCACCTGGACGAGGAGCTCACGCTCGAGCGTCTCGCCAAGGTCGCCTGCTTCTCGCCGTACCACTTCCACCGCATCTTCGGCTCGATGGTGGGTGAGACCCTGCAGCGCTTCATCCAGCGCCTGCGGCTCGAGCGCGCGGCCACTCAGCTGGACCTCGATCCGGAGCGCTCGATCACCGAGGTCGCCCTCGACAACGGGTTCGCCAGCTCGGCTACTTTCGCGCGGGCCTTCCGTCAGACCTTCGGCATGAGCGCGAGCGCGTGGCGCAAGCTGGGCAAAGAGGAACGCAAGCTGAGCAAAACGCTCAGCAAGCCGAGCAAAGAAGGTCGGCGAGGCCTTGCCTACGTTGATTTCGAGAAAAGGAGGTCTGACATGACCCAGCTCGAACTCAACGTCTCTGTGAACGAACTCAATCCCGTGCGCGTCGCCTACGTGCGCCACATCGGTCCCTACCAGGGAGACAGCGCCCTCTTTGGCCAGCTCTTCGGAAAGCTCGCAACCTGGGCCGGGCCGCGCGGTCTACTCGGCGCCGCGCCCGACTTCCGCGCCGTCTACCACGACAACCCCGAGATCACCGATCCCGACAAGCTGCGCTTGAGCATCTGCCTCCCCGTCGACGACGACGTGGAGGTCGGGGGCGAGGTCGGCGCCATGGAGATCCCGGGCGGTACCTACGCCGTGGCCAAGTTTCGCATCGATGCCGATCAATACCCCGCGGCCTGGCAAGCTCTGATGGCGCGCTGGTTCCCCGACAGCGGCTATCAGCCCGACGACCGCATCTGCTTCGAGCGCTACCTCAACAACCCCGAGACCGATCCCGAGGGCAAACACGAGGTAGAGATCTGCATGCCGGTCAAACCGCTCTGATGCCCGCAGAGACGAGGCTCGCGTAACGACATCGAATTGCGTCCCGAGCATACGAGAACAGGCGTATGGTCGGGGCGTGAGACCCGTCGATGCGAGAGTGTTTGACGGCAGGGTCTTCGGCCAAGGTCCCCCGCGACCGATGATCAGGGCGCGTGGATGAGGAGCGCTGAGCCGTCGATCCCCGGGTGACGGACACCTCGTTCAGCGGGCTGCGATGGCGGAGAATCCATCGACGAGGGCGTTGGTTTGAATGGCGCCCGCCTCCTCGAGCAACTCGAGGAAGTTCACCATGTTCCACGCCTTGATGATCTTCCCGTTCGCCATCTCGAGGGGGCCACCCTCGGTTGGGCAGCCCGCGGCGTCACGCTGCGTCGGAGTGACCCAGGAGCCGTTCGGCTCGCGTACGCAGGCGGCGGAGCTCGCGACTCATGCCGGCGCGCTCGATGGCATCTTCGTCGATGTCCAGGCTCGCCCCCGCGTTCTTGCGCAAAGGGGCGGCAGGGTTCTGCGCGAGACGTGTCGCGAGGTAGAGAGCGAGGCGTAGGTCGGGGTGACCTTGGTGGCCCTGGTCCTGCGGCTGGTGCTGGCGGGCGATGACGTCGACCACCACCTGCGGCAGCCCCCAGAGCCCCAACAGGTAGGCGCCGACCTCGGCCTCGGTCACATCGAGGGTGGAGAGCAACGCTTCGGGAAGGGAGATGCCTCGCGTCTCGGCGACCTGCACCGCACGTCGGTAGAGCTTGGGCGCTCGCGCCGCGAGCACCAGGTGTCCCACCCCGTGAAGAAGGCCGACGATGAAGGCGACGTCGCGTAGGTCAGAGACGCGCATGGCTTCGCGGGCGATGACGCCCGTGACCATGCCGCGGCTCTGGATTTCGTCGACGCTGATCGTGCTCGTCGAAGGCGCCAGCCGCGTCACCACGGCCTGCTCGAGCACGAGCGCCCTCAGCGTGTTCACGCCGATGACCATCACCGCCGACCGGAGGTCCCTGGGCGCATGCATGCGACCGAAGAGGGCCGAGCTCGCGAGCTGCATCACCCGCGCCGCGAGGGCCGCGTCGCCACGAGCGCAGGAGACGGCTTCTTCGATGTCCTCGCGCTCGATCGCGTCGACGAGTCGCACGTAGTTCGATGAGATCATCGGCAGTGCGTTCTTGCGGCTCACGATGCGGGCCACGAGCGGGTTGTGAAGATGTGACCGCAGGCCGATCGCGCGCTCCATCGTCTCGAGGAGCTCGGCGGGTGAGAGCGGCTTGCGCAGGTACTGGTGCGCCGGACCTACGAGCCGAAGCGCATGCTTGGCATCCTGGCTGCCGGTGAAGGCGATGCGCACCACGGAGGGCCGGCGTCGCTGGACTTCGTTCAGGAGCTCGGCCCCGTCGATCTCGGGCATGTCGAGGTCGCTGATGACGATATCGTAGGCGTTCTGCTCCAGCGCACTCAGCGCATCGGCCGGCCGCTCATGCACATCGATGCGCCACTGAGGACGCGCACGACGGAGCGCCCGCGCCAAGCTGCGCAGGACGAGACGATCGTCGTCGACGATCAGAAGTGAGGCGGTCTCCGTCACACGTCCGAGAACGGCCGCGCGCGGGATCACTTGAGCCTAGAAGCGGTTGGCGTTCTGGTCGACGCCCGGGGTGCGGAGGTCGATGATGTCGAGGTCGGTTCCGCGGAAGACGAGCTCCGCTCCGGTGGGCTGCGCAAAACTGGTGCCACGAGCCGCATCGACCACCCGCGCCCAGCTCACGTCCTCGGGCAGATCAACCTCGATGCCGACCACGTTCTCGGGGCATGCCACCCCGCAACTGCCCCAGTCGATTTCGTCGCGCCCGAGGGTCGAGCCCTCCGGTCGATTGGACACCCCCATCACCTCGAGCGACCACGTCGACTGCTGCACCGCGGGGATGGCATCGAGGGCGATGACGAGGGAGCCACCGCCAGGCCCGAATCGAACCGCACGCGTGTTCGGGGTGAGGCCGGAGACGAACGCTGCATCGCCACCGAGCCGACACCGGCCCACGCCGTCGCGAAATTCGCCGAAGTCGTCGGAGCAGATGTTGTCGAGCATGAAGGGCGTACCGTCGGTGCAGCCCGTGAGGGCCACTGCGGCGACGATCGCCAAACCGATGCGTGGCACGTCAGTCATCTCCATCCAAGGTGGCATTGATGCCCAAGAAAAGCCCACCGAAGTCGTGGGGCCGTCCCGCTTCGCCGGGGCGGCCGGCGGGGGCGAAGAGCCAGCCAGCGCTGGCGCCTACATGGTAGGTGAAGCTTTGAAAGCTCGCCAAGGCCCCGAAGATCGCCGTGTACTGGGCGCTGCCTTCGTCGGTGTTGTTGAAGCTCAGGTCTTCGGACGACACCGATCCACCGAGAAAGCCGAGTCGCGGCGTGATGTGGAAGGTGTAGGCGCGCTCACCCCAGAGATGGATGGGCGCCTGCGCGCCCCCGAAGAAGCTGTAGATGTTGATGGCTCGGGTGGGCTCTTCGGGATCCGAGGCGCGTCGGTTCATGCCCAAGAAGCCGCCGATGCCGATGCGCGGGTGCACCATGTAGGCGCCGTCGAAGCCCGCCCAAAACTTGAAGCTCGCGTAGCCGACCTCGGTGAGGAGACGGTTGTTGTCGAGCAGTCCCCGTCCGCCGAAGCCCATCTCGAAGCGCGCGAACCACTTCATCTCGCGGTCGTCTTCGGGCGGCGGAGGGGTCGCGGGGGCTTCGGGTGAGACGCCAGCCGGACGCCCGACGGGTTGGCCGCCGGGAACCGAGCCCGGATAGGGCGGCCAAGGCTGAGGGTAGGGATAAGGATACGGGTAGGGCGCGGGCGCTGCGGGAGGCGCGCCCGGGGCGGGCGCAACCGGCGTCGCCGGCGCAGGCGCAACAGGCGGGGTCGCGGGCGCTGGTGCCGGTGCGGGCGCTGCAGGAGCTTCGGGCGCCGGCGCGGGTTGTGCCTCGGCGCCGGCCGGCCAGAGCAGGGCCGCCCCGAGCAACCACCATCCGTCGTGTCTTCGCCCCATCGCCATGGTCTGGCCGGGTCTTACTTCAGCTACGCCGCCGTCTCCAGCCTGGCCGTGGCGCGAAAGGATCAGGCGGCGCTGGCAAGACCGCTCTCGAAGCGGTCGAGGATCTCGAGATTTCCCTCGAGCGTGGGGCACGTGAACAGCTCCCGTCGCAAGGCGCTGCCGTTGCGAAGGCCTCTGATGTAGCCGCCGAGGTGGCGGCGCGTGGCCGGCACGCCGCGCTTCTCCCCGCGGTCTTCGACATAGGCCCGGAGGTGCTTCCGGCACATCTCGAGGCGCTCTGCCGGCGTGGGCGGTGCGATGAGCTCGCCGCGGTCGAGGTAGGCCCTAATCTCGCGGAAAACCCAAGGATGTTCGATGGCTCGGCGCCCTACCATGACCCCGGCGCAGCCGGTCTCGTCGAGAGCGCGGCGGGCGGAGAGTGCATCTTTGACGTCGCCGTTGACGATGACGGGCATGCGCGTCACCGCCTGGGCCTTCTTCGCCCAGGACCAATCGGCTTCGCCGTTGTGCCCCATCTTTGCCGTGCGACAGTGGATGGTGAGCACCCGCACCCCCACGTCCTCGAGCCGCTTGGCCAGCTCGACGATGGGCATGTCGGACTCGGGCCCGTAGCCGATACGCGTCTTCACGGTGACCGGGAGGCTCACCCGGTCGACCACCATCGCGGCCATCTTCACCATGGCCTCCGGGTCGCGAAGCCACCCTGCCCCGGCACCGCGCCGCGCGATCTTGGGGACCCAGCAGCCGCAGTTGATGTCGATGAACGCAGGCTGGGCGGCTTCGGCAACCTCGGCCGCCTCTGCGAGGCGCTCGGGATTGCTTCCGTAGATCTGGATCGCGGTGGGCGTGTCGTCGGGGGCGAGGAAGAGCTTCTTCTTGGCCTTACGACAGCCACGGAGGAGGCCCTCGACGTTGATGAACTCGGTCACACAGAGGTCGGCCCCGAGCTCACGGCACATGCGCCGATAGATCGCGCCCGTGACGTCCTCCATGGGCGCCAAGATGGCGGGCTGGCCCTCGAAGAGCTGCTCGAAGGTGCGGGCGGGGGGCATCACGGGGTCCACGGTGGCGCACAAGATGCCGCATCGTGACCTACGGTCAAGACCGAACGGACGCTCAGGTCCTGCCGTCAGCTTCTTCGGGGGTCTCTTCTTCGGGCGGCGGGCGCTCGCTCGGGCGCTGCATCGACACCAGCACGCGCTCGGCCCGACGGCTCGAGGCCTTGACCACCTTGAAGCGGATGTCGTTCCAAACCGCCTCGTCGTCCACCTTGGGCACGTGACCGAGCACGTCGGCCACCAGACCGCCCACGGTCACGAAGTCGACCTTGTGCTCCACATCGAGCAGCTTGAACAGCTTCCGCGTCTCGGCATGTGCGCGGCAGAGGTAGGAGCCGTCCTTGCGCTTGATGATCAGCTTCTCGACGCGATCGGTCTCGTCGACGATCTCGCCCACGATCTCCTCGAGCACGTCTTCCAGGGTCACCACGCCCTGGGTGCCGCCGTACTCGTCCACCACCATCGCGAGGTGCTTGCGCTGCTCCTGGAACAGCCGAAGGGCTTCATCGAGCGACTTGCCCTCCGGCACCACGATGAGCGGTTGCTTGAGCGAATCCCAGTCGAGCTCCTCGTCCTCGAGCATGTCGTGGTCGAGAAAGAGCAGCTCCTTGGCGAGCACCACGCGGTCGACGTCGTCGAGGTCGCCGGTGGGGGTGAAGGGAAAGCGGCTGTGACCGCTCTCGCGCACGAGCTCCAGGTTCTCCTCCAGGGTCTTGGTCCCGGAGAGGAAGGTGATGCTCACCCGGGGCACCATCACGTCGTGCACGGTGAGCTCACGGAGTGACGCCACCCCTTCGATGAGCTGGGCAAATCGACCCGCGACGTCACCCTCGCGGTGACCGAGGGCGGCGAGGAGTCGGATCTCCTCGATGCTGGTCACCGGCTTCTTGTGGTCGCCGCTGAGCTTGCGGCTGAGCCAAGTGGTGATGATGAGGATGGGCTTGAGCGGGAAGGAGATGGCCCGTACGGCCTGGGTCACCGGCGAGGCGAGCCGATTGGCGAAGGTGACCCCCAAGGTCTTGGGGATGATCTCCGTGAGAAGAAGAACGGCGAGGGTGAAGAGCGCACTGAAGACCCAGAGCGAACCCTCACCAAAAACGGCGCCGTAGCTCGAGCCGGCCACCGTCGCGCCCACGGTGTGGGCGATCGTGTTGAGGATGAGAATCGTGGCGATGGGGACCTCGATGTCCGTCATCTTCCACTTCTTGAGCACCTGACCGGCTTTGGTGCCGGACTTGGCGAGCCGCTCCACGTGGCCCCGACTCACGCTCAGGAGCACCGACTCGAAGATCGAGCACAGGAACGAGATCGTCAGGGCGCCGATGACCGCGACCAGAAAGGCCACCAACGCGCCCACGGGAACGCCATCAGCCGCTGGGCCCTCGCTGGGCACCGCGTCGGCGGATACGGCTACCTCGGTCTGCTGGCCATGGGACATGGTCGACGTCGCAGCGCGACGAAGCCGGACCCTAACCAGACCCGCGGCGCGACGTCCAGGCTCGCTCGACGACCAGGCGGTGTGGCCTGTAGACTGAGACGTGGCCACGCGGCGCGTGACCTTTGCTTTCCATGACTTCTCATCCGCCCCCAGGAACGCGGCTGGGCGACCGCCCGCGACTGCAGCGTAGGCTCGCGCGGCGTCTGGAGCGTCGATCGCCCACCCCAGCCGAGCTGGACCACATCGAGTCAGCTCGGCGTCCGACGCCCCCGCCATCGGCGGCGTGGCTCTGGGGCTTGGCCGCCGTGGCCACCATCGGCGCCCTACAGCTGGGCTTGGCCGCCCTCGACGCCGTCACCGGAGAGACGGTGGGCGAAGCCTGTGTCGAGCACCACGACTGCGAGAGCGGCCTGTGCCTGAAGCACCTGCACCGCGACGCCCGCTACTGCAGCCGCCCGTGCGAAGGGGCGGGCGAATGTGGCCCCGCCTTCGACTGCAGCTCGGCCGAAGCCTTGCCCGAAGCACAGCACGGCGTCGGCGCCGCCGGCCCCCTCGCGCAGGGCCCCGTCTGCATCCGCACGCCCTGACCCCGGGTGCCTCGACGCGCGCGGAGGCGGGGCGCGTCAGGCGAGCAAGCGCGCGACGAGATCGAGGTCGACGTTTCCGCCCGACAGGAGCACGCCGACCCGTCGGCAGTCGCTCAGCTCTCCGCGCAACAAGGGGGCGAGCGCGGCCGCGGCCGAGGGCTCGACCAGGATCTTGGTGGTGGCGAGAAGCGCGCGCAGGGCCGCACTCATTTCGGCATCGTCGACCCTGAAGCTGCCCGCGACGTGTTGCTTGGCGATGGCGAAGTTGAGCTCGCCGACCATCACGGGCTTGAGGCCATCGCCGAGCGTCGGCCCCGGCTGCACGGCCACCCGGGTGCCCGCCTCGAGACTCTGTGCCATGGCGTCGCAGCCGACGGGCTCGACGGTGTACACGCGGGAGAGATCACGGCCCGACGCCACGAGGCAGGCGCCGGCGAGCAGACCACCGCCACCCACGGGAACGAGCAGAGCGTCGAGCTCGGGGGCGTCGTCGAGGAGCTCGAGGGTGGCCGTGCCCTGCCCCGCAATGATGTCGGGGTGGTCGAAGGGCGGGATGATCACACCCCCGGTGTCTTCGGCGATCCTCAGCGCCGCCTGGCGGCGGTCTTCGGAGGTGAAGCCAGCAAAGGTGATCTCGGCCCCGAGCGCCTTCACACCAGCGACCTTCACGGCGGGCGCATCCTCGGGCATCGCGATATGCGCACGCACGCCGTGGTCTTGCGCGGCGAGCGCGACCGCCTGGGCGTGGTTCCCCGAGGAGTAGGTGATGATCCCGCGGGCGCGCTCGGCGGGATCGAGGCGGCCTACACAGTGCATCGCGCCCCGTGCTTTGAAGGCGCCGATCCGCTGAAAATTCTCGCACTTGAGCCACACCTCGGTCCCGGCGAGCCCATCGAGCCGCTCGCTGTGCAGACTCGGCGTACGTACGACACGACCGAACAAGCGCTCGGCGGCGGCTGTGACGTGCTCGAGCGTCATCTGCGGATGGGTGGCCATGGCGAGGTGTGATAACAGACCGTCCGCCCATGAGCGACGCCACCGAAGAGATCCACGACATCCGCGCCAAGGACGCCCCCTACACGGTGTTCAGCGGTTTCTGCATGGGCTCGGCCGATGTGGTCCCCGGGGTCTCCGGCGGCACCATGGCGGTGGCGCTCGGCATCTACCACCAGCTCCTGGCCGCCATCACCTCGGCCAACAAGGAGGCGGTGATGAGCCTGTTGCGGTTCGACCTGAAGAAGGTCTTCGCCACGGTTCACTGGCGCTTCTTGGGGGCCTTGCTGGCCGGAGTCGCCACCGGGATCGTGGTCATGGTCAAGGGCGTGAAGCTTCCCGAGCTGATCGCTCCGGAGAGCGCCCACCGGACCCTCGTCTATGCGGTCTTCTTCGGCATGGTTCTGGGCTCCGCCGGCACCCTCTCGCGACACGTCAGCATCTGGACCCCGGGTCGATATGGCGCGCTCGCTCTGGGCGCGCTCTTCGGTTTCGCGGTGGTGAACCTGGTGCCCGTCGATACACCGACGCACCCGGCGTTCATCTTTCTCTGCGGCGCGATCGCCATCTGCGCGATGTTGCTACCGGGGATCAGCGGCTCATTCATCCTGCTGATCTTGGGCAAATACGCCTACATCTTGGGCGCCCTGGGCAAGCTCGAGCTCATGGTCATCCTGCCCTTCGTGCTCGGGTGTGCGACGGGGCTCCTCAGCTTTTCACGCCTGCTCAAGTGGTTGCTGGATCGCTTCCACGACACCATGCTCGCCACCCTCATCGGGCTGCTGGTGGGCTCGCTGTGGCGGATCTGGCCCTACCAGGAGCTCACGGTGAAGGTGGTGCGCGAGAAGCCGCGGGTCCTCGGCGCCAAGCCCTTCTTTCCCGAGTCGCTCGACCCCAAGGTCATCGTGGCCCTCATCGTGGGCATTGCCTTCGTCATCGGCCTCGAGGTGTACGCTTCCCGCAAGGCCAAGGCCGCGGCCATGGACCATGGCCCGGCCGCCGAAGAAGCCTGAAGGTCGATTTCGGAAACCTCGCGGACTGCTCGCACGTAAGGCCACGTACAAGGAGAATGAGGATGAACCAGAAGGCAGCCACCATCGCCATGACGCTCGCTGCGGCACTCGCCGTCACCGCGTGCGGCAACGACAAGACCAAGCCCGAGAAGGCTCCCGAGAAGGCCGAGCCCGCGGCCGAGAAGAAGGACGCCAAGGCCGACGAGAAGAAGGCCGAAGGAGACGAGGCCAAACCCGGTGCCGCCGCCGTCGACGCCAAGGAGGCCGACGCCGACAAGGGCGACAAGAAGAAGGACGGCGCGGCCGGCAGCTGCGGCGAGAACGGCTGCGGCGAAGGCGCCTGCGGCTGACCTCGGGGCCGCGGCCGCATACAGGCGACCGCGGCACCCAAACGAGGCACGGGTCCCACCCCGGAGCTCGAGGCTCAGGCGCCCGCTCGTCGCTCTCACTTGGCGCCTGCCGCCGAAGATGGCCCGCCTCAGACGCTGTCGGATTCGTACAGCGGCCGGCGCTTTGGCGTGAGGCTGGGCGAAGCAAGGAAAGAAGCGAACAGGGGTGGTGTTCGCGGAGCCTCGACTCGACCGTTCTCCCCGCAAGGAGACGGAGCCGGGCCGCATCGAGGTACAGCGACGCCATGGCGAACGGATTCAGCCCAGCCGATGCAGGTCGCTCACATCGAGCACGCGACGCAGACGGGGGTCCAAGCACTTGGCCGCGACGTCGAGCTGCGCCGTGGGCATGCTTTGGCGCATGCGCTGGGCGATCCGGCTCACCGAGTTGGGATGAAGCCCGAGGTGTTCGCCGAGTAGCGTCGGGCGGTCCCAGCCGTACCGATAGGCGAGGCCTACGGCGATGCGGCGGGCGGTGCTCTTGCGGCGCAGGGCAGCCACGGGAGCACGCGTGGCCGCGAGGACGGCGTCGAGGATGTCTTGCAGCGCTTGGGTGGTGGCCGATGCGACGACGTCGCCCGGAAAATGACGAGCGGATTCCGCGACGTGGTCGTCGTTCGTGGCGTACGCATGGACGAGGTGCGGCCGCCGATCGTCTCGCCGCCAACCGAAAGCTCGCGTCAGGGCATCAGAAGAGACCCACGGCGTGACGGTGAACCCGAGCGTGTCGCGTAGCGTCGACCACAGCCACTTGAGCGGGTCGTCGACGAGACGGAACGTCCGCCCAACGTGACGCCATGGGCGACACGGGTTGAGCCATACGTAGCGGACCGTGCGCATGAGCTTGTCGCGGGACCGCAACGCCTCGGGTTCGGGAACTGGCGCCCACCACCGGGCGGCATCCCGACCAAGCGGCCGGGTGACCCTTCGCAGGATGCGTCCGAGCTGCCGGGCGCCGGCCGCGCCGCGATCGGGGGCCACCAGATGCAGGTGGTCGGGCATCAGCGTCGCGGCGAGCGCAGCCGGAAACGACGTCTGCAACAACCTCCACGCGCGCCTCGCGAGCTCGTCGTCGGCAAAGACACAGCGCTCCGCCCTTGCGACGTAGTGGGCAAACGGCCGGGACATGCCCTTCTCTCGACCCCGCGGTCCGCAAAGTTGCGTACCCGGCGCAAAAAGATCCGTGACCGTGCGAGGACGAGGCGCCGCCAACGCGGCTGGCTCACGAAGGTCAGCAACCCTAACGTTCCGCTCCGAAAACCCGGCATTCCGGACCTCAACGTTAGGGTTCGTGACCTTACGCTCGCCTCCGGCCAAGCGGGCCCGTCGGGCCGAGCGGGGCCGCCGCCAACGCGGCTGGCTCACGAATGTCAGCAACCCTAACGTTCCGCTCCGAAAACCCGGCATTCCGGACCTCAACGTTAGGGTTCGTGACCTTACGCTCGCCTCGGGCCAAGCGGGCCGCCGCCAACGCGGCTCGCTCACGAAGGTCAGCAACCCTAACGTTCCGCTCCGAAAACCCGGCATTCCGGACCTCAACGTTAGGGTTCGTGACCTTACGCTCGCCTCGGGCCGAGCGGGGCCGAGCGGGGCCGCCGGGTCCGCCGGGTCCGGCGGGTCCGGCGGCGGCCGTTGCGACCTTCGCTCGTCCGGGCTACCGCCCGGGCCATGCAGGACCGGGAAGGCTTTGCGCCCCTGTCGCGGCTTCCGAAGGGGGCGCTGGGGATCCTCTACGAGATCGCGCGGCACTTGCTGCGGCGGCCGGTGGTGGGGATCGCGGCCATCGCGCGAGACGAGCGTGGGCACCTGCTGTTGGTGCGCCGTGGGGACACGGGGACGTGGGCTCTGCCTGGCGGAACACTCGAGTGGGGAGAGACCCTGCTATCGGGCTTGCCCCGCGAGATCGCGGAGGAAACCGGGGCCGACTGGCTTTCGTTGGAGCGCGTCACGGGCGTCTACTCGCGGCCCGATCGCGACCCTCGTTTCCACGCGGTGACCGTGTGCGTCGAGGGCCGCGTAGCGGGCCCAGCCCGCGGACCCAAGAACACGATGGAGATCAAAGAGGCCCGCTTCTTCGCCCCTGACGAGGTCCCCGAAGACCTCGCGATGGGTCAGCGGGACATGCTCGACGACGCCCTGAAGGGCGGACAGGTCGTGCTCGAGTAGCCATCTTTTGCTAACAACGCCCTCCGGCATGCGTGAGCTCATCGGCAGCACCATCCTCGTCGCGCTCGTTCTGGCGCTCTCGGGGTGCGGTAGCGAAGAGGCGTCAGGGGAGACCACCGACGCCGCGCCGAGCGCGACCACGACCGCCGCCGACGTCCCGAGCGCAACGGCAACGGCCGACGCCGAGGACCCCAAGGCGGAAGCCTGGGCTGCATGTCAGACGGAGATCGACGCGGTGAAGGCCAAGCCGGCCCTCCCCGGCACCCCGCGCTTCGAAGCCCAGCGCGTCCACATGGTACGCGTTCGCGGCAAGTCGATGCTCTGGCGACGCCCGCCAGAAGAGCGGCCCGAGCACGACGCCTTCTTGAAGAAGAAGACCGCGGTCAAGGTCGTGCGTGCCCTTCGCGCCAAGCTCCGCAAGTTCAAGTCGCGCAACAAGGAGCGGCGCGAGTACATCCTCCGCGAGGGCTACCTCTGGCACCACGACGTCAGGCTCGCGCTCGCCATCGTCGAGCAGGTGAGCCTGCCGAAGATCTTCGACGAGAAGACCGTCTATCTCCAGCGCGGCGTCGACATCTGGAAGCTGGAGTGGCGCCCGCGCGACAAGCTCCACCACGAGCGCTTCGTCTACATGGAGGGCCCCTTCGAAGGGGAGAAGGCCGAGGTGCTCCTCGGCGATCGCGTGGCCCTCACCCGTGAGGAGCTCGAGAGGACACCGCCGCTGCACAT
>JAUHZF010000325.1 GCA_030426145.1 Polyangia bacterium
CGTCCCCGAGGGGAACCAGTGGCTTCGGCCGGAGGTCCGTCAAAGGCTTCAGCCGCGTACCGAAGCCCGCCGCCAGCACCATGGCCACCTCGACCGTCATGCACCCATCGGTAGAAGAACTTCTGCCGAAAAGTCCACTTTGTGAGGTGCCGCGTGATACGGCCCCACCATGACGTGGTTGTGGAAGGGTGTCGGCGCCTTCGGGCTCGGGATGATGGCCTTCAGTCTCACCTTCTGCGACAACGGCGCACTCGGTCAGGACGCCTGCCGCGCCATCGAATCGAAGCGCTGCGAGATTCTCGCCGGCTGCGCCGGCTTCGACCTCGACGAAGCGAGCGAGGTCACCGCCTGTAAGCTCTACTACCGCGACCAATGCATCTTTGGCCTCGCGGCCGACGTGGTGCAGGAGCCGGACAACGTCTCCCTCGATCTCTGCCTGGAGGCCCTCGACGCGGCCGCGGCTTGCAAGGGCGGTGACGGAACGCTCGCCTCTTGCGACAAACCACCTGCCCTCGACGCGAGCTACACCCCGGACGCCGCTGTGGACGGCCCGGTCGACGTCACGTCGGCCACCGCCTGCGACGTCATGCGCTACCCGTCCTACCTCACCGCGTGCGCATTTCTGCAGGCCGTGCCCCAGGATGACGATACGTCCAGCAGCGGTGGCTCCGATGGCAGCGGCGGGTCGGACGGCGGGGCCGGGGGCACCGGCGGCACCTGACCGTTACTCCTCGGCGGGAAACAACAGCTCGACGCTGAGCCGGGGCTCGGTGCCGTCGCTGCCGCCGAGCACGGCGAGGGTGCCGTTGGGGGCGGCGATGGTCGTGGCCCCGAAGCGTGGCTCGCGGAAGTCGAGCGCGGTCACGGTCTGACCGTCGGCGCTGATGTTGAAGGCGACCGTTTCGCCGGCTGCCGTGTCGCCGGTGAGCAGCACCCCCGACGGCGTCGAGAAGGCACTGCACCGCGTCAGGTCACGGGGCTGGTCGAACACCTCCGTCGCCTCGCAGTCGTCGATGCATCCGGCGAGGTCGAGCTGGCGGACCCCGGCACTCGTGCCGTCGGACGCGGCGCCGCACAGCAACCACACCGCACCGCCATCGTTCACCGCCACCGCCGTCGCGCCCGCCACATCGTCGATGGCGAAGGGCCTTGGATCGGAGGTGAGCACCACGTCTTCGGGGTCGTAGCTCAGCACCTCGACCCCGGGTGATTCCATGCTTCCCCCGGCGATGACGAGCCCTTCTCCCTCGACCCACACGGCGGCGGCCCCGGCCCGAGCACGCACCAAGCGGGCGGTGCGGAGCGAGCGGTCGGCCTCCACGACGAGCACCCGATCGGTGGCCGCGCCATCGCGCGTGGCGCCGACCACGTAGGCTGCGTCGGAGCCGACCACCGCGCGGCCCCCACTCACGTCGGCGAAGCTGCTCAGCCCCTCGGGCGGCTCCACGTCGACGATGACGCCGGTGTCGAACTCGACCCATTGTGCGCGCTCACCCGCGATGACGAGCACCGCGCGGGCGTCGGCGGAGACCACCAGCGAATCGGGCACGAGGTCGAGCGTGGGCCCTTCGCTGCCGCCCCACGAGAGCAGGTCGTAGAAGGCCACTTTGGCGGGGTCGGCGCCTAGCGCGTCGCCTCCCGCCAGCATGAGGTAACGCTCGGCGAGCACCCCTCCCACGCCCCCGACGTGGCTGTGGTCGAGCTTCCCCGGGGGCCGGCTCCAGCGCTCGACCCGCTGCGCGAAAACGGGCACGAAGCCCGACTCGATGCCCCCGAGCACCACCGACAGTGACCGGCCCCGAACGCGGAGCTCGCCGTCGACGTCGTAGCCGTGCACCTCGAAGCGCGCGAGGGTCTCGGTCGACAGCGCGCCGAGCGACAGCTCACCACCAGGGGCCGCGCTCGCGCTCCCGAGGTTGGCGCCGTCGTTGCCGACCGCACGCAGCTCGACCCGGGTCACGGCCGGGTCGAGGCTGAAGGTGTCGGTCTCCTGACCGGTCATGACCTCGACCACGAGGGTCTCCGGATCGGAGCAGCCCGCACACGAGATCAGCAGGGCAGGGCAGAGCACACGAAGGAAGCGCACCCCGGTTCGATACACGCTCGAGGCGCCCCAGGCCACCTCGACCGTCGGGCTTGGGTCCCCCGCGACACAGGGTCTATAGCTGCGGCCATGGCTTCTCCGGCTGCCTCCGTCACCGTACGGCGCGTCGACGTGCCGCCCGACCCCGTGGCGCTGGCGGGAGCCCTACGCGCCGCGGGGCTCCCCGGCGTGGCGCTGCTCGGTGACGGAGCCCATCGCTACGTGGGCGCGGCGCCCACCGAGGCCTGGTCTGGATTGCACCCACCCGTGGCGCCGCTCGCGTCGGGCCCAGGGGCCGATGCTCCGCGTTGGGTGGGCGTCTTGCCCTACGAGGCCCGCCGACAGGCCCTCGAGCGGGCAGGCTGGGCCCCGGATGAAACCCGGCCCGTCCCGCGCTTCTCCGAGGTGGCCTGGCACCGCTACCCGAGCGTGCTCCGCGTGGAACCGACGGGCGTGACGCTCATCAGCGAAGACCCCGCCCACGGGCGGCGGCTCGAGGCCGCCGCAGCCCATGGGGCACGCGTTCGCGCGCTCGACGACCTCGTGGTCGAGGAGACCGACGCTCCCGCGGACCACGTGGCCCGGGTGGCCGCCGCCCGCGAGCTCATCCTCGACGGTGACCTCTACCAGGTGAACCTCGCCCGGCGGCTCCGGGTCACGGGGGTCGACGACCCCTTGGGGCTCTACCGCGCGCTCACGGCATCCGCGCCGAGCCCCTTGTCGGCCGCCATCGCCTTCGAGGCCGGTTGGATCGTCTCGACCACGCCCGAGCTCTTGCTGCGGATCGAGCGGGACGCGCACGGTCGTCGCCTCATCACCGAGCCCATCAAGGGCACGCGTCCCCGTGGTGACACCCCTGAGGCTGACGACGCCGAGGCGGCCGCCCTCGAGGCCGACCCGAAAGAGCGGGCCGAGCTCGCGATGATCGTCGACGTGGAGCGGAACGATCTGGGTGCGGTGGCCACCACGGGGTCGGTGACGATCGTGCGCCCCCCATCGGTGCAACGGCACCCGACCGTGCTCCACCGCAGCGCCCGCATCGAAGCGCGGGCCCGACCCGAGCTCAGCGACGAGGCCATCGTCGCCGCCATGGTCCCGAGCGGAAGCGTGACGGGGGCGCCCAAGGTGCGCGCCATGGAGGTCATCGCCGAGCTCGAAGCGAGCCGCCGTGGCCTCTATACCGGCGGCTTTGGCACGCTCGCGCACGATGGCACCCTCGTGCTCTCGATGGCGATCCGGACCGTCACCCTAGGGCCCGACGGCGACGGTAGCTACTTCACCGGGGGTGGCATCGTGGCCGACTCGGACCCGGAGCGTGAGCTGCTCGAGACCCGCTGGAAAGCGGTCCAGCTCACCCGGGCCGCCCGCGGGAGATGACGTCGTTCTACTTCTCGTCGAGTCGAGGCATGAGCTCGACGAGGTTGCAGGGGCGGTGACGCATGTCGAGCTGCGTCGCGAGGATGCCGTCCCAGCCGTCTTTACAGGCGCCGGTCGAGCCGGGGAGGGCGAAGAGGTAGGTCCCCTTGGCCACGCCACCCGTGGCGCGCGACTGCATCGTCGAGGTGCCGATCTTCTGGTAGCTCAACCAGCGGAAGAGCTCGCCGAATCCCACGATCTCCTTGTCGTAGACCGCGTGAAAGGCCTCCGGCGTCGAGTCGCGTCCGGTGAGCCCGGTGCCGCCCGTCGAGATGACGACGTCGACCTCGGGGTCGTCGATCCACGTGCGGAGCGTGGCTTCGATGAGGGACACGTCGTCTTTCACGATGCGCTTGTGCACCACGACGTGCCCCGCCGCTTCGGCCCGCGCCACGAGCAGCTTTCCCGACGTGTCGTCGTCCTCGGTGCGGGTGTCGCTCACCGTGAGCACGGCGATGTGGCAAGGAACGAAGTCGAGGCTCTCGTCGATCGGCATGGCGATCAGGGGCTCGACTCGAGGCTCGGACCGTCGGACGCAGGGGTCGCCGCGGCCTTGCCCTTGGCGGCGCCGCTGGCACCATTCGTCGTGGCTTCCTGCTTGGCGCTCGCCTTCTTGGCTGCGGTCTTCTTCTTCGAAGAGGCCTTCTTCTTCGAAGAGGCCTTCTTCTTCGAGGTGGCCTTCTTCTTGGTGGAGGCCTTCTTCTTCGACGCCTTCTTCTTGGTCGTCTTCTTCTTCGTGGCCTTCTTCTTCGCCGGGCCCTTGGTGGCCTGCTTCTCGCGGCGGAGCTGCAGCAGTTCCTGGGCGCGCTCCGGCGTGATCGAATCGGGATCGTCGCCGGTTCGGAGGGAGGCGTTCGTCTCGCCGTCGGTCACGTAGGGGCCGTAGCGTCCCTTTCGGAGGGTGATCGTGCCGCCGCTCACCGGGTCGTCGCCGAGCTCGCGCAGGGGCTCGGCCGCGGCCCGGCGGCCACGCTGCTTGGGCTGGGCGAGCAGCTTCAGCGCATCCTCGACCGAGATGTTGAAGATCTGGTCCTCGTCGGTGAGGCTGCGACGGTCTTTGCCGCGGGCGATGTACGGGCCGTAGCGACCGTTGGTCGCGGTGATCTCCTCGCCGTCGGCATCTTCACCGACGACCCGGGGGAGGGTGAGCAGCTTGAGCGCCTGCTCGAGCGTGATGGACTTTGGATCCATCGTGCGGAACAGCGACTGCGTCTTCGGCTTCTCGTCACCGTCGGTGTCACCGAGCTGCGCGTAGGCGCCGTAGCGACCCGCCTTGACGTACACGGGAAGCCCCGTCTTCGGGTCTTCGCCGATGGGCTCGTCACCGGTGGGCTGCGCGAGCAGCTCCTTGGCCATGTCGAGCTTCAGCTCGTCGGGCGCGGTGCCCTCCGGGATGTTGGCGGTGTCGTCGCCGCGCTGCAGGTACGGCCCGTAGCGGCCGACGCGAATGGCGATGAGTACCCCGTTCTCGTCCTCGCCGAGGGGCAGGGTGTTGATCTGCCGGGCGTCGATCTCCTCGAGCTTCTCGGAGACCATCGTCTGCAGGCCCGACTCGGTGTCGTTGGCGGGCTCGCCGAAGTAGAACTTGCGCAGCCACGGACCCGAGTCGCGGCGCCCCTGGGCGATCTCGTCGAGATCGTCTTCCATGCGGGCGGTGAAGGCGTAGTCGACGAGATCGGGGAAGTGTTGCTCCAGCAACGTGACCACCGCGAAGGCCTTGAACGACGGCACCAGTGCGCTGCCCTTCTTCCAGACGTAGCCGCGCTCGACGATGGTGTTGATGATGCTGGCGTAGGTCGACGGACGACCGACCCCGAGCTCCTCGAGGTGGCGCACGAGGGAGGCCTCGGTGTAGCGCGCGGGGGACTGCGTCTCGTGGCCCTGCGGCTCGAAGGTCTCGCCGGTGACCTGCTCGCCCTCCTTCAGGGGCGGGAGGTGACGCTCGCGGTTCTCGAGCTCGGCATCGGGGTCGTCGCTGCCCTCGACGTAGGCGCGCAGGAAGCCGGGGAAGGTGATGGTGAGGCCCGAAGCGCCGAAGACGAGCTTCTCGCCCTGCGCGGTGCGGGTGCTCATGCGGAGCTGCACGCGCTGACCCCGGGCGTCTTCCATCTGCGAAGCGAGGGTGCGCTTCCACACCAGCTCGTAGATCTTCGCCTCGTCGGGACCCACCTCCCGCCGAACGTCGTCGGGCAGCTTCCAGTCATCGCCCGCAGGGCGAATGGCCTCGTGCGCCTCTTGGGCGTTCTTGACCTTGTTGCGGTAGGTGCGGGGCTCGGAAGGGAGATAGTCCTGGCCGTACTTCTCGCCGATCTGCCGGCGGGCGGCCGTGAGCGCCGCTTCGGACAACGTGGTGCTGTCCGTACGCATGTAGGTGATGTAGCCGTTTTCGTAGAGCCGCTGTGCCGCGCGCATGGTGCGCTGGGCGCCGAAACGCAGCTTCCGCCCTGCCTCCTGCTGGAGGGTCGAGGTCATGAAGGGCGCCGAGGGAGATCGGCGGTAGGGCTTGGTGGTGAGCGAGTCGACGTTGAACGCCGCCGAGGCGAGCGAGGCCGCGAGTGCCTTGGCCCGCGCTTCGTCGAGAATGGCGATCTCTTCCGGCTTCTTGAGCTTGCCCTGGTCGTCGAAGTCCTTGCCGGTGGCGAGGCGGTTGTCGTCGATGCTGAGGAGCGAGGCGCCGAGCTTGCCGCCCGCGGCGGCGAAGTTGCCCTCGATGCCCCAGTAGACGGCGGGCACGAAGGCGATGCGCTCACGCTCTCGGGCCACGATGATGCGCGTCGCCACGCTCTGCACGCGACCGGCCGACAGGCGCGGCATGACCTTCTTCCACAGGACCGGGCTCACCTCGTAGCCGTAGAGGCGGTCGAGGATCCGGCGCGCTTCCTGGGCGTCGACGAGGCGGCGGTCGATCTCGCGGGGCGCCTCGATGGCCTTCTGAATGGCTTTGCGCGTGATCTCGTGGAAGACCATGCGCTTGACCGGGACCTTGGGCTTGAGAACCTCGAGCAGGTGCCAGGCGATGCTCTCTCCCTCGCGATCCTCATCGGTTGCGAGCAGGACTTCGTCGCTGTCCTTGATGAGCTTCTTCAGCTTGGCGATGTGGCTCTTCTTATCCGGGTCGAGCACGTAGAGCGGCTTGAAGCCGTTGTTCACGTCGACGCCGAGGCGCGCCCACTTCTCCTTCTTATAGGCAGCGGGTACGTCGCTGGCCCGTCGAGGGAGGTCGCGGATGTGTCCAATCGAGGACTCCACGATGTAGTCGTCCCCCAGAAAGGAGGAGATGGTCCGGGCCTTGGCAGGCGACTCGACGATGACCAGAGACTTCGACACGGGCGCTTTCGGTACGCCTCGGTTTGGGGGGCTGTCAAGCGCTAGGCCGCGATGCGTGGGGTTCCCCCACGCATTTTCAGCCACTCAGAGCCTCTCGGGGAGGCTTCATGACGATGTCCTACATCTGCACACGTTGTAGGAAAGTTGGCCGGTTCGTAGGGGTCTGGATACGACGGGTCATGTCCGACGCTGGTCGGGCGCCGGGAGGAATGGCAAACCATGGCTAGAGTTGAGGGCAGCGTGGCGATTCGCCATCTCGAACAGATCCAGGAAGAGGACCAGGACGAGGCACGCGGTGGCCGTCTGACCGCGATGGTCATGGCGAGCTTCGGCGGCGCCTGCATCGTCTTCGCGGCCCTCGCGCTGATGCGCAGCCCTGAGGAGGAGCAGCCCAAGCCGTCGGACCCGCTCGGGGCCTTGGTGCAGAACGCCAAGACCGAAGGCGGCGACCCGATGGAGCAGAGCCTCGACACCGACGACGTGACCTTCCCCACCGTGCTCACCGACCGCGAGGCCCCCACCACGGCCATGGAGGCCATTCGGGAGAAGCGCGGTGAGACCGATGAGCTCCCCCGCGTCGACGCGGTCGGCCTCGGACAGTACCAGGGCCCGCCTCCGGCCACGGACCGCCTCCCGGTGGTGCCGCTGCCGGGCCAAGAGCTGCTCGAGACGACCCCCACACCGCGCCTGTCGCCGAACGACACGCTCCGCGAGATGGCTGTTTCGCTGGCCAAGGAGCCCGAGGGCCAGATGGCCGAGCAAGGGCGGGCGGGGGGCTATCAGCTCCAGGTCAGCTCGTTCAAGCAGCAGGGGGACGCCGACGCCTTCGCGACCAGCCTACGTCGCCGCGGCCACAAGGCCTACGTGGTCTCGGCCAACGTGAAGGGGCGCGGTCTCTGGCACCGGGTTCGCATCGGGCCCTTCAAGTACCGACGCTCGGCCGAGATCTACAAGCAGGACTTCGAAGCCAAAGAGCGGCTCGCCACGTTCGTGGTCAACCCGCCCAAGACCAAGATCCACATCGCGCCCACCGAGTAGGCGTCAGGTCTTGCGTCGCTCGAGGTGGCGGCGCGCAGCCATGCGCACGGGGCCGGAGACGTTCTTGCTCTTGGCGAGCTTGCGCAGGTCGGCCTCGCGAAGCTGAACCACGAGCTTCGACGCGATGGCGATGGGCGTCTTGGCGTTCTCCACCAGGTTCTTCTTCACCTGGTAGCTCTTCAGCCACTCACCCGTCGTGCCGATGATGCGGAGCACCTCGTCGGCGACGCCGCGGTTGCGAGAGATCTGTGCGACCTCGGGCTCTTTCATCAGCGGCGACCGGGCGGCCGCGCCCGCGATGACCTTGTTCTGCTCGCGAATGGCGAGCATGCGCTGCTCCTTGGTGCCGAGGGTCGCCATGCGAACCTTCTCGGCTACGGTGGCCTCCTGCCAGAGTTGGAAGAGCGGCTTGAACTTGTCCTTGAGGTGCTCGTTGCCCTCGTCGTCCTCCTCGAGAACGTCGTCTTCGGTTTCGTCGGTGAGCTCTTCGGCGAGGGCCGTGTGCTCGTAATACATGTCGTCTTCGGGCAGCCGCTCGTCGGACGGCTCGGCGATGAGCTCACCCTGGATGGCCTGGCTGATCTCCTTCCAGGCGGCGAGGCCCTTGAGCTCGACGTCGTTGCGCACCGCCAGCTCGACCAGGCGGTTGGCGGTGGACATGCGCGCGTTCCGGTTCGTGTACACGAGCTCGATGAGCTTGGGATGGCTGAGCATGCGCTCTTCGTTGGTACACACCAGCTCCACCGTCTGCTCGCCACCGCGCTCGGCGAGCAGCTCCACCGCCTCGATGGGAAGCGAGTGCATCTGGAGCAACCGCTCCAGGACCGGGATCTCGTTCTTGTAGCTGCCGGCGAGGTGGTAGATGACCGACGGGTGCAGGTCGACCGCAAGCGCGCCCTGTAGGACCGGCGTTGGCAACTTCTTGAGCGTGGCCTTGGCCTGGTCGGCGACCTCGAAGCTCTTCGCCTGGGTGAGCAGGACGAGCACGGTGACGATGGCGTCGGGGCGAAGGCCGGGGACCACACCCTTGGCCGCCATCATCTGCAGCTTGGGAGGTGCGCCGTCGCCGCAGATCTTCTGGGCGGGGCCGGGGAGGGTGGAGAGGTCGATGGGGCTCAGCATGCGGGGATGGGGCGCCTCGGGGGGAGCATTGCTCCCGTCGCGCCACCTGATTATGTTTCACCTCACCTTCGAGCCGCAAACGGCATCCGGCGACGCCGGCTCGGTGAACGGACCACCACCACGAGATAGGGAGAGAGCATGGGCTTGTTCGGCTTTGTGAAGGACGAAGTTCGCCAGATGGCGATCGCGCGTCCCGACGAATTCAAGCGTCTCATCATCTACAAGCACCCCGACGAGACCGTGCCCAAGTGGGCGCAGCTCACCGTCGACAGTGACGAAGGCGCCGTCTTCTTCCGCGACGGCCGGGTGCACGGCATCCTCGGGGCGGGGCGCCACACGCTCGATGCGGCGATGTATCCGTTCCTGACGGGCCTCGTCGACAAGTACGGCGGCGGCGACGTCTTCAAGAGCGAGGTCTACTTCATCAACACGCAGCCGCTGCGCAACGACCCGCTCAAGTTCGGGGGGCGCACCGACAGCATCATCGACCCTGGCACCGACATGCCGTGCTCGCCGCGCATCTTCGGCGAGTCGGTCGTGCGGGTCATGGACCCGGTCAAGTTCATCCTCTACGTCGGCCAGGCACGGCAGGCGCACGACAACGCCGAGATCCTCAAGTACATCGCCGACAAGATGCGTTCGGCGGCCAAGACGGCCCTGGTCGACGTGCTCAACGAGCAGATGACCAGCGTGCTCGAGATCGGCCGCAGCCGTAATCTCATCGGCGAGCGGCTCGAGAAGGGCGTTCCCGACCTCGACGAGATCGGCGTCGTCGTCACCGAGCTCATCGACTTCTCCTGCACCCTCCCGCCGGAGGAGAAGGAGGAGCTGATGGAGGTCTGGAAGACGACCAAGATCATGCTCCGCAAGAAGAAGGCGGAGATCGAGGCGCGCAAGATGGACGTCGAAGTCGATCTCGCGGAGCGCCAGGCCTACGTCAACATGGCCAACCAGAACCCCGGCTACATGGCCCACGCCCAAGCGGAGGCCCTCATGGGCGCCGGTCAGGGCATGGCCAAGGGCGGGGGTGACGGCGCCGGGCTCGCCGGCATGGGCGCCCAGATGGCGGTGGGTGTCGGCATGGCCGGCATGTTCCAGCAGGGCTTCCAGGCGCCGCAGTACCAGCGCGCTCAGCCTCCGCAGCAGGGGGGAACCATCCCGTGTCAGGCCTGCGGAGCCCCCAACGGAGGCGGAAAGTTCTGCAACAACTGCGGACAGCCCCTCGCGCCGCCCAAGCCTGTCGGAGGTGGATTCTGCAGCAACTGTGGTCAGGGCCTCGCCCCGGGCGCGAAGTTCTGCGCCAACTGCGGCACCCAGACGGCGCCGCAAGGTGGGCCGCCACCGCAGGGCGCGCCTCCGCAAGGAGGCGGCTACCCGCCTCCCGGTGGGGGCTACCCGCCTGCCGGTGGCGCACCTCCACAAGGCGGACCACAGGGTGGTCAATACGCCGCGGGCGCGCCACAGCAGGGCTACCCGCCGGCGCAGCCTCCGCAAGGCGGTTACCCGCCGCAGGGTCAGCCTCAGGGTGGCTATCCTCCGCAGGGCCAGCCTCCTCAGGGCCAACCTCCTCCTCAGGGCCAGCCTCCTCAGGGCCAACCTCAGGGTGGCTACCCGCCCGCGGGGCAGCCTCCGCAGGGTGGGTACCCCCCGGCCGGCGGTGGCCAGGGCGGTCAGGGTGGCGGCCAGCCTGGCTGACCCAGTGCCATTCTGCGTCCTCGACGACGCCCCTGAAGCCCGCGGCGCCATCATGGCGCGGCGGGCTTCGCCGTTGCGGAGAGCTGGCGGACCGTAACCTACCGGGATAAGGTGCGGCAGCTCATGGCGAGAGAGCATCTCCTCCTGGTCGAACGCGACGCGAAAACACGTCGCCTACTCAAGGTGAGTCTCGAGCAGGCCGGTTATTCGGTCGACGTCGCGCGCGACGGCGAGGACGCCTGGTCACGTCTCACCGAGGCGCCATTCGATCTCGTCCTCACGGCGACGAATCTGCCGAAGCTCGATGGCTA
>JAUHZF010000326.1 GCA_030426145.1 Polyangia bacterium
GGCCTGTCGCAGCAGGGCTGCCGTGCGCTCGGGCTGGCGGGCACGGAGCGCGCGCCGGGCGGCTTGCACGAGCAGGGGCCAGGCGGCTGCGGCATCTCCGGCCGCGATGAGGTGGTGGGCGACGACGGGGGCGATCTCGGCGAGGCGGCGCCGGGCCCGCAGGCGGATGGACTCGGCTGCGCGGCGGTGCATGCCGTCCCGGCGGGAGCTCTCGATCATGCTGTAGAGCAGCTCTCGGGGGCGGTCGCCGTGGAGGGCCCAGGTGCTGTGCACGCCGGCCTCCTCCGTGGTCGCCATCTGCTCGCGCAGGAGCTGGCGCAGGGCGGACTCCAGCTCCGCGCCCTCCAGCCCGCTCACCGCCGCGATGGTCGGGGGATCGGCGGGCATGGCCAGCACGACCAGCGCCTCCAGCACCCTCCGGGCCTCCGGGTTGAGCTCCTGGGCGAGCGCCAGCTCCCGGTCCTGCTCGGAGCGGGGCAGGGGCAGCTCGGCCTGGCGCAGGTCGTCCAGCTCGCGGGCGGGGCGCAGGCCGCCGTGGGGGGCGCGGAGCAGCCAGCCGGACTCCACGAGGGCGTCGACCTGCTCGATGATCGCGCGGGGGTTGCCCTCCAGCTCGCTCGCCAGGCGCAGGCCGAGGGCGGCCGCGGCCACTCCGGCCACGCCGCGGTCCTGGAGCAGGCGGGTGCTCGCCTCGGCATCGAGCCCCTCGACCGCCACCACCTCCGGCACGATGCCCGTGGTCGCGCCGGAGCAGAATGCCGCGACGGCGCCCTCGCAGCGCTGCACGGTGACCAGCACGAGCAGGGGTTCGCCGTGCACCGCGATGAGCTGCCGCACCAGCGTGGTCAGGCCGCGCACGTTCGCTTCGTCGCCCCGGTCCATGCCGTCGACCGCGAGGGTCCACGGCCGGCCCGTCAGCCGCACCGCGAGCTGCTGCTCCACCGTGCCCGCCTCCGCCTTGCGCCCCAGCGCGGGGAGCTGCTCGCAGAGGTGGTCGAAGAGGCGCGGGTCGATGCCATCCCCGAGCGCGACGCCGAGGCCCGCCTCCCGGGAGCGCCGCAGCAGCTCGCGCAGCAGCGCGGAGTGGCCCACGCCGTGGGGGCCCGTGAGCACGATGACCCCGCCCCGGCCCTCCTCCAGCGAGCCCACCGGAACGCCGGGGGTTTCCTCCATCACCAGGGCGGTCTCCCCATCCCGGCGCAACACCTCGACGGGCCGCGGCAGGCCCTCGATCCGGCCGCCGCCCTGGTACCGGCACCGCTGGTCCCTGGCACCCCGCCCGTGTTTCGCCGCTTCGACGGCGCACCGAGCCCGCCCGTGCTCGCCGACGCAGCCGGTCGCATCGTCTTCATGCGGGGCGACGGTCGACTGGGCGTCGTCATGCCCGAGCAGGCGCCCCGTACGGTAGAGCGTACGGTCTGTGCTCGGCCCATCGCCATGCTGCCCGCAGGCAAGGGGCGCGTCGTCGTCGCGTGCCGACTCGGCACCATCATCATGCTCGGCGATGGGGCCAAGCCCGCCGCGCCCGCGCCGGCCGCGCCATCGGCGACACCGGCGGCCTCGTCGGAGCCCGCGGGCGACCCCGGAGGTGTGCCGTGAGCGACTGGCGCGACATTCCTTCGGCCGAGGCATGGGGCCGGCCGGGACTCACCCGCCGCGCGCGGGCCATCGCGCGCGCCACCGCGGAGGCCGTGCTCGCCAAGTCCGGCGCGGAGAAGCAGCTCGTCCCTCCCGCGTCGGCGTGGCTCGATCGCATCGTCGACGACTACGACCAAGCGCTCGGTGAAGCGAGCCGACCCATCCGCATGGGGGTCAATGCCCTGCTCATGGGCTTCGACCGGCTCCCGTTGGTGGTGGTGGGGGGGCTGTCGCCCTTCCGAAAGCGCTCCCTCGCCGATCGCCTCGGCTTCTTGGATCGGGTCGAGAATCATCGAATCGGCGCCGTCACCATGGCCTGGATCGCGATCAAGGTGCCGGTCCTGATGTCGGCTTTCGAGGAGGGCGAGCCCCTCGCCGAGACGGGCTACGACCGTCCTACCGCCGCATCACGGCGGCTCCCCCTTCACCCACCGACCGCGGAGGACCGCCCGTGACGCGGCTCGCAGCGTCGATCACGCATGGCCGTTCCATCGCCTCGCGGGTCGACGAACGATGCGATGTCGTCGTGGTCGGTTCGGGCGCGAGCGGCATGACCGTGGCGACCCACCTCGCCGAGGCAGGCCACGAGGTCATCCTCCTCGAAGAGGGCCCCTACATCCGCCGCGACGATTACCAGAGCTTCAAGCCCTCGGAGTCGATTCGACGTCTCTTTCGCGAGGCGGGCATGGTCGCCGCGCTCGGGGTTGGACAGACACCGCTCATCACCCTCACCCTCGGACGCGCGGTGGGAGGCTCCTCGTTGCTCACGGGCGGGGTCTGCTTTCGCATTCCCGATGACGTACACGCGCGCTGGGAGCGTGAGCTCGGCCTCGGCGAGCTGAGTGAAAAGGCTCTTACATCTGCCTACGACGACGTCGAGCGGCGCATGGCCGTCACCGAGGTGCCGGCCACCATCCGGTCTCGTTCCACCGACAAGTTCGTCGAAGGTGCCCGCGCGATGGGCGTCGAGATGAAGTCGATGCGCCGCAACACCGGCGACGATTGTGAGGGCAATGCCCGCTGCAATTTCGGTTGCCCCGCGGGCGCCAAACGCAGCGTCGACGCCTCCTACATGCCCACTGCACTCGAGCACGGGGCCCGCATCGTCTCCGACGCTCTGGTGGAGGGCGTCCTCGAAGAAGGTGGGCGTGCGGTAGGGGTGCGAGGTCGCCTGCTCGGCGGGCGCTACGGTGCTCCTTCTACGCCCTTCTCGGTGCGGGCCAGGGCGGTGGTGCTCTGCTGTGGCGCCATACATACCCCGGGCCTTCTCCAGCGCCTCGGCTTGAAAGCCGAGGCCATTGGGAAACACATCACCCTTCATCCGGCGGCCCGTGTCGTGGCTCGTTTTCGCGACCGGCTCAATGGTTGGGATGGGGCACTGCAGTCGGTCTATACCGATCGCTACCATCCAGAAGGGATCTGGCTCAATGGTGTGTACAGCGCGGTCAACATCCTGGCCGCGGGGCTGCCCGGGGTTGGCCCCGAGTTCCGTGAGCGTGTGACCCAGATGCCCCACTACGGGGTATTCGGCGCCATGGTTCACGACGAAGGTGGGGGCTGGGTGCAATCGAGCGTCGGTCGGGAGCCCGCTCTCTTCTATCGTATGGACCCGCGAGACCTCCAGCGACTGCGGAAGAGCATTCGCATCCTCGCGGAGATGGCCCTCGAAGGCGGGGCAGAAGAGGTCATTCCGCCCATCTTCGGCATGCACTCCATTCGCAACTCCCGCGACCTCGACCGTCTCGAGAACGACCCGCTCGACCCTCGACGCATCGAGTGCATGGCGTTTCATCCGCTCGGCAGCGCACGAATGTCGAACGACCCGAGGCGGGGCGTCGTCGACCCCCGCGGCCAATGCTGGGAGTTGCCGGGGCTCTACGTCGCCGACGGCTCCGTCTTGCCCACGAGCGTGGGCGTCAACTCGCAGATCCCCATCATGACCGTAGCCACCCACGTCGCATGGGGGCTGCGCGAGGCGCTATGATTCGATTCGACTTTCGCTCCGACACCGTGACCAAACCTGGCGCCGACATGCGGCGGGCCATGGCCGAAGCCGAGGTGGGTGACGACGTCTATCGCGAAGATCCCACCGTGATACGCCTGCAGGAGATGGTCGCGGGTCGTCTCGGCAAGGAGGCGGCCCTCTTCGTTCCGAGCGGGACCATGGCCAACCAGATCGCGCTGCTGTGCCATACCCGCCCCGGCGACGAGGTCATCTGCGGGCGCGGTGCCCATTGCGCCTTTTACGAGTCCGGAGCGGGAGGGGCCTGGGCTGGGGTGCAGTTCGAGCAGACGGAGGAGGCCTTCTTCGGGCCGGACGACGTCATCGAGCGCTGCAAGCCACGCGCCTACTACTGCCCGAACACGTCGTTGGTGACGGTCGAGAATACGCACAATCGTGGTGGCGGGACCGTGTACCCCCTCGAGCGACTCGCGCCGCTGGCCGAGGCCTGCCGCGAGCTCGGGCTCGCCATGCACCTCGACGGCGCAAGGCTGTGGAACGCGGCCGAGGCCCTCGGTGTGAAAGAAGACGTGCTTGCCTCCCCCTTCGACACCGTGAGCGTCTGTTTCTCCAAGGGGCTCGGAGCGCCGGTGGGTTCGGCGTTGGCGGGGCCGCGCGCACTCATCGACGAAGCCGCCCTTCGCTACCGCAAGATGTTGGGAGGGGGCATGCGTCAGGTGGGGATCCTCGCCGCCGGCGCCCTCTTCGCGCTCGAGCATCAGCGGGCTCGCCTCGCCGAGGACCACGCCGCGGCCCAACGGCTCGCCGAGGCGCTGCGCGGTGTCGACGGCGTCACGGTAGGGGAGGTGCCGACGAACATCGTGCTCGCCGATGTGCCCATCGCCGCCGAACGTGTGGTGGAAGCGGCGAACGTGCGGGGGGTTGCGTTTTATCCCTTCGGACCGAAGCGGCTGCGTTTGGTGACCCACGCTGACGTGGTCGGGGAGGCTTTCGACGACGCTGTGGCGGCGACGGTCGACGCTTTCGCGGAGGCGCTGGCGGGTTGAGGCGTCTTCTCGCGCTCTCCCTTCTGTGCCTGATGGGGTGCGGCGGGCCCGCTTATGGAGACGCGTTCCTCGTGCCATTTCGCGCGGCACAGCGCGCACAGTCGTCCGGGCGCTACCTCGAGGCCGCGGAGCGTTTCGCGGCGGCAGCCGAGGGGGCGCAGCGGCTCAAGGATCGCGACGAAGCGCTCTTCATGCGGGCCCGCATGCTCGAGCGAGCTGAACGATGGTCCGAAGCCAAGACGGCCTACGCCGCCTTGAAGAAGGTGAGCCCCGATGGCCCCCGCACTGCACGCGCCGCCTATGACGCGGCCACGGTGGAGATCGAGCGTGGCGACGCTGAGCGCGGCTGGGCCGAGCTCGCGGTGGCGATTCGGCGGTATCCCGATCACGGGTCGGCGCGGCGCGCGCTCGAGCTCTGGTGCGAGCACACGGCCGCCACGCGTGGCGAGCCTGCGCTCCGACAGGAGCTCTCGACCTGGACCGAGCTGAAGACCACCGAGCTCGGTCAGAGGCTTCACTACGAGCGCGCCCGCAGCTTCGAGCGGGAAGGGGACCACGAGGCCGCTCGGGCGGCCTACCTCGAGACGGCGCGCGTGCGGCCTTACCCCAAGGGCAATCTCACCGACGACGGCTACTGGCACGCGGCGCGCCTCGCGCACGCCGACGGCGACCACGTAGCGGCGCTCGCCGCGCTTCGCGAGATGCTCTCCGATCGCGAGGGGTCGGTGGGGGGGAGCTACGTGCGGCCGCGGTTTCCCGCCGCTCAGATGCGCATCGGCGAGGTTTATCGCGATGGCCTCGGCGACTTCGCCCGCGCGCGCGAAGCCTTTCGCCAGACCCACGTCGACTACCCGGACTCGGTCCTCGCCGACGACGCTGCCTGGCAGGAGACGCTCATGGCGCGTCGGCTCGAGGACACCGGCGGGGCCTGTGACGCGGCGCGAAGCCTGAAGCGTGAGCATCCTCAGAGCCGGTACCTTCGCTGCCTGCACCTCGTTTGTCCTGACCTGCCGCCCGGCGAACGCCCCTGTGCCCGCTACATCGCCGACGCGATGTAGCGCCCGGTTTACAGGTTCCCGGGCGCAGGGCAGTGTCCTGCCCGCTCATGTCCGAATCCAGCTCCGCGCGCGACGTCGTCATTCCCAGAGAGGGCAAGGTCCTCGTCACCGGTGGCACGGGCCACGTCGGTGCCAACCTCGTGCACCGTCTCCTCGACGACGGCGAAGCGGTACGCTGTCTCGTGGAGCCCGGGGCCAACGATGCCGCGCTCGAAGGGCTCGACGTCGAGCGGGTCGAAGGTGACGTGCGCGACGCCGACGCCGTGGCCCGCGCCGTCGATGGGTGTCGGCGGGTCTTCCACGTGGCGGCCAAGGTGAGCACCCACAGCCCTGGCGCGGCCAACAAGCGGGAGATCTGGGACATCAACGTGCTGGGCACGAAGAACGTGCTCGACGCCGCCGCGCGCAGCGACGTGGCTCGGGTGTGCCTCACCGGTAGCTTCGCCGCGGTGGGATTCGATCCCGATGCGCCCCACGCGCCCTCCCAGGAGGACCAGCCCTTCTTTCCCTTCGTCGACTGGCACGCCTACGCCTACACCAAGGTGCTGGCCGAGCTGGAGGCGCTTCGGGCCACGGTGCGCGGGCTCGACACCGTCGTCGCGACCTCGACCGGCGTGGTCGGGCCTTACGACTACCTGCCGTCGCGCATGGGACGGGTCTTGTGTGAGTTCGCCGCCGGCAAGCTCAAGGCGCTCATCCCGGGCGGCATCGATTTCGTGACCGCTCAGGATCTCGCACGAGGCCACGTGCTGGCGATGACGCACGGCCGTCGCGGAGAGAAGTACACCATCAGCACCGAGTTCTCGTCGCTGTCGGGGCTGCTCGACATCTTCGGCGAGATCTGTGGTCGGCCCAACCGGGTCCGCATGCTCAACCCCGCCGTCATGGATCGGGTGGCGCGCCTCTATTACGGCGTGGCGAGTCAGCTCGCGCCCAATACACCTCAGCGGCTCACCCCCACTGCGGTGATGCTGCTGCAGATGAACCGTCAGGCCGACATCAGCAAAGCCCGACGCGAGCTCGGCTACGAGCCGACCTCCCTACGCGAGGGCCTCGAAGAGACCTACGCCTTCTTGGTGGGCGAGGGCATGATCGAGGCCTGAGGTCAGGCGTCGGGGCGCGGCGCGGGGCAGCGACCGGAGCCGAACACGGCGTCGCGCGCGATCTTCTTGATGTTGGGTGCCACGGCGGCGTTGGGCGCGTAGAGGCGCTGGAGTCGCTCGCGGATGTCGGGCGGCTTGATCTCTCCGAGGGAGGCTAGCGCGGCGAGGCCGAGGGGTTGGTCGTAGGGGAGCTGCTGGAAACCAGCGCGCAGGGCGAGCTTGTAGAGCAGCTCCGACGATTCGCGGCGACAGAGGCGCCCGAGCGCCTCGATGGCGGCGATGCGGGTATCGATGCGGGCCTTGGGATCGTCGGCGACCTCGTGGATGGCCTGTCCCGCTCCCACGCTGCCCCTCATGCCCAGGGCACGCAACGCGGCGCGACGAACCCGCGGTGTCGTATCTTCGATGGCGGCGACGAGGGCCTCATCGCCGGTGTCGGTGCGTGGGGCGCGCGCGAGGGCGTCGGCGGCGCCCACCCGCACGAAGGGCCAAGGGTCCTTCTCGAGCAGCGCGATGACCCGCGGTTCGATCGCGGGGTCGAGCTTCGCCCCTTCGGCGAGGGACGCGAGCGCGGTCTGGCGGACCCGGGGGTTGTCGTCGTCGAGGGCAGCTCGGAGATCGGCGGCGAGGGCGGGGACGAGGGCGGCCACTTCGGCCGCCTTGCGGCGCAGGGGCGCGCTCTTGCCCTTCAGGCTCTGACGGATGAAGTCACGCGCTTTGGTGTCGCCTTTGGCCGCGAGATGGGCGGCGGGCTCCAGCAAGAGGTAGCTGGCTCGGAAGCTGGTATCCGAACGCGCCCGGGCAAAGGCCTCGGCCCCCCCCGAGACGTCGGTCAGGGCGGGACCGACGGCCCGGAGGAAGTCGACCTTGGCCACCTTCCCGAGGGCATCGAAGGCCCCCGGGGCGAGGGCTTCTGCCACCGCCGCTTTGGCCCGCTCGTTTCGCGCCGCGATCGCGAGCGCACCGCGGAGGCGCCGCCTCACGTCGTCGGCTTGGCCCGATCGTTCCGGCGCGGTCGAGCCATCGGTGAGCACCTCCAGGATGGGCGCGATGGCGCGGCGCGGGTCGAGCCCGGCCAACTCTCGCGCGGCCCAGACCCGCCGCTGCCCCGGGGCTTCGCGCTTCACGGCGGTGATGAGGGCATCGGTGCCTCGGCTTCGGCAGCTGCGGAGCTTGTCGCGCGCGAGTCGCGCGACGGGGTCGAGCGCAGGCTCGAAGTCGGCACCGGCACCGACCCCGGTGATGCGGTCCACGTAGAAGTCGGCCACCTGTGCGCAACCACCGGTGTCGACGACGTCGAGGGCCCGCTGCCGCGCTGCGAAGCTGAGGTCGGGATACACGGCCATTGTGGCGGCGATTCCCTCTTTGCCCGACCGGAGGAGCAGGGCCTCCGCCGCATCGGCCTCGGGGCCGTCGAGCTTGCCGGCCAGCGTCTTCTCGTCCATGCCGTCGAAGTCGGTGATGGCGCGGAGCTCGGTGAGGCCAACCTGATCGCGCCCTTCCGCGACGAAGCCCCCGGCGAGGACCACCGACACGCAGGCGGTCTTCAGCGGTTGGGGAAAGCGCACCTCGTACACGGTGCCGGGCGCGCTCGAGGCCGCGTCCTCAGGGGCGGTGACCACGAAGAGCTCTTGGTCTGTGGCGACGTAGAACTGCCGCGGCGCGGCCGCCTCCGGGCTGTCGTCGCCGCGCACGACCCAAGCAAGACCGCGCAGCGGCACGTCGAGGGGCGCGGTCAGCGCGAGAAACTCACCCGCGCCGTCGCCGGGCAGGCTCTCGGCCCAGCGGGTGCTCAGCGCTCGGTCCGTGGCCCCGTTGCTCTTCTTCGTCACCGCGCTCGATGCCAGGCGGTGGGAGAGCGCGTGGGGCTGCTCCAGACCAAAGGGCCGAGCCACCTTCGACGCATTCAACGCCGTCGCACCCTCACGCTCGGCGGCGGTGAGACTGTGGGCGCCGGTGGGCTTCAAGGTCCATTCCTTGGGGTCGAGGGTATTCACCCTAATGACCGCCGGGCGCCCGCAAACCTCGGCGTTCTCGTAGCGAGACCCGAACGAGAGACGTGTTCCGTCGCGCACCTTCTCGCGGATGAGCAACCGGAAACTGCGCTCGCCCTCCACCCCCGTCGGCTGGTCGAGGGTGCCCTTGATGCGCTGCACCGTGGGCGCCTTGCCCTTGTCGCTGGCGAACAGGATGGTGATCCAGCGTCCGCCCGCGTTGTGGGGTGCGGTGACCAGCGCCACCCGGTGGGTGCCGTCGAGTCGAATGGACTCGATCTCGGCCCGGCTCGCGTCGACCTCGGCGGGCATCGCGAAGCGCTCCCCACCTGTGGTCGTGCAGCCGGCCAGCGCTGCACAGGCGCGGGCGACGATGAACTTGCCTTCGACGGCGACCACCAGCGCGTTCTGGCGCGCAGACGGCTGCACCTCGGTAGGCGCAGCGAGGGCGCTCGTGGCCCCGAGCAAAGCGGCGAGACCGACGAACGAGCCAGCGGGACGAACCACGGGGGAAACAGGCATGTGCCCCCGTCCATAGCGCGGGCCCGCGGCCACGTCGTGGGTCAGCGCGAGGAGGCTTCGTCCTTCTTCTTCGGCAGACCGGCGGTGCGCACCCAGAAGCCGCCGCTGTCCGGCGGGAGCACGGCGAGGCCGACGGGCATCACGTTGGTCCAGTCACCGCTCTGCTCCATCGGGTAGAACTTGGCACCCACCTCGACTTCCCCGATCGGGGTGCCGTTCGCAGCCTTGCGGTGAATCGGGAGCGCCTTGATGGCCACCAGCGGCGTGGGGGGATCTTGAATGGCGAGGGTTGGGCTCGCGAGGGGCTTGGGCGCGATGGCTTCGAGGTCGAAGAGCTCGGCGTGCCGCAGGTAGCTCAAGTCCGACAACCGCGCCCATGCGTCGATGGTGATGTCGGCGCGCGAAAAGACATGGGCGTAGCCCGCGCGCACCTCGGTGCTCCAGAAGACCTTGCGGGTGTCCGACTCCATCTTCAGGGTGAAGACGCGGTCACCACCGGGCTCGGTGTAGAGTTCCAGTTGGTCCTTCTTCATCTGGAACGTGCGCGCCCCGCGAGGCAGTTCGGGCGAGGTGAAGGTGGGGAACTCGAGCTGAACGGCGCCGCACGGGGCGGCGCCGGTGATGGTCTGGTCATCGCTGCCGAGGATGTGGTGGGCGATGGCGAAGCCCGTGGCGCGAGTGTGCTTCACGTCGAGGGGCATGCCCTTGGTCAGCCAGATGTTCGTGCCCACGAGGGGGATGTCCTGCTTCGCGAAGAGGCGTACCTTGCTGGTGTCGACCCAACCTTCGATGCGCAGCTGCTTTCCCCCGCGCGAGGTCTCGAGCGACATGCGGCCGGCGAAGGGCTCGGGGAACGACGTGATCCGCAGCGGGAGGCTCGGGCCGGTGAGTTTCGCGATGGCCTGCCCGCCCTTCTGCTGGTCGAAGACCATGGTATTGGCTGGAACGGGGGTGGTGCCCTCCACCACGCACGACGTGGGCGCGGCCGGGGCCGCTTGCATGGGGACGACGGGAACGGGGGGCGCGGCAGCGACGTCCTGCTGCGTCAGGCCCCAGATGGAGGCGAGAGCGGCGAGGGCGAGGCTGGTCCGGGCGGCGCGTGGCATGAGGTCGATCTCCTTGGCTCCAGGGATTTTCCCACTATACCCAACCCTCTCATGACCCTTGGGCACGATCACGACCCTTCCCTTCCGCTGAAGCTCGCCTTCGGCACGCCCCGCAAGCTCCCCAAGGTGGCCAAGCTCGAGGGCCGGGTGGCGGTCGTCGACATCGCATTCGCTTCTGAGAGCGGCGGACGGCGCAACGGGTTCGAACGTACGACGCTGAAGTTCATCGACCAGCTCGGCGAGCGTCTCGCGGCCTGGGTCGACCATCACGACAGCCAACATCACGTGCGCTTTGCCGACGACCCGCGCTTCTCGCTCGCGACCAAGGCCCAGCATGGCGCTTGCCCCGAGATGGTCACCCCCGACGTGGTCGCGGCGGCTGGGGTCGTCGATACCGTCGTCTGTCACACCGACTTCGACGGGCTCGCGAGCGCAGCCAAGTGGATGCTCGGCGGGGAGGCGCCCTATCCCGACTGTGACGACGACGCGCGCGCCATCGATACTCGGGTGGGCTTTCCCTCCGAGGTGGGCGCGCGATGTGACCGGG